>JANMYQ010000190.1:0-2441 GCA_031382215.1 Methylibium sp.
CCGTGGTGGGTTGGGGACAGCCAACACGCGCTCGCTTGAATCGAGCCTGAGCGCATGAGACCCATCGAGAGCCTGCTGTCGCTTGCCCACCGGCTCGTGCGGGGGCGAAGCCACAAGCTTGCGCTAGGCCGAAGTTCCTCCGCTGCCGCGCGGTTTTGAGCGGGTAAAGCTTTTTGAATCAACGAGTTGGGCCCTGTTGCGGGGTTTTATTTGTAGGCATGTCTTGTACTTGAGTTTTGATACCATGTAGCCTATACATGTAGACATGCATATCCATGTCGTTCCGAATCGCGGCTCAGCCCCTACCGTGCTGCTGCGTGAGTCCTACCGCGAGGGCTCGAAGGTCGGTAAGCGCACGCTGGCCAATCTGTCCAGCTTGTCGGCGGCGCAGATCGAAGCCATTCGCGCGACGTTGCGCGGCGAGGCATTGCCGCCGACAGTGCATTGCTTCGAGATCACTGCATCGCGTTGCCATGGTCATGTGCAGGCCGTCGCATTGACCCTGCAGCGCCTGGGCTTGGCGGGCGTGCTCGCCGCCAAGCCCTGCCGCGAACGCGACTTGGTTCTGGCGATGGTGGCTTCGCGCATCGTGGCGCCGCATACGAAGCTGGCGACTACGCGCTGGTGGCACACCACGACGCTGGCTGAGGACTTCGGTGTGGCCGACGCGAGCGAGGACGGCCTGTACGCGGCAATGGACTGGTTGCTCGCGCACCAGATTGCGATCCAGAACAAGCTCGCCGCGCGCCACCTGAGCGCCGGTGGCTTGGTGCTGTACGACCTGTCGTCGAGCTATTTCGAGGGCAGTTGCTGTCCGCTGGCCAAGCTCGGCTACAGCCGCGACGGCAAGAAGGGGCTGTTGCAGGTCAACTACGGCTTGCTCACCGACGCCCGCGGCTGCCCGGTGGCGGTGTCGGTGCACGAGGGCAACGTCGCCGACAGCCAGACCTTGATGCCCGAGGTGCAGCGCCTGCGCAAGGACTTCGGCGTCGAGCAACTGGTGATGGTGGGCGACCGCGGCATGATCTCCAGCAAGGCCATCGCCGAGTTGCGCCAGACCGACGGCATCGCCTGGATCACAGCGCTCAAGAGCGTGTCGATCCGCGCGCTCGTGGAGCAAGGCCATTTGCAGCTCGACCTGTTCGACGAGCGCAACCTGCTCGAGCTGAGCTCGCCGGACTATCCGGGCGAGCGGCTGGTGGCGTGCCGCAACCCGCAGCTGGCCAAGCTGCGCACGCACAAGCGCCAGGAGCTGCTGGCGGCCACCGAGCGCAACCTGGACAAGATCAAGGCCCGGGTGGACGCGGGCAAGCTCGCCGGCCAGGACGAGATCGGGCTGCGTGTGGGCAAGCTCATCAACCAGTACAAGATGGCCAAGCACTTCGAGCTGGCGATCGGCGACACCACGTTCACCTTCTCGCGCAAGAGCGCGGCCATAGCCGCCGAGGCGGCGCTGGACGGCCTGTACATCATCCGCACCTCGGTGAGTGCGACGCAGATGGACGCCCCCGACTGCGTGCGCAACTACAAAGCGCTGGCCAACGTCGAGCGCGCGTTCCGCTCGCTCAAGACGATCGACCTGAAGGTGCGCCCAATCCACCACCGCAGCGCCGATCGGGTGCGCGCGCACATCTTCCTGTGCATGCTGGCCTACTACGTCGAGTGGCACATGCGCGAGGCCTGGCGCGAGCTGATGTTCGCCGACACCGATCAGCAGGCCAAGGCCACGCGCGATCCCGTCGCGCCCGCCAGGCGCTCCAAGGCCGCGCTGGCCAAGGTGGCCCGCCACACACTCGATGACGGCACGCCCGTGCACAGCTTCTCAACCCTGATGGCCGAGATGGCCACCATCGTGCGCAACACCTGCCGCACGCCTCACGCCGGGCCCGATGCGCCGACGTTCGAGGTTCTCACCACGCCCAACGCGAACCAACAGCGAGCGTTCGAGCTGCTCCAGCGAATCCGGCTGTAGGCAGACGCCGGAACCCCGTTCTCACGCCAAATGCCTGTCACGCAAGGACAAACTCGCTCGGGGCTTGGAGGAACTTCGGACTAAACCACTATCGCGGTCTGTTTTCGGGCTGCCCGTTGGTGTTCCTGTCCTCCGCTCGGCACACGCATTCAGTCGCGGGTCAGGCGGTGGTGATGGGGAGCGCGAGGCTGATATTGCCTGCGTAGCACGTTTGCTATACATTCTATCCATGCGCTCTGCAACATTTCCTCCCATTCGCGTCGAGCCCGAGGTCAGGGCGGAAGTCGAGGCTGTCTTGCGCGAGGGCGAGTCGCTGACCCAGTTCATCGAGGAGGCGGTCGTCGCGGCCGCGGCTTGGCGTCGCGTGCAGGCCGAGTTCGTCACCCGTGGCGAGGCGGCGATCGAGCGATGGAAGCAAGCGGGCGGCGGTCACACGGTCGACGCGGTCATGGTCGACCTGCAGGCGCGC
>JANMYQ010000229.1:0-12487 GCA_031382215.1 Methylibium sp.
CGGCGAAGCTCTTCGCGGTCACCACATCGACGGGGATGGGTACTGCGGCGCCACGCGCTTTCATCGCGGCGATCACGGCCTTCGCCTGATCCGCCAGGTCGGCTTCGGCGAGCGACTTGCCGATTGCAAGCCCCGCCGCCAGCGATGCTGAAAGCGCTGGAACTCGCGATCGCGCGTGCGATGGCTTCGGTGCCATGCGCGAAAGCGTCGAACTCGAACACGCCGACCGGGCCGTTCCAGACGATCGTGCCGGCTGCCTTGAGCTGCGCGGCCAGGATCTGCGCGGTCTTCGGGCCGATGTCGAGGATCAGGTCGTCGTCGGCCACGTCGGTGGCGGCTTTCACCGTGGCGGTTGCGTCGGCCTTGAAGGCTTTGGCGGTGACCACGTCGACGGGAATCGGCACCGCGGCACCGCGCGCCTTCATTGCCTCGATCACCGCCTTGGCCTCGCCAACGAGGCTGGTCTCGGCCAGGCTGTTGCCGATCTTCATGCCGGCGGCCAGCATGAAGGTGTTGGCAATGCCGCCGCCGACGATCAGCCCATCGACGTTTTTCGCCAGCGCCTGCAGGATCGTCAGCTTGGTGCTGACCTTGCTGCCCGCGACGATCGCCACCAGCGGCCGCTTCGGATTCGCCAGCGCCTTGTTGATGGCATCGATCTCGGCCGCCAGCAGCGGGCCGGCGCAAGCGACCTTGGCGAACTGCGCGATGCCGTAGGTGCTGGCTTCGGCGCGGTGCGCGGTACCGAAGGCGTCGTGCACGAAGATGTCGCACAGCGCAGCCATCTTCCTCGCCAGACCTTCATCGTTCTTCTTCTCGCCCTTGTTGACTCGGCAGTTTTCCAGCATCACCACATGGCCGGGTGCAACCTTCACGCCATCGACCCAGTTCGCAATCACCGGCACCTCGAAGCCGAGCAATTCACCCAGCCGCTTGGCCACCGGCGCGAGCGAGTCGGCTGATCTGAACTCGCCTTCGGTCGGCCTGCCCAGGTGCGATGTGACCATCACCGCGGCACCCGCCTTCATCGCCATCTGGATGCACGGCACCGACGCTCGGATGCGGGTGTCTTCGGTGATGTGGCCAGCGTCGTCTTGCGGCACGTTCAGGTCGGCGCGAATGAACACGCGCTGGCGGGCGACCTTGCCGGCCTGGATCAGATCGGTGAAACGAATGACGTTCATGGACGGTGAAACTCCAGCATTCAGTTTAGGGTAACCAAGTTACAGCCGTGGATCAACATGACGATCGCATAGGCGGACCAACCAGCACCTTACCAGCCCCAGAGCAAGCGCAAGGGCAGGAAAGCCATCATGCCGGCCAGCAGCGGGCCCAGCACGCCGGGCTTCCACAGGTAGTACAGCGTGGCGGCCAGCGCGGCGGCCAGGCGCGCGTCTTGCCAGGTGTCGATCAACTCACCGCGGGTCAACACGATCTCGGGCACGACGATGGCCGCCATCGCCGCCAGCGGCGCGACCTTCAGGCTGCGCGCCAGCCACTCAGGGATAGGCACCTCACGGTCGGGCAACAGGAAGAAGCCGCGCGTCACCACGGTGATCACGGCGAGCCCGGCGATGGCCAGGGCGGCTTCACCGCCGTTCATGCCGCACCCCGCATGCGTTGCGCCGCGCGCTCGGCCTGCTCGACCAACAGGCCGGCTGCGATCGCCGCGGCGATCGCAACCCTGATGTTGAGCTTGAGCGGCAGCGAATACGCCGCCACGGCCGCGGTGCTGGCGACGATCGCAGCAGTCCAGGTGCTGCGGCCGGACAACAGGCCATAGGTCAGGCCCAGCATCGCCAAGGTGCCGGCAAAACCCAGGCCCCATTGGGTCGGGATCGTGTTGGCCAGAAAGATGCCGAGCAGCGACGGGATCTGCCAGGCCACCCACAAGGTGAGCGCGCCGCCGATGTAGTACGACACCTGCCCCGGTTCGGGTCTCCCGCGCGGGTAGGCGCGCTGAAACGAGATCAGGTTCAGGTCGGCCGCAAAGTAGCTCAGGCTGATGCGCTGAAGGCGCGGAAGGTGGCCGAAGTAGGTGCGCCACTGCGCGCTGTAGAGCACGAAGCGCAGGTTCAGGCAGCACGCCGCCGCCCACACCACCCACAGCGGCGCGCCGGCCACGATCGGCGGCAGGGTGGCGAGTTGGGCCGAACCCGAGAAGACCGTGAGCGACATGAACAACGCCAGCGGCACGCTCAGGCCGCCCTTGACCATGGCCACGCCGGTCACCAGGCCCCACGCGACGATGCCGGGAATGAACTCCAGCACGTCGTGCGCACCGCGCCGGAAATCGGGGTGGTTCGTTAGGGCACGGGGCACACGACGCAGGCTCATGTGCGTATTGTCGTGCGCCGCGCGGGCGCTCGCAGAGCCCGGTCCTTCAGGGGTTTTCTAGCGGGTGCGCAGGCGTTTGACGCTGCCGCTGCCTCTGATCGAACTCTTCAGCGCAGGCTCGCCGGCATAACTGAGGTCGCCACTGCCGGTGATGGCCACCGTCAACGCACGGCGCGCATGCACGCTGGCGTCGCCGCTGCCAGCGATGCGCACGCCAACATCGTCGGCCTGCAGGCGCTGCAGATCGGCGTTGCCGCTGCCGCTGGTCGCCAGCTCGATGCGGACCACGTTGCCGCCGGCCTGCGCATCACCGCTGCCCGACAGGCGCAGCTTCAGTGCATCGGCATCGAGCCGGCCGAGCTTGAGGTTGCCCGAGCCGCTGAGCGTCGCCTTCAGCGAATCGGTCTTCAAACGCTCGCACGCGGTGTCGCCCGAACCGCTGACGGTCAAAGCCTTCAGGTTGATGAGCGAGACCGTCACCGTCATTTCATTGCGGGTCGACCAGCTCGTGCCGCTGCGGGTGTCGATCTCCAGGGTCGGCAGGCCGGCGCGGTCGACGACGCGGGTCTCGATCAGCGGCAGCAGGTTGTGATCGGCGCGGATCTCCACGCCTTCGCTCGCACCCTGGCGCAGCACCAGGTTCATCGCGCCGCGCAACGCGACGGCCTGGAAGCCGGTGATCGTGCGGGTTTCGGTCTGCAGCGTGCCGGAGCCGACCACCGTGTCGGCCACCGCGTGCACCAGCGGCATGGTGAACAACAGCGCGGCCAGCGCGAGGCGCCATGCAGGGGCGGGTGGTTGCATCGTGAGCTCCTTGCAGCGTGAACAGGCTGCCACTGTGCCGGCACGGCCTGCCCCTGTCACCCCCAGCACGACAGACTGCGCCGGCGTGCGATGGAACGCCACGGCGTCGGGCCAGTCAGGCCGGCCCTGTCCCTGTTCCTCCACCAAGCAGAACACCCACCTCGACCGACGTGCCCCGCAGGAACTGCCGCGCCGGCAGGCGCTTGCCGCCCGGGCGCTGCAGTTCGGTCAGGCGCAGAGCAGCGTCGGCGCAGCCCACGGTGATGCCGTCGTCCCCCACCGCCAGCACCTCGCCGGGCGTGCCGCGGCCCTCGCTGAGCTCGGCGCGCCAGCACTTCAGCGCGAGCCCGCCCAGCTCGGTGCTGGCGCCGGGAAACGGGTCGAAGGCGCGCAGCCGGCGCTCGATCACGGCGGCGCTCTGGCACCAGTCGATCGGCGCCTCGGCCTTGTCGATCTTGTGCGCATAGGTCACGCCCTCCTCGGGCTGCGGTGTGGCTGCCAAGCCGCCGCAGGCCGCGAGTTCCAGCGCCTCGACGATCAGCCGGCCGCCGAGCACCGCCAGGCGATCGTGCAAGGTGGCGGTGCTGTCGTCGGCGGCGATCGGCGCCGGTTCGGCCAGCAGCATCGCACCGGTGTCCAGCCCCGCGTCCATCTGCATGATCGTGACGCCGGTCTGCGCGTCGCCGGCCTCGATGGCACGGTGGATCGGCGCGGCGCCACGCCAGCGCGGCAACAACGACGCGTGGATGTTCAGGCAGCCCAGGCGCGGCAGTTCAAGCACCCACGCCGGCAGGATCAGGCCGTATGCGGCCACCACCATCACGTCGGCATTCGCGGCGACGAGCCGTTCCCGGGCGGCCTGGGCCTCCTGCGCAAATTTGCCGTCCAGGCGCAGGCTGCGCGGCTGCTCGACCGGAATGCCCTGTTCGAGCGCCAGTGCCTTCACCGGCGATGGATTCACCTTCATGCCACGGCCGGCAGGCCGGTCGGGTTGCGTCAGCACCAGCACCACGTCGAAGCCCGCGGCCCGCAGCGCGGCCAGCGCGACGCGGGCAAATTCGGGCGTGCCCGCGAAAGCGACCTTCATGCGGCCCGCTTCAAGCGGCCCTTTTCATGCACCGAGCTCAAGCATCGCGCAGTTCGTCGCGCGTGCGCTTGATCATCTTGGTCCTGATGCGTTCGCGCTTGAGCGGGCTCAGGTACTCGACGAACACCTTGCCCAGCAGGTGGTCCATCTCGTGCTGTACGCACACCGCCAGCAGGCCAACGGCATCGAACTGGCGGCTCACGCCGGAACGGTCGAGCGCGCGCACCGTCACGCGCGCATGGCGCTGCACCTTGTCGTAGATGGTAGGCACCGACAGGCAACCTTCGTCGCTGACGGTCATCTCCTCGCTGGTGGCGACCAGTTCGGGATTGATGAGCACGCACGGCTCGTCGCGCTGCTCGGAGGTGTCGATCACGATCACGCGCTCGTGCACATCCACCTGCGTGGCGGCCAGCCCCACGCCTTCGGCGTCGTACATGGTTTCAAGCATGTCGTCCACGAGTTGGCGAATGCGCTCATCCACTTGCGCCACCGGCTTGGCCGGAGTGTGAAGACGAGGGTCGGGATAACGAAGAATCTGGAGCTTGGCCATGGGTTGAACGGAGGCTGCGGGGTGTTGAACAGAGGTGATCCATGCGACGCTGTGGGGCCGCGCACAAACTCGGCCGCGTGCAATCCCACAGGTTGTGACAGGTCTCACACCCTCGGGGTCAGGGCAGGTTCACTTTCGTTGCGATATCAAGGGTTTAGGGGCAGAA
Organism: Methylibium sp.; assembly: GCA_031382215.1. Lineage (GTDB taxonomy): Bacteria > Pseudomonadota > Gammaproteobacteria > Burkholderiales > Burkholderiaceae_C > LGRD01. The sequence continues at coordinate 4,948 of JANMYQ010000229.1, forward strand.
TCTGTGAAACTGAGTGAGCATTTTCGCTGAACTGCCGCCGGTGTGGCGCGTTCAGCCCAGTAACCCCACCGCGCCGGCTGCCGACGCCGACACGCACTGAGACTGCCCTACATGACCCGTCGCAACCGATTCGATTCTTTCGCTCGCCGGGCGGCGAGTTTGGCCTGTGGCGGGGCGGTCCTGGCGTCGGCTCTGGCGTTGATGTTCGGCACGGTGCCTGCCACCGCGGTCACCTGGCCGGTCACGCCGCAACAGCGCGGCACCGCGCAACAAGTGGCGCAGGCCGGCGTACCGCTGTCCGAACTGGCGGCCAATGCACCCGACCAATACACCGTGAAGCGCGGCGACACGCTGTGGGACATTTCCAAGGTGTTCCTGAAGAGCCCGTGGCGCTGGCCCGAACTGTGGGGCATGAACCTCGACCAGATCCGCAACCCGCACCTGATCTACCCGGGCCAGGCGCTCTACCTCGACAAGAGCGGCGGGCGTGCGCGCTTGCGTGTCGGCACCGGGCCCAGCGGCACACTGAAGCTGTCACCGCGCGTGCGTGGTCAGGGGCTGGACACCGGGCCCATCGCGTCGATTCCGTTCCACCTGATCGAGCCTTTCCTGAACGAGGCGGTGATCTTCCAGGCCAACGAGCTCGACTCGGCCCCGCGCATCGTCGCCGCGCCCGAAGGGCGTGTGCTGATGGGCCGTGGCGACACCGCCTACGTGCGCGGCGACCTGAGCGGCCCGCAACGAGAGTACCGCGTCTTCCGCGAGGCCAAGCCGCTGACCGACCCGACCACCAACGAACTGCTCGGCTACGAAGGCGCCTATGTGGGCACCGCCGAGTACACCCGCCCGGGCGACACGGTCGATCGTGTGACCGGCAAGGCTGAGATCATCCCGGCCACGTTCACCTTGCTCAACCTGAAGCAGGAAGCCGGCGTGGGCGACCGGCTGGCCGCCGTGCCGCCGCCGCAGTTCAGCAACTACTCGCCGCATGCGCCGACGGGCTCGATGACGGGCCAGATCGTGTCGGTCTACGGCGAAGGCCTGAACGCGGGCCAGAACCACATCGTTTCTCTGAACAAGGGCACGAAAGACGGCATGGAACGCGGCCATGTGCTCGCGGTGTGGCGTGCCGGCGCCGAGAAGGTCGACAAGACCGACCCGCGCCGCCCGACCATCAAGCTGCCGGACGAGCGCCACGGCACCTTGTTCGTGTTCCGCGTGTTCGACCGCATGTCCTACGCGCTGATCCTGTCGGTGCAGGAGCCGGTCCGACGGGGTGATCGATTCACCGAACCCTGAGATCCGCGTCGGCGCACGCCGAATGATCGATCGCGACGAGTTGGCCGCTTGGTTGCGGCTGATCGAAACACCGGGAGTGGGGCGTGAAACCGCGCGCCGGCTGTTGGCAGCGTTCGACTCGCCCCAAGCGGTCTTCGAGGCCAGCGGCAATGCACGCGGCGCCATCGCCGGAGCGGCGGCGGCCGAAGCACTGGCGGCCCAACACGAGTCGGTGGATGCCTTGCTCGCCTTGACCTGGGCCTGGCTGGCGGCTGACTCGTCCGAACCGCGCGCGGTCATCACGCTCGGCGACCCGCGCTACCCGCCCGCCCTGCTCGAAACCGCCGACCCTCCGTTGTTGCTCTACACCCAGGGCCGCACCGATCTGCTGCAGACCGAAGCGGTGGCGGTGGTGGGCAGCCGCAACCCGACCCGCCAGGGCACCGACAACGCGCGCGCTTTCTCGGCATCGCTGAGCCAGGCCGGCCTGACGGTGGTGTCGGGCCTGGCCCTGGGCATTGACACCGCCGCCCACGAGGGCGGGCTCGAGGGCGCGGGCAGCACGGTGGCCGTGGTCGGCACCGGGCTGGACCGCGTCTACCCGCGGCGCAACCTGAGCCTGGCTCATCGCATCGCCCAGACGGGCCTGATGCTGAGCGAATTTTCGTTGGGCACGCCGCCGTTGCCACCGAACTTCCCCGTCCGCAACCGCATCATTGCCGGGCTGTCGCGTGGCACTTTGGTGGTCGAGGCCGCACTGCAGTCAGGCTCGTTGATCACCGCCCGCCTGGCCCTCGAAGCCGGGCGCGACGTGTTTGCGATTCCCGGCTCGATTCATTCGCCGCTGTCACGCGGCTGCCATGCGCTGATCAAACAAGGCGCCAAACTGGTCGACAGCGCCCAGGATGTGCTCGAAGAGTTGAACCTGGCCGGTGCTGCGCCGGCCCCCACCGACGTCGGCGTTGCTTCAACCACCCCGGAAGACGCGCTGCTGGCGGCCCTGGGGTTCGATCCGGTCACGCTCGATGAACTGGTCGCCCGCACCGGCCGCTCGCCAGCGGACCTGAACACGCGCTTGCTCGAACTGGAGATGGACGGCCGCGTTGCCCGCTTGCCCGGGCAACTGTTTCAGCGCATCGCTGCGGTATAGTCATTTTCATGTTCGACGTGCTCGTGTACCTGTACGAAAACTACTGGCGGCCCGACGCCTGCCCCGGGCACGATCAGCTGACCCGCAAACTCACGTCGGTCGGTTTCGAGTCAGACGAAATCCAGGAAGCGTTGTTGTGGCTCGACGGGCTGGCCAAGACGGCAGAGTCGTACGTCGGCGAACAAGGTGCGAGCAGCCTGCGCGTGTACTCCCCGCAGGAGCATGAACTGCTCGGCGAAGAATCGATCGGCTTCATCAGCTTTCTCGAGTCGGCCGGCGTGTTGCCACCGCCGATGCGCGAGATGGTCATCGATCGGGCCACCGCGATCGGCGGCAACCCGCTCGATCTGGAAGACCTGAAGATCATCGTGCTGATGGTGTTCTGGTGCCTGGGCGAAGAACCCGACGCGCTGATCCTGGACGAACTGTTCGTCGATGTCGAAGATCGGCTGATCCACTGAAGCAGTGAGCCAGGGGCAGGGCTGACCAGCCCCGACGGCCAGTCGATTTCAGTTCAACAAGCGGCTCGGATCGCCGTTGAGCTTTTCGAGCGCGTCGCGCGTGGCGCGCACCGTCAGCGATTCGTCCTGCGCCGGCACCAGCAATCCGGCCTGCAGGAACGACGCAAGCCGGTGCTTCTGGAACAAGATGCCGCGCCCCTGAGGCGACACGAACAGGGTCAACTGCTTGCGCAGACCCTGCCACGACAGCTGGACTGCCTCGTTGCGGCTCCGGTAGTCGAGCATGTACCAGCCGCCCACCTGCAACTCCTTGGCCCAAGAGAGCATCGCCGGTGTCGGCATCGAACCGCCCTCGCCCACCACTTCGAGTTCTTCGCTTTCGTGGCCCGACAGGTCGAGCACGAGCGATTCGTCGATCTCCACGTCTTCGGCGTCGGGCAGCAGTTCTTCGAGCGTTTCGAGCCGCGCCATCAACTCGACCAGACGGTCGTGCGGGATCGACGCCGTCTTGGCCGTGAAGGCTGCGGCCAGCGAGTTGTTCAGCTTGCCGATGTGCTCGTCCTGCTTGTCGGCCGACACGCCCGCCTGCTCCATGCCGTCACGCAGCGATTTCAGCAGCGGCGGCAGGCGCCGGATCACGTCGGCGCGCTCTTCGCGCGAGACCTTGGCGCTGGCCGACCAGATCAGGTCGGCGGCAGCGCGCTTCATCGCCTTGATCGCTTCGCCCTGCACGCCTTCCTTCACCGCGGTGACGGCCAGCACGTCGGCCCAGACCTGAAACAGGAACTCGCGCACGCCTTCCTGCACCGGCATCTCGTTGAGCATCTTGCGCAACTCGATGGTGTACTGAATCGCCATGGTCTCGCGCTGCTCGACCTGCTGCGCCAGCGACACGCCACGGCGCGAGGCCTCGTTTTCGTTCTTGAAGTAGTGCTCGAGAAAGCGCTCGAACTCGGTCAGCACGGTCTGGAAGACGCGCCGGCCGGTATCGGGATAGGCCTCGACGACCTGCACCACGGGCTTGAGTTCGTTCTGCAGCATGTCGCCCACCGCGCGGGTGGTGGCGTCGAAGCCCATCACACAGGCGCCCATGCGGTCGATCAGGCGGCGCGCCGGGTGGTCCACGGTGGCAAAGAAGTCGGGCTCGCTCACGGCCACGCGCAGCACCGGCATCTGCAGGCGCGCAAACCACACCCGCACGGTGGCGGGAATGCGCTCTTCGGTGAGGATGCTCTGGAACAGCAGCGCCACGATCTCGATCGTGGCGCGTTCGACCGGCGTGGCGGCGGCCTGCTTGAGCACCTGCTTGCGTTGGTTCAGTTCTTCCAGCAGCGCCGGGGTGCTGAGGGGCATCGTTGCACCGCCGCCGCCAGGGGCTGGCACCGACAGGCGGTTCGCAATGCCCTGCTGCGCCACCGCAATGGCCGCATTGAGACCGGCGGACGCCTGCTGAGGCTGATTGGCAGTTACCGCAAACTCGGGCAACTGGCGCCCGATCAGCCGGTTCAGGCGCCCCAGCACCTCGCTCGAATGGTCGGAGCCTCGCACCAGCGGCGCCGGATGCGTCAGCATGCGGGTCTCTTCGCCGACTTCGCCGCGCCCGGCGAGGGAATGCGGCCCGGACTGCGCAAAACCGCTGCCCGAAGCCTGCGCGCTGGCCATCCAGGCCGAATTGCGCGCCCGCCGAATAAAAGGGCGCAGATCCACCTCGGGCAGCACCTGGCGTTGCATCAGCCAGCGGTTGGTCTCGTGGTAACCCTCTTCGGCGAAGTGCGAGAACTCGTCGTGCAGCACCGTGTGCAGGGCGCGCCAGGCTTCCAGGGTCAGGCCGGCGGCGCGCCAGGAGGAGATCACCACCCGGGCCAGCACGTGCGGGCGGAGCACGTCGTTGGCCTCCAGTTCCTCGCGCCCTTCGAGCACGTTCATGCGCGCGCGCAGATCGGTGAACTCCCAGGAAGCACGGTCCATCACCGACAGCGCCAGCCGGGAGCTGAGGATCTCGTTTTCGATGGTGTCGTCGTCGACCAGGCTCATGTTGCCGGCACGTGGCGCCGGCAAGGGCAGATCGCCCGGCTTGGACATGGCCACGTTGCCGCTGCGCACCGCGCTGCGCAGCATCTGCGTCATGCCCTGGAGCCAGAACGCGCGCGAGGCGTTCAGGTCTTGGACGGCGTCGCGCCGCTTCATCGTGATCGAGCCTTCGGCGACCTGGCTCAGCAGCACGCGAGCCCCCTGATCGATCGCCTGGACCACCGTCGGCATGCCGTTCAGCAACCCTTCCGCGTAAGCACGGCGTGCCTGCTGGGCCAGTGCCGTCGGGTTGCCGAGGGTCGCCATGTTGGAGGGGGAAAATCGCCTATGGGATAAGCCAAGAACTCTACACTACCGCCCCGGCATTCGGGTCGTCGGGGTCGGTCTCCTTGGCGCTGAACTTCACGAGGTCTTCGCGCTTCACGCCCAGCCACATGGCGATGGCTGCGGCGACGAACACCGACGAGTAGATGCCGAACAGGATGCCGATGGTCAGCGCCAGCGCGAACTCATGCAAGGTCGGGCCGCCGAACATCAGCATCGACAGCACCATCATCTGTGTCGAACCGTGCGTGATGATGGTGCGGCTCATGGTGCTGGTGATGGCGTGGTCGATGACCTCGTGGGTGTTCATCTTGCGGTAGCGCCGGAAGGCTTCGCGGATCCGGTCGAAGATCACCACCGACTCGTTGACCGAGTAGCCCAGCACCGCGAGCACAGCCGCCAGCACCGACAGCGAGAACTCCCATTGGAAGAAGGCGAAGAAGCCCAGGATGATGATCACGTCGTGCAGGTTGGCCACGATGGCGGCGACCGAGAACTTCCACTCGAACCGAAACGCCAGGTAAAGCATGATGCCGATGATGACAAAGGCCAGCGCCTTGGCGCCGTCTTCGGCCAATTCGCGGCCCACCTGCGGACCGACGAATTCGCTGCGCTGCAGCTTCACCGGCTCGGCGCCGGCGGCGTCGCAGACCTGCTTGCTGACCGACTCGCCCTTGTCGCTGGTGAACTGCCGCGGCACCACCTTGCCGCCCTCTGCCTTGCACATCTCGGCGAAGACGTTGGCCACCAGCACGTCCTGCTTCACGTCGGCGCGCACCGGCAGGCGGATCAGAACGTCTCGCGTGCTGCCGAAGTTCTGCACCTGCACCTCGCCGAGCTTCAGCCCGGCCAGCGTGTTGCGCAACTTGCCGATGTCGGCCGCCTGTGTATAACCGGCTTCGATCACGGTGCCGCCGGTGAACTCGATCGACAGGTGCAGCCCGCGCGTGACCAGGAAGAACACCGCTGCAAGGAAGGTCAGCAGCGAGATGATGTTGAACACCAGCGCATGCCGCATGAACGGGATGTCGCGCTTGATCCTGAAGAATTCCATCTGTTTCCCTGTCGCTGGTCTGTCGTCGCGCTGCTGTGTCGTCGCTGCTCTGTCGGCGAATCAGGTGTTCGCCGGCACGTCGCCCTGCGGTTTCCAGATCTGGCCGATCGAGACGCTCTTGAGCTTTTTCTGGCGCCCGTACCACAGGTTCACCAGCCCGCGTGAGAACACCACGGCCGAGAACATCGAGGTCAGGATGCCCAGGCAATGCACCACCGCAAAACCCTTCACCGGCCCGGAGCCGAACGCAAACAGCGCGATGCCGGCGATCAAGGTGGTGATGTTGGAGTCGAGGATGGTCGCCCACGCCTTCTCGTAGCCGATGCTGATGGCAGCTTGTGGCGCCGAACCCGCGCGCAGCTCTTCGCGCACGCGTTCGTTGATCAGCACGTTGGCGTCGATTGCCATGCCCAGGGTCAGCGCAATGGCCGCAATGCCCGGCAAGGTGAGCGTGGCCTGCAGCATCGACAGCACCGCCACCAGCAACAGCAGGTTGAAGGCCAGCGCCACGGTCGAGAAGGCGCCGAACAGCATGTAGTACAGGCACATGAACAGCGCGATCGCGCCGAAGCCGTAGATCACGCTGTTGAATCCCTTGTCGATGTTCTCGGCGCCCAGGGTCGGGCCGATGGTCTTCTCTTCGATGATCTCCATCGGCGCGGCCAGCGAACCGGCGCGCAGCAGCAGCGCGGTGTCGTTGGCTTCCACCGTGCTCATCGAGCCCGAGATCTGGAAGCGCGCGCCGAGCTCGCTGTTGATGCGCGGTGCGGTCACGACCTCGCCCTTGCCCTTTTCGAACAGCAGGATCGCCATGCGCTTGCCGACGTTGGCGCCCGACACGTCTTTCATGATGCGCGCGCCCTTGGCGTCCACGGTCAGGTGCACGGCCGGCTGCTGGGTCTGCGAGTCGAAGCCGGCCTGCGCATCGGTCAGGCTCTCGCCGGTCAGGATGACCTGGCGCTTGTCGATCAGCGGCAGGCCGCCGCGCTCGACGTAACGTTCGGCACCGAACGGCACCGGCCCGGTGCCCGAGGCCGCGGCGGCCGCTTCGGCGCTGTCGTCGACCATGCGCAGCTCCAGCGTGGCAGTGCGGCCGATGATGTCCTTGGCCTTGGCCGTGTCCTGCACGCCCGGCAACTGCACCACCACGCGGTCCAGGCCCTGCTGCTGGATCACCGGCTCGGCCACGCCGAGTTCGTTGACGCGGTTGTGCAAGGTGGTGATGTTCTGCTTGACCGCGGT
>JANMYQ010000233.1:0-2153 GCA_031382215.1 Methylibium sp.
GCCCAGCGCAGCGCCTTGTTCGACGAGAACGCGCTGCTGCGGCTCGCTGCGGCTGCGGACCGGCGCTCAGCGCACCCGCTGGCCAAGGCGGTCGTCAACGCCACTACCGCGCGAGGCATCGCAGTTCCAGAACCCGAGTCCTTCGAACAGTTGCAGGGTCGTGGCGTCAGAGCCGTCGTCGAAGGCCGTGTCGTGCTGGTCGGCAATGCCGCTCTTCTGCGCGAGGGCGGGGTCACGCTCGACGCTGCGGTCGAGGGCGGCGGTCGCACGCCGGTACATGTGGCCATTGACGGCCAGTTCGCCGGCGTGATCTTCATCGCCGACACATTGCGCCCCGGCGCCCGGGAAGCGCTGGCGGAACTGAAGGGCAGCGGGGTCAAGCGCATCGTGATGCTGACTGGTGACAACGCTGCCACAGCCAAGGTCATCGCGGCGGAACTCGGCATTGACGAAGTGCGGGCCGATCTGATGCCCGAAGACAAGGTATCGGCCATCGCGGAACTGCAGGCCCAAGGTCACCGCGTCGCCATGGTCGGCGACGGCATCAACGATGCGCCGGCGCTGGCGAAGGCCGATGTCGGCATCGCCATGGGCGGCGGTGGCACGCAGGCCGCGCTCGAAGCCGCCGACATCGCGCTGATGACGGACGACTTGGGCAAGATTGCGGCGGCACGGGCCATCGCCCGCCGCGCCTACCGCACGGTCCAGGAAAATCTGTTCGTCGGGGTCGGCGTCGTGCACGTTCTGGGCATCACTGCGGCGCTGCTCGGCTGGATCGGGCCGATCCAGGCCGCCATCATCCACCTGGGACCTGACGTGCTCGTGTTCGTCAACTCCGTCAAACTGCTCAAGGTTCGCATCAAGGGTGCGTAAGGGGCCTTTTGAAGCGCTAGTTTCGAATGTCGCTTTCATCAGCGTGTGAAATACTTTGCCCACGATTCGCCGTCCCTGATTCGCACAGTTCGGCCATGACACGCACCCAACGATCTGCAGCTTCGTTACGCCGCCGCCCGGCTGGCGAGCGCGGCGCATGGTGGTTCGCGCGCTGGCTGCTGGTGCTGGTGCTGGCTTTCGACCAATTGAGCGCGCCGTTTCACTCGCACCACCACGACGGCGCCGAAGGGCAGCTTGAATTTGGCGCAGGGCACGCGGCGGAGACTGGCGATGGCCCGCACGCGGAGAACGGCGACGATCTGGCGGCCGCGCACTTCGTGATGGCGATCCGGGTCACGCCGTCGCGGCTGGCGCTGCCGGTGGCCGACCGTGCGGATGCACACGTGGCTTGGTTCTCCGTGGGCGAACTCCTCACGGTGCCCGCTGACGTGCCGGTGATGGATTGGCGGCCCGATCGATCACCTTCCGACTTCCGATCCCACCGAAGCCTGCCGCCCGCCGGCCGCGCTCCGCCGCTTCACAGCTGAGACTCGTCTTCGGCGCAAACCTGCGCTGGTCTCGGTCCTGTCCGCCCGTTCCCGGCGCGGGCATCGTGGAGTTTTTCATGCCCATTATTTTTCGTCTGTGGTCGCTCCGATGAGGGCCACATGTTCACCGTCCCTGTCCAGTCGTATGGCGGGCTGGCTGGCCGGCGCGGCCCTGCTCGTCGCACCGCTGCTTGCCTTGGCCCACGGCATTTCGGCAGCCGACAAGCAGCGCATGCTCGAAGGCGGCTACCTCCGGTACGTCGGCCTGGGTGCAACGCACATGCTCAGCGGCTACGACCACCTGTTGTTCCTGTTCGGCGTGGTGTTCTTCCTCACGACCTTCAAGGACATCGCCAAGTTCGTCACCGCGTTCACGCTCGGCCACTGCATCACCCTGATCTTCGCGACCTTCCTGCAAATCACCTGGAACTACTTCCTGGTGGATGCCTTGATCGCGATCAGCGTGATGTACAAGGGCTTCGACAACAACGGCGGATTCCAGAAGCATTTCGGAATCCCGTCGCCGAGTCTGTTGCGTGTGGTGTTCGCGTTCGGCCTGTTGCACGGCTTCGGCCTGTCCACGCGCCTCCAGCAGTTGCCGCTCGGCGACGACAAGCTGGCCATGCTGATGCGCATCCTGAGCTTCAACGTCGGTGTCGAGATCGGCCAGATCGCAGCACTGTGCGTGATGGTGGCGTTGCTGGCGGTGTGGCGCAAGCGGCCGTCCTTCCA
>JANMYQ010000249.1:0-2960 GCA_031382215.1 Methylibium sp.
CGCCGACCACGCGGCCGTGCCGAGCGCCATCAAGGCGTTGAGCGAGTCGCCGGAAGCCGCCTGTGCAGGACGGGCCGCGTCCCGGCCGAAGACGCCGCTCGCAACGGCAGCGCTCAGGTCGACGATCTGCGCGCCGATCGCGACGCCGCCGCGGAAGGCTTCGCTGCTGCCGCGACGCCGGAACACCGCCAGCGGCAGGTTCTGGATCGGGAACTCGGTGTCGGCCGCGTTGGCCGATTCGACCCAACTGCGCAGCGCCGGATCGTGGGTTTCGTTGAGCGTGGTCATGACGGCCTCAATGCCCCGACGCGGCCAGGCTGCCGTCGTGCATCCAGGCCGCGTGCTTGGGCGCGCGCTTGGTCTTGGACCACTCCTCGAGCATGTCCCACTTCACCTCGTCGAGCTTCTTCATCATCTCCGGCGTGCCGGTGTTGGCCGCGAGTTCCAGGCGGTGGCCGTTGGGGTCGAAGAAATAGATCGACTTGAAGATGGTGTGGTCGGTCGGGCCCAGCACCTCGATGCCGGCCGCTTCCAAACGCTGCTTGGTAGCCAGCAACGTCTCCACCGAATCGCATTCCAGCGCCAGGTGCTGCACCCAGGCGGGGGTGTTGCGGTCGCGGTCCATAGTCGGCTGGCTGGGCAGTTCGAAGAAGGCCAAGACATTGCCCTGCCCGGCATCGAGAAAGACGTGCATGTAGGGGTCGAGGGCCTTGGTGGACGGCACTTCGTCCTCGGCGATGGCCAGCACGAACTTCATGTCCAGGTGCTTGCCGTACCACTCGACGGTCTGCTTGGCGTCGATGCAGCGGTAGGCGACGTGGTGAACCTTGTTGATCAGCATAGTTGTCTTCCCCTCAAACAATGACGTGCCGCTCGACCAGGAAGGTCGTGATCTCGGCGATGAAGACATGGGCGTGCGCCATTAGCGTCACGCCTTGCGGCGACGCGAAGGCCGCGTCCAAGGACTCGGGGTTTTCGAACCACAGCTCGACGACGCCGTCGATCGGCAAGTCCTCGTAGCCGACCAGCGTACCTTTAGGCACTTCGCGCGCGACGACCAAGTTCTGCCGGTAGCCCAGTACGCCCTTCACCTCGCGCACCAGGCGTGCGTGTTCGACACGCCACTCGTGCTTGAACTGCTCGGGCGACACGTCGGGCCGGCGCCGCAACAGCGACATGCGCTTGATCAGCGGACGATCGGTGGCCGGCGGAATCACCTCCACCTGGTCGACGGTGACGATCCGCAGGTCGCCGATGAAGTGGCTCTCGTCGGCCACCAGGGCGCGGCCGGCCGCGGTAGCAATGGCCGAGCGCATCGCCTCGTCGCTGTCGAACCAGAGCATCGAAAAGCCGTCGAGCCGCTCCGGCCCGCGCTCGTAGCTGATGCCGCGCTGGGCCTCGTCGACGACGTGGTTCTGCTCGTAGCGCCGCAGCCCGGGCAACTGCGCGGCCAGCGCGCCGTGGCGCTCGAGCCAATAGCTGCGGAAGTCGGCGGCGGTCCAGTCCGGCTTCTTCTTGATCAAACCCGTGCGAACGATCATGTCGGTGCCCTCGGTTCGGAAATCTCGACGCCTGGTGGGCGCTCCAGCGTGTTGGCGCGGGCGGCAGACAGCGCCTCGAGCAGCACGGTCTGTTGACCCACATGGTTTGCCAACAGCAGGATCAGCTTCGCGTTCAGTGCGTGGCTTTGTGCCGTGCTCAGATCGCGGTGGGACTCGATCAGGGCCTCGTAGAAGTCGTCTGCCGCTTCGAGATGGGGTTCAGTGATCAGCGCCATGTCAATCCTTGTTCGAATGTCCGAGTGCGCGCCGGTAGGCGCCCGCTACGGCGGTGGCATCGGGGTTGCGCCAGCGGGCGCAGACATGCTGGTCGGGCCGCAGCAGCCATGCGCTGCCGGACCTGGCGTCGTAGCGCCGGACGAACCAGCCCTCCTTGTCCTCGACCACGCGCGCAGCGCCAACGTCTCTCACCGCCGAGCCCTTGGGCACGACGAGCAGGACGTCGACCGCTTTCGAGATCAGGGCTGCGGGTACGGTCTCGCCATAGACCAGCAGCGTGAACCCCTGCCCCAGTTGACGCAGCAGCCAGCTGGCTGCGCCATGGTCATCGACCGGCGCATCTGCCGCTGCGGCGCCGGGCCGCATCGCGCCGTCGAACATGTCGCGGTCAGGGGTGTTGAGCGCCGACTTGTCCAAGGTGGCCGGCACCGACAAGCGGCCGCTGTTGACGACTTTGCGCGCAAAACCAAACTCGCTGGCCAGTTCCAGGGTCGCGTTGCGGAAGAGCTTGCTGATCTCGCTCTTCGGCGTGATGAAGTCGGTGGCCCGGGTCGAGTTCAGCAGGTTCTCGTCCGCTGCGAACTCCCGCTCGCTTCCGTAGCTGTCGAGCAGGGCTTGCGCGGCCGTGCCCTGCACCTCACCCTTCAGGACGCAGTCCAACTTCCAGGCCAGGTTCTCGGCATCCTGCACGCCTGAATTCGCACCCCGGGCACCGAATGGCGAGACACCGTGCGCACTGTCACCGGCGAACAGCACGCTGCCATGGCGGAAGCGGTCCATGCGCAGGCAGACGAAGGTATAGACGCTGGCCCATTCGAGTTCGAAGGGCACCTCGCACCCCAGCGCCTGAAGCATCATGGCGTTGACCCGCGGGGTGATGCGTTCGAGCTTCTTCTCCTCCTCCGGATCCGCATCCCAGCCCAGCTGGAAATCGATGCGCCAGACGTTGTCAGGCTGGCGGTGCAGCAACACGCTCTGGTTCGGATGGAAGGGCGGATCGAACCAGAACCACCGTTCGGCCGGGAAATCGGCCGCCATCTTCACGTCGGCGATCAGGAACCGGTCCTGAAAGACCCGGCCCTTGCTTTCGAGGCCCATCAATGCACGAACGCTCGAGCGCCCGCCATCGCAGGCAGCCACGTAACCGGCCGTGAGGTCGTACAGACCGTCGGGAGTTTCGAT
>JANMYQ010000271.1:0-3388 GCA_031382215.1 Methylibium sp.
CCGTCACTGGCGCCCAACTCGGCCCAGAGCCGGCCAAGATCTGATCGCGTCTGAGAGTTCGGCAAGCACTGATACGGCCTTGCGTGCAATTCGCGAGGATTCGTCAATTGACCGGTTGGGTGCTGACGGCGCATTGCTGACGCTCATACGACCGCTTCGGGCTTGCTTGCCTGCGCGGGCCGAGGACGACGGGTAAGCGCATCCGCTCGTGTCCCCCGACCGCGCCATGAATGGCGCGGTCTCCTCCTTTACCTCCCGGATGCGCTCACCCGCCATCCTCGGCTGGCACCACCGTGGCGGTGCCAATGTTTCGAACACCGAATACCGATTGCGCATGCCGCACGAAGAGTCGGGTAGTGTTCTGCCGCGAACACCACAGCCGGTCCCAAGGCCGCGGGTGGGCTGCCGGTTGCGGCGCCTATGCAGCGCTGAGGAGCGGAAAGACCGTGGCCCGCGCGCGCAAGCGCGCTTCGTGTTCATTCTCGTCGCGGTTGTTTGATAGGGGTAGGGAAGGCGTGAGCCTCCCCTCCCTCCGAACCGTGCGTGCGGTTTTCCCGCACACGGCTCTCCAGTCGGTGAAGTCCTCATCGGGATTGGCTCGCGGCTTGCCGGGCTGTGCTCATGGTGAACAGTCCCTGCTGCGCGAAGTAGGCATTGGGCCAACGGCGGGTGTCCGCTTGACAGCGCCCCGCACCGGGACGCTTCTCGCGTTTGCGCAACATCGATCGCAGGCGCCGTCGCGTGAAGCCATCCAGCATGGTGAATATGTTGCGCACCGCGTGCTGGAAGTACTGATACCAGCCCCGCAGCGCCGCATTCAACTCGGCCACGATGGTTGCGAGCGACGCGCTACGTGTGCGACCGGTCCGTGACCGGATCGCATCCTTTATCTTGGTCACGCTTTTCTTCCTGACCAGGCGCCGTCCCGCCTCGAAGCGGTAGCCAAGGAACTCGAAGCCCTGCCCCTTTTGAAGGCAGTCCCCGATGTGGGTCTTGGCCGTGTTCAGCTCCAGCCCGTTGGCGCTCACCCATTGCTCAACCTCGGCCAGTGCCTGCTGCGCCTCGTGAGCGCTTTGGCACAGGACGACGAAGTCGTCCGCGTAGCGCACCATCTTGTAGCCCCGCGCCAGCATGTGCTGGTCCAGCGGGTGCAAGTAGATGTTGGCCAGCAGCGGGCTGAGCACCGCACCTTGCGGCGTGCCGCCCGTGGGCGTCCAGCGCTCGAGCTCGTGCACGATGGCTTGCTGCAGCCAGCCGTCAATCAGCGCCAGGACTCGCCCGTCGCTGATGCGTTCGCCCACCCGCGCGAGCACTCGCGCGTGAGGGATGCTGTCGAAGTAGCTCCTGAGGTCGGCATCCACCACGTGGGTGTAGCCTTGCTTGAGCCAGCCGTCGACGGCGCGCAACGCGTCCTTGCAGCCTTTGCCTGGTCGGAACCCGTAGCTCGTCTCGCAGAACCGGCTCTCGAAGATGGGCTCGATCACGCGCTTGACCGCCGCCTGGACCACCCGGTCCTTGACGGTGGGGATGCCCAGCGGACGGCTGCCGCCGCCCGCTTTGGGTATCTCCACCCGGCGCACGGCTTGCGCGCGGTATTGCCCGGTCTTGAGATGTTCTGCGACTTCGCCCAGATACTTCCCAGCTTGGGCCTCAAAGCGCGCGATGCTGATGCCGTCAATGCCAGCCGCGCCTCGTCTGCTTTTGACTTGCTGCCAAGCCGCCTGCAGCGTCGAGTCGCGCCAGACCTTGTCGATCAGGCTGAACCATTTGGCCTGTTTGCCTTTCTCTGACGCCGTCGCCAGCGCCGCCAACATGCGTTCGCTCCAGATCTCGCGGTCTACCCATTCCCACACGTGGCTTTCCTGCGCAGACACGTGGCCTGCGTTGGCGGGGTCCGACGCAGCACGTCTAGCCGCTGCCGGCACTGGTGCTGCTGTTTGTTCGTCGCTCGATCCGTCTTTCACACATTCACCTTCCTGCCCACCTTCCCTCAGCCCGCTTTATGGTCTTCGGGCCTGTGGCCGCTCTTGCGAGCAGCCTCGGTACTACGAGGGCTCTGACTCCTGCGCACCGTCACCCCGGCTCGCAGGTCTCCCCGCTTGTCTCGTTCACCCTTCCCGACGTTCCGCCTCCAACCACAAGGGTGATTCGCAGGTCGCTTTGACCGCCAGGCCAGCGCTTGCGATGAGTTCCAGGCTTCGCCACTACGTTGCAGGCTCGCCACCACTCCCCGCCGAATCGAGTTCGTCATCCTGCGGACCGCCAGTTCGCCTCCAGTTGCTCCCCACCCCGCCTCGCGGCGACGCAGTTACCTTCGGCTTCGGGGTTCTGGCTTCCCCCGACAGGGACTTGCACCCTGCTGAATAAACGCCTCCACGGGCGTACAGCGCAGCGCCCATAGGGCGCGTAGCGAGTTCCGCGACGGGGCCACGGGCTTGAGCACCGCAAGGCACCCCGCGAAGCGGGGCGCTGCATTCGAAGCCGCAACCGGCAGCCCGCCCGCGGCCTCGCACCTACGCTGGGGCGCGAACAGAACAGGGAAGTGTTCGAAGCGCAGCTATGCGTCGTCAGCACCCAACCGGTCGAGCGATGAATCCTCGCGAATTGAACGCAAAGCCGTATCAGTGCTTGCCGAACGCTCAGACGCGATCAGGTCTTGGCCGGCTCAGGGCCGAGCTGGGCGCCGGTGACGGGCAGCGCGCCGCCTTCACCTTCCCAATTGCTCACTTCTTCGGGCTTGCGCTTGGGTGTGTCGAGCTTGCGCTTCAGCTCGCTGTGCTGCTTCGAGGCGGTCCACTGCCCGAGGGCAAAACCAGCTGCCAGCACGGTAATGAGTTTTTTCAGCATGAGGTACTCCGTCGGTGGTGCTGCGGCCCGGTTGGCCACAACGGCATGTCATGGTGCGGTTGCACGCAGCGCGGTGGCAGCGGACAACGGCGCGGACGCTTGTAGGAAGTTGCCGACCCGGGCATAGCGCTGCCTGGGCGCGGCCCGGCCAAGCCCCAACTCACCTGGCGGCGGGCTTAACCAGCTGCCTGCGCCGCTGTGCATCCAGCCCAGGGGTCGCGCGCATGTCGGTATCGACCAGGCCGGCCTGGATGTCCTTGTAGGCCTGCTGGATGACCTTGCGCGGCTCGGTGCCGACGCTGCCCGACGATTGCTCGCGCACATGCGGCAACGTCGACTTGAGCGCGGGTGCCGTGGCTGTCCCGGCCTTCGCTGCGTTCGGTGTCTTGCCTGATGGCTGGCCTGATGTTTTGCGTTGCGATTTCATCCCACGCACTATGCGCGCGGCCGGTGCATCGCGAGGTGGGCGCAGGGCGGTGTGTCCCGTAGGACCGCACCTACGCGCCACGATGGCGCCTTCGCCGACAGCTCAACCCGGCTG
>JANMYQ010000314.1:0-11367 GCA_031382215.1 Methylibium sp.
CGAGTGGATCAAGAAGCAGTACGCGCCCGGCATGATGACCAAGCCGGGAATGACGGTGTCTCGCTGGATCGACGGCGTGCTGGAGAAGAACGAGCTGATCGACCAGGACAGCAACCTGCGAGGCCTGAACTTCTGCGGCCGTGCGCCCTTCTCCCACACGCGAGGGCTGGTGATGTAGCGGGCGATGGACAAGCTCGACCTGCTGGTCGTGATCGACCCGGACCCGTCGGCCTCGGCCGCGATGGCGGCGATGCCCGGCCGGCCCGAGGACCTGAACCCGAACCGCGCGGTCTACCTGCTGCCGTCGAGCAACCAGTTCGAGACTTCAGGCTCGGTGACGGCGTCGAACCGCTCGATCCAGTGGCGCGAGAAGGTGATCGAGCCGCTCTGGGAATCGCGCACCGATCACATGATCATGTACCAGCTCGCCGGCAAGCTCGGTTTCGACAAGGAACTTGTCGCCAAGAGCAAGGTCGTGCCGGGCAAGCAGGGCATGATGGAGCCGGAGGTCGAGTCGATCCTGCGCGAGATCAACGGCAGCGTCTGGACCATCGGCTACACCGGCCAGAGCCCCGAGCGGCTGAAGGCGCACATGCGCAACATGAACGTCTTCGACGTGAAGACGCTCAAGGCGCGCGGCGGCATCGACAAGGAAACCGGCTACAAGCTCGACGGCGACTACTTCGGCCTGCCGTGGCCGTGTTACGGCACGCCCGAGATGCGTCACCCGGGCTCGCCGAACTTGTACGACACCTCCAAGCACGTGATGGAAGGTGGCGGCAACTTCCGCGCCAACTTCGGCGTCGAGCGTGAGGGTGTGAACCTGCTGGCCGAAGACGGTTCGCACTCCAAGGGCGCTGACATCACCACCGGCTACCCCGAGTTCGACCACCTGCTGCTGAAGAAGCTGGGCTGGTGGGACGAGCTGACCGACGCCGAGAAGAAGGCGGCGGCCGGAAAGAACTGGAAGACCGATTCCAGCGGCGGCATCATCCGCGTGGCGATGAAGAACCACGGTTGCCACCCGTTCGGCAACGCCAAGGCGCGTGCCGTGGTGTGGAACTTCCCCGACCCGGTGCCCAAGCACCGCGAGCCTCTGTACTCCAACCGCGCCGACCTGGTCGACAAATACCCGACGCACGACGACAAGAAGGCCTTCTGGCGTTTGCCCACCCTGTACAAGAGCGTGCAGCAGAAGAACAAGGACATCGGCAAGAAGTACCCGCTGATCATGACCAGCGGCCGGCTGGTCGAGTACGAGGGTGGCGGCGAAGAAACGCGCTCCAACCCCTGGCTTGCGGAGTTGCAGCAAGAGATGTTCGTTGAGCTGAACCCGAAGACAGCCAACGACCGCGGTATCCGAAACGGCGAGTTCGTGTGGGTCAAGACGCCGCCGATGGAAGCGCTGCCCAGCTTCAAGGGCATTCGTGTCAAGGCGCTGGTGACCGAGCGGGTCGACGGTGAAACGGTGTTCCTGCCGTTCCACTTTTCTGGCCGCTGGGGCGGCATCGACCTGGCGCCGTATTACCCCGACGGGGCGGCGCCGGTGATTCGTGGCGAGGCGGTGAACACGGCAACGACCTACGGCTATGACAGCGTCACGATGATGCAAGAGACGAAGACCACCGTCTGCCAGATCGAACGCGCGGTCTAAAGGGAGTATTGACATGGCAAGAATGAAATTCATCTGCGACGCCGAGCGTTGCATCGAGTGCAACGGTTGCGTCACCGCCTGCAAGGCCGAGCACAACGTGCCCTGGGGCGTGAACCGGCGCCGCGTGGTCACGCTCAACGACGGCCTGCCTGGCGAGAAGTCGATTTCGGTCGCCTGCATGCACTGCTCAGACGCACCCTGCATGGCGGTCTGCCCGGTGGACTGCTTCTATCGCACCGACGAAGGCGTGGTGCTGCACGACAAGGATGTGTGCATCGGCTGCGGCTACTGCAGTTATGCCTGCCCGTTCGGCGCGCCGCAATTCCCGACCAACGGCACGTTCGGCCTGCGCGGCAAGATGGATAAGTGCACCTTCTGCGCCGGCGGCCCCGAGGCCAACGGCAGCGGCGCCGAGAACGACAAGTACGGCCGCAACCGCCTGTCCGAAGGCAAGCTGCCGGCCTGCGCCGAAATGTGTGCGACCAAGGCGCTGCTCGGTGGTGATGGCGACATCGTGGCCGACATCTTCCGCACCCGCGTGCTCAACCGCGGCAAGGGCAGCGAAGTCTGGGGTTGGGGTACCGCTTACGGCAAACCCGCCCAGGGTGGCGTGCCGGCCGTGAAGCCGGCCGAAGGCACCAAGTCATGATTCGAATTCTGGCGGTGGGCGTGATGGCAGCGGCGGTGCTTGGCTTGACGGGGTGCGGCGAAAAGCCGCAGACCGTGGTGGCCAAGAAGTCCGACACCCAGGCCTGGCAGGCCACCGGCAGTGCGTTTGTCGCCGGGGGCTGGAAAGAGGGTGACCATGCGAGTTGGGAGGAACAGCTGCGCAACCGGGCCCAGGGCCAGAACGATTACGCCAAGGTGAAATAGCTTTCAAGGGGCAAACGCATGCGAAGCATGATTCGAAGCGTCGCTACCGCCGGTCTGGCGGGTTTGGCGAGCCTGGGTTTGCTGCTGGCCGGCGCCGCGTTCGCGCAGGACGGCGCCGCAAAAATAGGGGCAGGGGCGCCGCCGCCCGGGTTCACCGTGCCGGCTGACCCCAAGCCGGACGAGAACAACGCCCAGCGGGCGCTCACCCAGCCCGGCAACAACGCGCCGTTCTGGCGTGCGGTGCGCGAGTCGGGCAACGTGCAGGGCAGCACCACCTTGCCGGCAGCCGAAGCTGGTTCGCTGATTCAACCCTTCGTCCAGTACCCCGGCTCCAAGTTCACCAACGCTGGCGAGGCGTGGCGGCAGGTGCGCAACCAGTGGATCATTCCTTACGGCGGCTCGCTGTTGTTGATCGTGGCACTGGCGATCGGGTTGTTCTACTGGCGCAAGGGTGCGCTCGGCGGGCACGTGGCCGATACCGGCCGCCGGATCGAACGCTTCACCTACTTCGAACGCGCGGCGCACTGGTCCAACGCGATCGCCTTCGTGACGCTCGCGGTGTCGGGCCTGGTGATGGCGTTCGGCAAGTTCTTCATGTTGCCAGTCATCGGCTCGACCTTGTTCGGCTGGCTCACCTACGCGCTGAAGACCGCACACAACTTTGCCGGCCCGCTGTTTGCCGTGTCGCTGGTGGTGGTGATGGTGACCTTCGTGCGCGACAACCTGCCCACCAAGGCCGACCTGACCTGGCTGGCCAAGGGCGGCGGGTTACTGGGAAATCATGAAGTGCCTTCGCACCGTTTCAACGCCGGCGAGAAGGTGATCTTCTGGGCGGGCGTCTTCCTGCTCGGCCTGATCGTCGTGGCCTCCGGCCTGGTGATGGACAAGCTGGTACCGGGTTTGGCGTACACCCGCGGCGACATGCAGATCGCGCATATGGTGCACGCCATATCGACGGTGCTGATGATGGTCATGTTCATGGGCCACATCTACCTCGGCACGATCGGCATGAAGGGCGCCTACCAGGGCATGAAGACCGGCTATGTCGATGAGGGTTGGGCCCGCGAGCACCATGAGCTCTGGCACGACGACATCAAGGCCGGCAAGATCCCGGCCCAGCGCACGCCTAGCGCCGATCCGGCCGTGCGTCCCGCTGCCCAACACTGAACCCGAAAGATGATGATGTTCATGCGATCTGCTGCCCGACCAGGCCTGACCCGAAGCGCCGCCCCTCTATTGATGCTGCTCGCCGCGCTGGCCGCCCCGCTGGCGCTTGCCAAACTGCCTGCGCCGGTGCTGACCGACGAGGCCAAGGCCAAGGCCGCCGAGGCGGCTGCCAAGACCGCCTGGGGCAACAAGGTCGCCGATTACCAGCTGTGCAAGTCCATGGACAAGACGGCTGTGAAGTACCAGGCGTCGATGAAAGCGGCCGGCAAGGAAGCCAAACCGGCCACCGAAACCCCGCCCTGTGCCGACCCCGGGCCATTCGTCGCCGCACCGCCTGCAGCCGCTTCGGCCTCAGCTCCGGCCCCGGCCCCGGCGGCTTCTGCTGCGTCGCCTGCTGCACCGCCAGCGGCGGCGGCGCCGAAAAAGTCCTGAGGAGTTCCCCTTATGCGCAGCCTGCCTCGTGTCAGCTTGTCGTCGATGACCGTGGTGGTGCTTTCGGCACTTCTCGCGGCTTGCGCCTCGGCGCCCAACCCGAACATGGCGCCGGCGACCAAGGGGGTCTACTTCATCCAGCCCGCCGATGGCGCGACTGTGACCAGCCCGTTCATGGTCAAGTTCGGCCTGAAGGGCATGGAGATCAGGCCGGCCGGCGAACAGGTCGCTGGCACGGGCCACCACCACTTGCTGATCAACCGCGAGAGCCTGGCGCCGGGCCAGATCATCCCGGCCGATGACGTGCACATCCACTTCGGCAAAGGCCAGACCGAGACCGAAGTGAAGCTCGCGCCCGGCACCTACAAGCTGACGATGCAGTTCGCCGACGGCTTTCACCTGTCCTACGGCAAGGACATGGCCGCCACGCTGACGGTGACGGTGAAATAGCGCCCCCTCAGTGACAGCTCGGCAATGCCAGGGCCGCCCGACAGGCGGCCCTTTTTCATGCCCATCCGGATTGACTACAGTGCGTCCATGGCATCCCTTCCGCACCTGAGCGCTGCGAGCGCACCGCTGACCCGCGAGGTCGACGTTCTCGACGAGTTCGGCGCCACGCGCAGCATCTCCATTCCGGCCGAGCGCGCTTTGACGGTCTTCGTCGACAAGCGCGAACTGGTGACCTTGATGACCCTGGGCGCTGCGCCCGAACTGCTGGTGCTGGGTTACCTGCGCAACCAGCGCCTGGTCGATTCGGTGGCCGACGTCCATTCGATCACCGTCGATTGGGACGTGCAGGGCGCCGCCGTGAAGACCCGCGCGGGCATCGAACGCTTCGACGAGAAGACCGCCAAACGCGTGGTGACCACCGGCTGCGGACAGGGTACGGTGTTCGGCGACATGATGAGCGACCTGGCGTCGCTGCACCTGCCTGGCGCCGAAGAGCCGTCAGCCCGGCTGAGCCAGGCCACGCTGTACGGCCTGCTCAACGCGATGCGCCTGCAGGAAAGCACCTACAAATCGGCCGGCTCGGTGCACGGCTGCGCGCTGTTCCAGCAGGACCGCTTGCTGACCTTCGTCGAAGACGTGGGCCGCCACAACGCGATCGACACGATCGCAGGCTGGATGTGGATGAATGGCGTGGGAGGCGCCGACAAGATCTTCTACACCACCGGGCGGCTGACCAGCGAGATGGTGATCAAGTCGGCCCAGATGGGCGTGCCCATCATCGTGTCGCGCAGCGGGGTGACCCAGATGGGCCACGAGTTGGGCACCCGGCTCGGGCTGGCGCTGTTCGGGCGCGCCACGAACCGGCACTTCATCTGCTACTGCGGCTTCGAGAGGTTCGATGGCCAGCCGGAACCGGCGCGGGCCTGACTATGCAATCTTGGCCATGTCCCGCAGCATCGTCGGGCCGGCGCGGCGCTCGATTTCGGCCAGCAGGGGGCGGTTCCAGCCGAACGCGAACAGCGCTTCAGCGGTGACGAACATCGGCCCGACCAACAGGCCGATGATGTCGTCGACGAACGCGGGCTTCTTGCCCTCGTACCAGTGGCCGATGAACTGGATCACCCAGCCGACAACGAAGAAGCCGACGCCCCAGCTCAGCCAGGCCACCACACTGCCGCCGGCCACCCCTTGCGCCGCCAGCAGCAGCAGGCCGACCACGGCGCTGACGGCCAAGCCCAGGCCGAAGTCGCCCCGGCTCAGGTACCAGGCCGTCACGATGGCGAACACGATCCAGGCCGGCGTGAGCGCCACGCCGCCCAGCACGAAGCTCGGGCGGGCGAGCAGCACGCCAAGGGCGAATACGATCATCGGCACCCCGACAAAATGGCTCACGATGTTGCGCCGGTCGCGGTGGTATTCGGCGTACTGGCTCAGAAGGTCCAAAGCTGGGCGCATGACGGGCTCCGGGGTCGGGGATAACACGAATGGTAGGCCAAGAACCAGCCCCCAGCCACCGCCAAATCGTGGGGAAGTGTGAGCTACTTTCCACCCGGCGCCGTGGCGCACCGCCTCCCTACAATCGGCCCTCACCCAGGAAGGCTGCGCATGAGCATCAAGAGCGACAAATGGATCCGCCGCATGGCCGAAACCACCGGCATGATCGAGCCGTTCGAGCCGGCCCAGGTGCGCCATTCGGCCGACGGGCAGAAGATCGTGAGCTACGGCACCAGCAGCTACGGTTACGACATTCGGTGCGCGCCCGAATTCAAGGTCTTCACCAACATCTACAGCACCGTGGTGGACCCGAAGAACTTCGACCCGCGGAGCTTCGTCGACATCAACGCCGATGTCTGCGTGATCCCGCCCAACAGCTTCGCGCTCGCGCGCACGCTCGAGTACTTTCGCATCCCACGCAACGTGCTGACGATCTGCCTGGGCAAGAGCACCTATGCGCGCTGCGGCATCATCGTCAACGTCACGCCGTTCGAGCCCGAATGGGAGGGTTACGTGACCCTGGAGTTCAGCAACACCACCCCGCTGCCGGCCAAGATCTACGCTGGCGAAGGCTGTGCCCAGGTGCTCTTCTTCGAAAGCGACCCGGACGATGTCTGCGAGACCAGCTACAAGGATCGTGGCGGCAAGTACCAGGGCCAGCAAGGGGTGACCCTGCCCAAGACCTGAGCCAGGCGGGGGTCAGGCTCGATCTGCGCAGCAAAAGCCTGTCATTTCCGGCCTTCGTTGTGCGCGCCTCGCCTTAAGGTTGAGCCATGCCCCAGACCCCTGGTGGCCCGATCAACGCGAGGTGTGCAATGGCTGTCCCCACGGTTCACTCTTCGGCCCACCAGGCCGCCGCCACGGTAGTTCACGCCGGGCCATGCCTGAGCGCCGAAGTGCCCGCCGTCGATCGTGCCGACCCGTGGCTGCACCAGTTGGCCGCGTCGCTGGCCGTCGAGGCCTGCACCCTGGCCGAGTTCAGGGCGCTGATGCAGCGCGAAGGCTTTCGCCTGGAAATGTCGCGTTTTTTCCTCGACCTTGTGTACGGCTACCGGCAATTGGCTATTGCGCACAGCCTGGGCATCCCGAGGTTGCGCACCTTGGCGCTGGACCTGTTTGAAGCCTGTCAGCGGCTGGACCAGCGTCGCCGCGAGTTGTCCGAGCGCAGCGCCGCGCACTGACCGGGCGCCGCGTGCCGCAGCCTGGGTTTCGGACCCTGGATTCCCACTAGGTTCGCCCTCCACACGGCGTTACCATCCCTGCAACCAGTTCCTGCCGCCTCTGCGGTTGCAGGCCACGAGTCGTTGCAGGAGTCGAACATGAAGTGGGAAGGCAATCGCCAGAGCGACAACGTCGAGGACGCTCGCGAAGGGGGAGGAAGGGCCGGCGGCGTTCGGCTCGGCGGCGGGCGCGGCATCGGCCTGGGTACCGTGGCCATCGCGCTCGTGGCGGGCTGGGTCTTCGGCATCAACCCGCTGACGGTGCTGGGCTTGCTCAGTGGCGGCGGTGGTGAAGCGCCGGTGGTCCAGCAAGGCCCGGCCACCAAGCCGCCGGCCAACGACAAGATGGCCCAGTTCGTCTCGACCGTGCTGGCCGACACCGAAGACGTGTGGCAGGCCCAGTTCAAGAAGATGGGCTCGACCTACCGCGTGCCGAAGCTGCGCCTGTTCCGCGGCGCCGAAGCGACCGCCTGCGGGACCGGCCAGGCGGCCATGGGCCCGTTCTATTGCCCGGGCGACGAGAAGGTCTACATCGACCTGTCGTTCTACGAAATGATGCGCACGCGCATGGGCGCGCCTGGCGACTTTGCGCAGGCCTACGTGATCGCCCACGAGGTCGGGCACCACGTGCAGAACCTGATGGGCATCACGGCCAAGATCGACGGCATGCGCGGGCGCGTCAGCGAAGTTCAGCAGAACGCGCTGAGTGTCCGGCTGGAGTTGCAGGCCGACTGTTTTGCCGGCATCTGGGCGCACGACGCGCAGAGCGCGCGCCAGATCATCGAGCAGGGCGACATCGAAGAGGCGCTCAACGCCGCCGCGCAGATCGGCGACGACAACCTGCAGCGCAAGTCGCAGGGCCAGGTGATCCCGGAGAGCTTCACGCATGGCAGCAGCGCGCAGCGCGTCAAGTGGTTCAAGGTCGGCCTGCAGACCGGCAATGTGAACCAGTGCAACACCTTCGAGGCGCGCCAGTTGTGAGGAGGGGTGAAGATGTTCGTCACGCCCCTGTGCGGCTGCACGCAGCACTGAGGTGAGGTCGATCGGCCGGCCGGCCGCGCTGGTCCAGGCCTGGCTCGACACCTTGCGTCCCGAGCAGCAGCAGGCCGCGCTGGCCTTGAACGACGCCGCCCTGGCGGCAGAGCCGAGCCTGACGCGCGCCATCAAATGGGGCAATCTGGTGTTCATGCACAACGGTATGCATGCGGTGGCGGTGGTCGTTCACCGCGACCATGTGAACCTGCAGGTCTTCAATGGTGCACTGCTCGCAGCCGACTTCCCCGCACTCGAGGGCACCGCCAAGGGCGTGCGGCACCTGAAATTCCGCGGCGCGCAGGCGCCTGACGCCGCGCTGGTGCAAGCGGTGGTGCGTGCCAGCGTCGAGCAGCTCAGCGCGGCGCGCGCCCCGCAGCTTTAGGGGCGCGTCAGAACGTACCGGGCAGCAGAATCCCCTGATCCACCGTGTCGATCTTCGTGTGGCCGCAGAAGGCCATCGTCAGGTCGAGTTCCTTGTGGATGATCTGCAGCACCTGGTCGACGCCCTCTTCACCCATCGCGCCCAGGCCGTACAGGAACGCGCGGCCGATGTAGGTGCCGCGGGCGCCGAGCGCGCGGGCCTTGAGCACGTCTTGCCCGCTGCGGATGCCGCCGTCCATGTGCACCTCGATCTGGTGCCCCACCGCTTCGACGATCGGCGCCAGCGCCCGGATCGACGACTCGGCACCGTCGAGCTGGCGCCCGCCGTGGTTGGACACGATCAGCGCATCGGCCCCGCTGGCCACCGCCAGCTTCGCGTCTTCGACGTCCTGGATGCCCTTCAGGATCAGCTTGCCGCCCCAGCGCTTCTTGATCCATTCGACGTCGCCCCAGTTCAGCGCAGTGTCGAACTGCTTGGCGGTCCACTCCGACAGCGAACCCATGTTCTCCACGCCCTTCACGTGCCCGACGATGTTGCCGAACGCGCGCCGCTTGGTGCCCAGCATGCCCAGGCCCCAGCGAGGTTTGGTCATCAGGTTGGCGATGTTGGCCAGGGTGAGTTTGGGGGGTGCGCTGAGGCCGTTCTTCAGGTCCTTGTGGCGCTGGCCGAGGATCTGCAGGTCGAGCGTGAGCACCAGCGCTGAGCACTTGACGGCCTTGGCGCGGTCGATCAGCCGCTCGATGAAATCGCGGTCCTTCATCACGTAGAGCTGGAACCAGAACGGGTGGCCGCCGGTGCCTTGCGAAACGTCTTCGATCGAGCAGATGCTCATCGTCGACAAGGTGAACGGGATGCCGAAGCGCTTGGCCGCGCGCGCCGCCAGGATCTCACCGTCGGCATGCTGCATGCCGGTGAGTCCGGTCGGCGCAATCGCCACCGGCATCGCCACGTCGATGCCGATCATCTTCGTCGCGGTGCTGCGGTTTTCCATGTTGACCGCCACCCGCTGGCGCAGCTTGATGCGCTGAAAGTCGCTCTCGTTGGCGCGGTAGGTGGCTTCGGTCCACGAGCCCGAATCGGCGTAGTCGTAGAACATGCGCGGTACCCGTTTGCGTGCCAGGACACGCAGGTCTTCGATGTTGGTGATGACTGGCATTTGTCTTGTCTCCGGGTGGGCAGGCCTGCTTGGGGCAATGCTTCTGCAGCTCGCCACTCTACGGCATTGTCCGGCCCGCCCGGCTCGGCAAACCGCCGCGCTCGTCGCCGCCGACGCTGTCGAACAGCGACAGGTTGTAGCTCGCGAGCGGCTCCTGAACCTTGAGCGGTGCATCGCCGGCCGGGCGCTCGGCATACGGCGCCAGCAGATCGGCCAACTTCACCAGCGCCCCGGCGCGCACGCCCAGCAGGCGCAGGCGGCGCGTCAGGTCGACCCGCTTCAGGCAACTGCCAGCCGCACGCCGGATGGCCTGCGCGTCCATCGTGTGGGCCGACAGGGTGATGTCGCGCGTGACGGACTTGAAATCGTCGAAGCGCAGCTTGATGCCGATGGTCTTGCTTGCGTAAGCCTTGCGCTGCAGGTCGCCAGCCAGTTGCACGCACAGCTCGGTGAAGATGGCGCCCAGCGCGGCGCGGTCGCGCACCGCATGCAGGTCGCGGTCGAAGGTGGTTTCGCGGCTGATCGACTTGGGCTCGCTGTAGGTCACCACCGCCCGCTCGTCGCGGCCGTGCGCGGCCGCATGCATCCAGGCGCCGTAACTCTTGCCGAATTGTTCGATCAGGAACAGCGGGTCGGCCGCGGCCAGTTCACCGATCGTGTGCAGTCCCAGTTCGGCGAGCTTGAGCGTGGCCTTCGGGCCGATGCCGTTGATCTTCTTTGCCGCCAGCGGCCAGATGCGCGCCGGGATGTCGGCCTCGGCCAGGATCGTCAGGCCGCCGGGCTTCTCAAGGTCGGAGGCGATCTTGGACAGCAGCTTGTTCGGCGTCACGCCGACCGAACAACTCAGGCCGGTGGCTTCGAACACCGCGTCGCGCAGGCGCTGGCCGGCTGCACGCCCGCCGTCTTGCTGGGCGCCGGGCAGATCGGTCAGGTCGATGTAGATCTCGTCGATGCCGCGGTCTTCCACCAGCGGCGTGATCTCGCGCACCGCGGCCTTGAACAGGCGCGAATAGCGCCTGTACTCGTCGAAGTCGATCGGCAGCAGCACCGCGTGGGGCGCCAGCGCGGCGGCCTTCATCACGCCCATGCCGGAATGCACGCCGAGCGCGCGCGCTTCGTAGGTGCTGGTGGTGATGACGCCGCGACCCGCATAGTCGCGCAGCGCGGCGAAACTGCGCGTGCCGTCGGGCTGCAGCACGGGCTGGTGGCGACGGCCTCCGCCGATCACCACTGGCTGGCCGCGCAGCTCCGGATAGCGCAGCAACTCCACCGACGCGTAGAACGCGTCCATGTCGAGGTGAGCAATGAGGCGTCGCGGCGCGTTCATCAGCAGAGGCGGTAGCGCGCGAGACTGTACATCCATAAGGGGTATCCGCTTAGCTCCAGTTGAGCCAATGTACTGGACATCCATAAGGGGTATCCGCTTAGCTCCAGTTGAGCCAATGTACTGGACATCCATAAGGGGTATCCGCTTAGCTCCAGTTGAGCCAATGTACTGGACATC
>JANMYQ010000322.1:0-1532 GCA_031382215.1 Methylibium sp.
TCATGAACATGCCGCCGTTGACGTGCAATTCCGCGCCGGTGATATACCCGGCCAATGGCGATGCCAGAAACGCGACCGCGTGCGCGACCTCGTCGGCAGACCCGAGCCGGCCCAATGGAATCTGCTGCAGCAGCGCACTGCGCTGCGCCTCGGGCAGGGCATCGGTCATATCGGTGGCGATGAAGCCGGGGGCGATGCAGTTGACGGTGATGTTGCGGCTGCCCAACTCGCGCGCCAGCGCGCGGGTCAATCCCGCCACACCGGCCTTGGCCGCGGCGTAGTTGGCCTGCCCGGCGTTACCGCTGGCGCCGACCACCGAGGTGATATTGATGATGCGCCCGAAGCGCTGCCTCATCATCGGGCGCAGCACCGCACGCGACAGTCGAAAGACCGCCTTGAGGTTGGTATCGAGTACCGCGTCCCAATCGTCGTCTTTCATGCGCATGGCCAACTGGTCGCGCGTGATGCCGGCGTTGTTCACCAGCACCTGCAGGCCGCCCTGGGTCTTGATGACCGTCTCGACGGCGGCATCGACGGCGGTCCCATCGGTGACGTTCAGAGACAAGCCGCTGCAGCCGGGGTAAGCGCCCAGCGCCTGGTTGACCAGCGCCGCACCGGTTTCTGTCGTGGCCGTTCCCACGACCCTGAAGCCGGCCTGCGCGAGCGTGGTGGCAATGGCGCGGCCGATGCCGCGCGAGGCGCCGGTGACGAGGGCAACCTGGGCCTGGGTCATCGCATCAGCCCCTTCACTTCTTCCAGCGTGGCGCGGTCGAGCACCGTGCCGGTGACGAGCGTGGCATCGATGCGCCGCACCAGGCCGGCCAATACCTTGCCGGGACCGCATTCGAAAATATGCGTGAGGCCACGCGCCCGCAGCGCGGCGATGACCTCGACCCAGCGCACCGGCCCGAAAGCCTGCCGGTACAGCGCATCGCGAATGCCTTCGGCAGATCGCTGCACGGCCACGTCGACGTTATTCACCACGGCAATCCGCGGCTCGGCAATCGGCGTGGCGGCCAGCCGCTCGCGCAGGCGCTCGGCCGCCGGTTGCATCAGCGACGAATGGAATGGCGCCGAAACCGCCAAGGGCAGCGTCCGCTTGGCGCCCATGCCCTTCAGGATTTCGCAGGCGCGGTCCACGCCCGACTTGCTGCCCGCGATTGCGGTTTGCTTCGGGTCGTTGAAATTGGCCGGCTCGACCACCTGGCCGCTTTGCTGCGCCGCAAGCAGGCAACCCTCGCGCACCGCAGCGGCATCCAGCCCGAGGATCGCAGCCATCGCGCCTGTCCCCACCGGCACCGCCTCTTGCATCGCCTGCGCGCGAAAGCGCACCAGCGGCAAAGCGTCGGCCAGCGTCAAGGCACCGGCAGCCACGAGCGCGCTGTATTCGCCCAGCGAATGCCCGGCCAGCGCCGCGGGCGCGGCGCCGCCTTCGGCCAGCCAGGCGCGATAACAAGCCACGGCCGCGGTCAACATCACCGGCTGGGTATTGGTGGTCAGCTCGAGCGCTTCTTTCGGGCCGGCGCGGATCA
>JANMYQ010000330.1:0-2579 GCA_031382215.1 Methylibium sp.
CCCCTGGCTGCTGCCGAAGCCCCAGCGCATCGCGAAGTCGATTTCGCGAGCGCTCTCGGCAATGTCCGCCAAGTGCACCGCGCAGTAATGGAAGCTGTCGCGCAGGATCGCCCACAGGAATTGCGCTTGCGGGTTGGTCGATTCACGCAACAGCTTCAGGCGGTCGGCCGCGGGCTTCTTGAGGATGCGTGCGACGATCTCGTCGGCCTTGCCGCTGCCGGGAACGTAGTCGGTGGTTGCGGGGTCGAGGCGCAGGATGTCCTTGCCAACTTTCTTGTAGAAACCGGCGCCGGTCTTCTGTCCCAGCGCGCCCTGTTCGATCAGCTTGGCCAGCACCGGCGGCGTGGCGTAGCTGGGGAAGAACGGGTCGCCGCTCAAGTTGTCTTGCAGCGTCTTGATGACATGCGCCATCGTATCCAGCCCCACCACGTCGGCGGTGCGAAAGGTGCCGCTGCTGGCGCGGCCGAGCTTCTTGCCGGTCAGGTCATCGACGACGTCGTAGCTCAACCCGAAGTTTTCCGCTTCCTTGATCGTCGCCAGCATGCCGGCAATGCCGACCCGGTTGGCGATGAAGTTGGGCGTGTCCATCGCCCGCACCACGCTCTTGCCCAGCGCGGTGGTGACGAAGGCTTCGAGCTGGTCGAGGATCTCCGCCCTTGTCGTCGGCGTGTTGATCAACTCCACCAGCGCCATGTAGCGCGGCGGGTTGAAGAAGTGGATGCCGCAGAAGCGCGGTTTGATCTCTTCCGGCAGCACTTCGGACAGCTTGGTGATGCTCAGGCCAGACGTGTTCGACGCGACGATCGCATGCGGCGCCAAGGCCGGCGCGATGCGCTTGTACAGGTCGAGCTTCCAGTCCATGCGCTCGGCGATCGCCTCGATCACCAGGTCGCATTCCTTCAGCACATCGAGGTGCTCTTCGTAGTTGGCCTGCTGGATCAGCGCGGCGTCTTCGGGCACGCCCAGCGGCGCCGGCTTGAGTTTCTTCAGCCCTTCGACGGCCTTGGTGACGATGCCGTTCTTCGGCCCTTCTTTCGCGGGCAGGTCGAACAGCACGACCGGCACTTTGCAGTTGACCAGGTGGGCGGCGATCTGCGCGCCCATGACGCCGGCGCCGAGCACGGCGACCTTGCGAACGGTGAAACGATTCATGGGGATTCCTTGTTGGCAGTACGGAGCCGGCGTCGACTTACTCGACGCGGATCCACGTCTGGTTTCGGAAGAACGGGCCGATGTAGCCGCGCACCTCCATCGTCTTGCCGCCGTCCAGCGGCTTCAGGCGCAGTTTGTAGACCTTGCCGTTGTTCGGGTCGAGGATGTCGCCGCCCTCCCAGACCTCCTTGTTGTCGGCCGCCTGCTTGGCGTTGCGCACCAGGGTCATGCCCATGATGGGCTTGTCCTTGCGGTCGTCGGTGCACTTGTCGCACGCCGCGTCGGCCTTGGTGTCGGGGTCGAGAAACTTCTCGAGCTTGCCGCTGATCACGCCGCCGTTGTCGGTCAGGCGGATCAGCGACTTCTCCTTCTTGGTCTCGTCGTCGATCGTCTTCCACACGCCGGCCGGCGTGGCCTGGGCGTGTGCCATGCCGGCCAGCAGGGCCAGGCTGAAAGTGACCAGCAGGGTTCTTGTTCGTGTGTTCGTGAGTGAGCTCATCTCGTTCGTCTCCGTGGGTGGGTTTTGCAAAGCGGCCGACCTTAGAACAAGGCCTCTTCCATGTCCATCATCGGCGCGGCGCCGGCGCGCGCGGTGCGGATCAGCGAGGCCGTCTCGGGCAGCAGCTTGGCGAAGTAGAAGCGCGCCGTGGCGAGCTTGGCCTTGTAGAACGGGTCGGCGGCGGTGGCCGGGTCGGCCTGCTTTTCGAGGGCCACCTTGGCCATGCGGGCCCAGAAGTACGCAAATACCAGGTGGCCGCAGACGCGCAGGTAGTCCACCGCGGCAGCGCCCACCTCGTCGGGGTCCTTGAAGGCCTTCATGCCGAGCTCGGTGGTCAGCTTGGTCACCTTGTCGCCCAGCTCGGCGAGCGGGTTGACGAACTCCTGCATCGCCTCGTTGGTGCCTTCTTCTTCGATGAAGTCGCTGATCAGCTTGCCGAACTTCTTGAAGCGCGCGCCGTTGTCGCCCAGCACCTTGCGGCCCAGCAGGTCGAGCGACTGGATGGTGTTGGTGCCCTCGTAAATCATGTTGATGCGGGCGTCGCGCACGTACTGCTCCATGCCCGACTCCTTGATGTAGCCGTGGCCGCCGAACACCTGCATGCAGTGCGAGGTGGCGAGCCAGGCGTTGTCGGTCAGGAAGGCCTTGACGATGGGCGTGAGCAGCGCCACCTGGTCGGCGGCATCCTTGCGCACGTCTTCATCGTCGGACGACAGCTCGCGGTCGATCAGCATCGCGATGTAGATCGCCAGCGCGCGGCCGCCTTCGGCATAGGCGCGCGCGGTCAGCAGCATCTTGCGCACGTCGGGGTGCACGATGATCGGGTCGGCCGCCTTCTCGGGCGCTTTCACGCCCGACAACGAGCGCATCTGCAGGCGGTCTTTCGCGTAGGCCGCCGCGTTCTGATACGCCACTTCGGTGAGGCCGA
>JANMYQ010000363.1:0-1525 GCA_031382215.1 Methylibium sp.
CCGCGGCACCCTACGAGGTGCTGGAGGCCGCGCCCGACCCCTTCGTGCAGGCCCTGCAGACCGCCGCAGGCGCCACGTCCGAGTACTTCAACCAGCACCCGCTGAACGTGGGATCGCTGCTGACCTTCCACTTCGAGCTGCAACGCTATCTGAAGCTGGTCGAGGCCTTAAGCGACCATTCGCTGTTCGACGTGCAGACCTTCGTGGGCACGCGCAGCGGCATCGAAGACGTCATCGAAAACGTCATAAAAAACAGAAGCGAGGCGGACCAAGGCGGGCGCGACGCCGCGCTGTGCGTGCGCAACGTGGCGCCGGCCTGCTTCATGCGCCAGCGCTTCAAGGCGCTGCACAGCGCCACGCTGTTCTCGGCCACGCTGTCGCCGCCGGCGTACGCGATCCAGCTGCTGGGCCTGCCCGAGAACACGGCCTGGATCGACGTTCCACCCGCTTTCCCGGCAGAGCATCTGAACGTGCGTGTGGCCGACGGCGTCTCGACGCGCTTCGCGCACCGGGAGCACTCGCTCCAGCGACTGGTGGCGGTGGTCGCTCGGCAGTTCGATGAGCACCCGGGCAACTACCTCGCGTTCTTCAGCAGCTTCGACTACCTGGACAAGGCGGCCCGACTGCTGGCCGCCTTGCGCCCGGACATCCCGCAGTGGCGGCAGGAGCGGCGGATGAGCACCGGCGCGCGGGCGGACTTCCTGGCGCGGTTCACGCCGGCTGGGCAGGGCGTCGGCTTTGCGGTGCTGGGTGGCGTGTTTGCCGAAGGCGTCGACCTGCCGGGTTCACTGCTGATCGGCGCTTTCGTTGCCACCTTGGGCCTGCCGCCGGTCTCGGTGACGCAAGGCCACATTCAGGCACGCCTGGACAAGCTGTTCGGTGCCGGCCACGGCTACGCCGATCTGGTACCGGCGATGCAGCGGGTTGTGCAGGCCGCAGGTCGTGTCCTGAGAACGCCGCAGGATCGGGGCTGGCTGTGGCTGCTCGACGATCGATACCGGCGAGCCGAGGTCGTCGAACTGCTGCCCCCTTGGTGGGAGCTGGCCGGAACCTCGCAAGTCCTTCACGCCGCGATCGAGTCGCCATCAGGACGTATGCACAATGTGCACACAAACGCTAGAATCGCGCCATGAGCTCAACGCCCTCCTCAACGGTCATCAACCTGCGCACCCCTCCCGCTCAGCGCGAGTTGATCGACCGCGCCGCACGTTTGCAGGGCAAGAGCCGCACCGAGTTCATGCTCGAAGCGTCGCGCGAGAAGGCCGAGCAGGTGCTGCTCGACCAAACGCTGTTCACGGTGAATGCCAAGCAGTACAAGGCCTTCGTGGCGCTGATGGATGCGCCGCTCTCGCAAAACGCCGCGCTGAAGCGGCTGCTGGCCAAACGCGCGCCTTGGGAGAAATGAGCCCGGCTGCGCCAGCCGGCGCTTCGGCGCCCGCACCGCTCACCGCGGAGCACGACTCCTCGCAGTTCGTTTGCCGGCATGACTCACTCAGTGCCTGGCTCGGCAAGCGCGCGTTGGCGA
>JANMYQ010000393.1:0-3894 GCA_031382215.1 Methylibium sp.
ACAGCAGGCAGGTGTCGGCCGTGCGAACGAAGTGAGTCCCGAAGACTTGCAGGAGCAGGGGCAGCAGCAGCAAGACGACAGCCCAGGCGGCATGCTTTGCAGACTTGTTGTGCTGGTTGATGGGATTCGCCTCTGGGTGTGCGCTTTGGGCCATGGTAGACGCGAATTCAGCATGATCGTAAGCGCCGTTTTCCACATGTCAGCGGCGGTCGAGAACCGCGCCTATTCGGCGGTGAGGATGCGGCTGCGGTTTTCGGGTTCGTCACAGCTGGCGTCGGCGATGTCATGAGCACCTCGTTCGGCTGATCTTTGTTCGCCTGCCTGGCCGCCCTGCAGGGCGGCCAGGCAGGCGCGGCGCCGCTGTCGGTGGGCTGGGGTGCTTGGGAGCCGGGGCGTCGCCCAGCGCTGTTGGGGCCTTGGGCCATACGCCGGCCTGGGTCGCAGCCACGGCCCGCGCTACAACCGTGCCCGAAGCCGAAGAAGGTGGGCACGGCAGCGGTCTCTCGGGCCTGGAAGCTTGATGACCGTGCCGCACCCTACACCGTGCCGATGAAGGCGGTGCCACAGCAGTGTGGCGCGCTGGGACGCGTCCGTCCAGCACCTCGGTTTGTCCGGGGTGCGCGTGGACCGTCCAGCCCGCCTGTTCCTGTGCGCGCGCTGCCGACGCCAAGTCCTGCTGTGCAGCCACTGCGACCGTGGTCAGCGCTACTGCAGCTCGGCGTGCTCGCGCCAGGCGCGTGACGCTGCACAACGAGATGCCGCCCAGCGCTACCAGCGCTCTCGCGGTGGCCGCATGGCCCACGCGGCGCGCACACGACGCTGGCGCAGCCGCCGTCTTGCGCACAGGGGCAGCGCAAATAGTGTGACGCATCAGGGTTCACAGGCCGGGGTCGTGGCTGCTCCACTGGCCGCATGGACACACGACACTGCCGCAGCGACCCTGGACACCATCGCCGCGGTGACGCCGCCGCAGGACGCCACCGAACCGAGCGTGCCACCGGGCTGCGCTCGTTGCTCGGCGCCGCTGGGGACGTGGGTACGCCAGGGATTCCTGCGCCGTGGCCGGCCCCGCATGGGCTGCATGCCACCGTCGGCGACCTGCGCCGGGCGGCGCCATGACCAAGGCCCCTGACCTGGTCGCGCAGATCCTGCGCCTGCACGCCGCCGAGAAGTGGCGCGTGGGCACCATCGCGCGCCAACTGCACGTGCACCGCGACACCGTGCGGCGCGTGCTCGCGCTCAATGGTGCGCCGGTACCGTCCTCGCCACTGCGGCCCAGCCGCATTGACCTGTACCGGCCCTTCATCCTGCAGACCCTGGCCAAGTTCCCCACGCTCACCGCCGCACGGCTGTACGTGATGGTCGGACAGCGTGGCTACGTTGGCAGCGGCGAGCACTTCCGCCACCTCATTGCGGCCATGCGCCCGCGCCCCTCGGCCGTGGCCTACCTGCGGCTGCTTCCCCTGCCGGGCGAGCCGGCCCTGGTCGACTGGGCTCACTTCGGTCATTTGCAGATCGGCCGCGCGCGGCGCCCGCTGATGGCCTTCGTGATGGTGCTCAGCCACTCGCGCATGATCTTCCTGCGCTTCTTCCTCGATGCCCGCATGGACAGCTTCTTGCGCGGCCATGTCGAGGCCTTCGCCGCCCTGGGGCTGGCCCGGGTGCTGCTGTACGACAACCTCAAGAGCGCCGTGCTCGAACGCCACGGCGACGCGATCCGCTTCAACCCCGCGCTGTTGGCCCTGGCCGGCCACTACCGCTTCGAGCCGCGCCCGGTGGCCATCGCGCGCGGCAACGAGAAGGGTCGGGTGGAACGCAGCATCCGCTACATCCGCGACAGCTTCTTCGCCGCGCGAGCGTTCACGGACCTGGCCGACCTCAATGCCCAGGCCCGCGCCTGGTGTCAGAGCCAGGCCGCCGATCGGCGCTGGCCGCAGGACCACCGCTTGAGCGTGCGCCAGGCCTTCGAGGCCGAGCGGGCGAACCTGCTGGCCTTGCCGCAGCACGGCTTCGCGCTGGGCGAGCGCGTGCCGGTGACGGTGGGCAAGACGCCTTACGTGCGCTTCGATCTGAACGACTACTCGGTGCCGCACACCCATGTGCGGCGCACGCTGACGGTGCTGGCCGACGAGCAGTGGGTGCGCATCCTGGACGGCTCGGCCGAGCTCGCGCGCCACGCCCGCTGTTGGGACAGCGGCCGGCAGATCGAGGATGACGCCCATGTCCAGCGCCTGGTCGATCACAAGCGGGCGGCCCGGGCCCACCGCGCCTGTGATCGCCTGGCGCAGGCCGCGCCGGCGGCCGCCATCTTGCTGCAGCGCGCCGGTGCGCGCGGCGACAACCTGGGCTCGATCACGGCCACGCTGGTGCGGTTGCTCGAGCGTTGGGGAGCCGCGGCGCTGCAGGCCGCCATCACCGAGGCGCTCGCCCGGGACGTGCCGCACCCCAACGCGGTTCGCCTGGCGCTGGAGCGTGCGCGCGAGGCCGCCGGCCAGCCGCCGCCGGTGGCGCTGCTGCTGCCTGAACACGTGGCCCGGCGTGATGCGCCGGTGCGCGCGCACAAGCTCAGCTCGTATGACCGCAAGCCACACCTCAAGGAGAGCCCCGATGAATGACAACGCACCGTCGCAGACCACGCTGCGTGAGCACGCCAGCGATCTTCGGCTGCACGGCCTGCTGGCGCACTGGGCCGAGGTGTGCGCTGAGCCCGAGCACGCCCGCTGGGTGGCGCAGATGCTGGCCTGGGAGGCCGCCGAGCGCAGCCGGCGCAGTCTGGAGCGCCGGCTGCGCGAGGCCCACATCGGCCGCTTCAAGCCGCTGGCCGACTTCGACTGGGCCTGGCCCAAGAGCATCGACCGCGGCGCCGTGGAGGAGTTGATGACGCTGGACTTCCTCAAGGATGCGTCCAATGTCGTTCTGGTCGGCCCCAACGGCGTGGGCAAGACCATGTGCGCATGCAACATCGGCTACCAGGCGGTGCTGGCCGGGCACACGGCGCTGTTCACCACGGCCGGGCAGTTGCTGGGTGAACTCGCCGCGCTGGACAGCGACTCGGGCCTGCGCAGGAAGCTGCGCCAATACACTGCGCCGGATGTGCTGGTCATCGATGAGGTGGGCTACCTGTCGTTCTCCAACCGCTACGCCGATCTGCTGTTCGAACTCGTGAGCCGGCGCTACCAGCACAAGAGCACGGTGGTGACCACCAACCGTGCCTTCGTCGACTGGGGCGAGGTCTTCCCCAACGCGGCCTGCGTGGTCTCGTTGATCGACCGGCTGATGCACCGCGCCGAGGTGGTGCGCATCGACGGCGAGTCGTACCGGGCCAAGGAGGCCGATGAACGCGAGGCGCAACGCAAGGCCGAGCGGACTGCCAAGAGTGCAGCACCGCGTCCGCGCAAGGCCGGGCGATGAGCGCGCCATCGACGCCGACGGTGACCGTGCCCAGGCACTGGTCGCCCGAGCAGGCCCTGGCCGTGTTCGAGTGCCTGCACGCCTTGCGCTGTGCACTGTGGGAAGCCTACGGGTCACAGGTGCAGCAGGCCTGGTGCGATCAACTCGTCCCCGACGGGCCGCCGCCCGAGTTCGATCCTGACGAACCGTTCTGACAGCGGCGCAACCTTCAAGCCCAACAAGCAGATGGCCCCTCCCGGGGCCATCTGCCCTTCAGCACTGCACCCCTCGATCCGCTCTCCGCGGCAGATCGAAACCGCCGTCTCGCCGCCGAATGGTGCCGCCGAATGGCAGCGCTACTTCAGCGCCGACAACAGCTGCTGAGCAGCGTTGGCGCAGGCAGCTGAAAGCCGGCGACATAGCCATGCCGACGAGGGCAATGGAAGTGTTCCGGGCGGGCGTGCACATGAGCAGTTCCGGCGCGGTGCTGTCGTTCACCGAACG
>JANMYQ010000027.1:0-1548 GCA_031382215.1 Methylibium sp.
GATGCCGAGCGAAGCGATGTCACGCGACAGCACGACGGTCGAGTCCAGGTGGGCGAAGGTCGTGGCAGGCGACGGGTCGGTCAAGTCGTCCGCAGGGACGTACACAGCCTGGATCGACGTGATCGAGCCGACCTTGGTCGACGTGATGCGCTCTTGCAAGCGGCCCATTTCTTCGGCCAGCGTCGGCTGGTAGCCCACTGCGGAAGGCATGCGGCCCAGCAGTGCCGACACTTCGGTACCGGCCAGCGTGTAGCGGTAGATGTTGTCGACGAAGAACAGCACGTCCTTGCCTTCGTCGCGGAACGACTCGGCGATGGTCAGGCCGGTCAGCGCCACGCGCAGGCGGTTGCCCGGGGGTTCGTTCATCTGGCCGTAGACCATCGCGACCTTCGACTCGGGCAGGTTCTCGAGGTCGACGACCTTCGAGTCGGCCATCTCGTGATAGAAGTCGTTGCCCTCGCGGGTGCGTTCGCCCACACCGGCAAACACCGACAAGCCGCTGTGCGCCTTGGCGATGTTATTGATGAGCTCCATCATGTTCACGGTCTTGCCCACGCCGGCGCCGCCGAACAGGCCGACCTTGCCGCCTTTGGCGAACGGGCAGATCAGGTCGATCACCTTGATGCCGGTTTCGAGCAGGTCTTGCGACGGGCTCAGTTCGTCGTAAGAAGGCGGGCGGCGGTGAATGGGCGC
Organism: Methylibium sp.; assembly: GCA_031382215.1. GTDB lineage: Bacteria > Pseudomonadota > Gammaproteobacteria > Burkholderiales > Burkholderiaceae_C > LGRD01. The sequence goes on from JANMYQ010000027.1 coordinate 694, forward strand.
CACCAGGTCTTGCGCGACCGGGCCGCGTTCGTCGATGGGTGTGCCCAGCACGTCCATGATGCGTCCCAGCGTGGCGCGGCCCACCGGCACCGAGATCGGCTTGCCGGTGTTGGTGACGGTCAGCCCGCGGCGCAAGCCGTCCGACGTGCCCAGCGCAATCGTGCGCACCACGCCGTCGCCAAGCTGCTGCTGCACCTCGAGCGTCAGGTTGGCGCCGTCCATCTTGAGCGCGTCATAGATGCCGGGCATGGCGTTGCGCGGGAACTCCACGTCCACCACCGCGCCGATGCACTGGACGATCTTGCCTTGTGTGTTCGACATGTTCGATTCCTTCGAAGATCTGATTCTGTTGTTGCGGGGCGCGCTCAGACCGCGGCGGCGCCGGCCACGATTTCGGACAACTCTTTGGTGATGGCCGCCTGGCGGGTCTTGTTGTAGACCAGCTTGAGCTCGCCGATCACGCTGCCGGCGTTGTCGGTGGCGGACTTCATGGCCACCATGCGCGCCGACTGTTCCGACGCCATGTTCTCGGCCACGCCCTGGTAGACCAGCGCTTCGGTGTAGCGCACCAGAAGCTCGTTGATGACCGACGGCGCATCAGGCTCGTACAGATAGTCCCAGCCGTGCTGGCCCTTGTCGGCGACCATGCTTTCGGCCGTCAGCGGCAGCAGTTGCTGCACCATCGGCTCTTGTTTCATCGTGTTGATGAAACGTGTGTAGCACAGGTACACCGCGTTCAAGCGGCCTTCGGCATAGGCGTCGAGCAGCACCTTGACGGGGCCGATCAGCTTGTCGAGGTGCGGCTGGTCACCCAGCTGCGTGGCATGCGACACCACCTTGGCGCCGATGCGGTTC
>JANMYQ010000076.1:0-6968 GCA_031382215.1 Methylibium sp.
AGAGCAAGGCCTGCCGCCCGGGATGGAGAACGACCCCTTCTTCCGGTTCTTCCGTGGCATGCCGGGCCTGCAGCAGCGCGGGCGCTGCAATCCGTCGGTGCCGTTCCGGGGCCAGGGCTCGGGCTTCATCGTCAGCGCCGACGGCCTGGTGCTGACCAACGCCCATGTGGTTCGTGAAGCGAAGGAAGTCACCGTCAAGCTGACCGACCGGCGCGAATTCGCCGCCAAGGTGCTGGGCTCCGACCCGGTGACCGACGTGGCGGTGCTGCGCATCGACGCCAAGAACCTGCCGACGGTGCGCCTGGGCGACCCGAAGCTGGTCGAAGTGGGCGACCCGGTGCTGGCCATCGGTGCGCCGTACGGGCTGGAGCAAAGTGCCACGCAGGGCATCGTCAGCGCCAAGGGGCGTTCGCTGCCGGGTGATGCGGTGGTGCCGTTCATCCAGACCGATGCGGCGGTGAACCCCGGCAATTCGGGCGGCCCGCTGTTCGACGGCAGCGGCGCGGTGGTGGGCATCAACGCGCAGATCTATTCGCAGTCAGGCGGCTTCCAGGGGCTGAGCTTCGCGATCCCGATCAACGTGGCGCTGAAGGTCAAGGACCAGATCGTCGCCACCGGCAAGGCCAGCCACGCGCGCCTGGGCGTGACGGTGCAGGACCTGAACACCGCGCTGGCGCAGTCGTTCGGGCTCGACCGGCCCGACGGTGCGCTGATCGCCAACGTGGCGCCGAACAGCGCGGCGGCGGCGGCGGGGCTCAAGTCGGGTGACGTGATCACCGCGGTCAATGGCGAGCCCATCACGCGCTCGGGCAACCTGTCGAGCCTGATCGGCCTGTCGGCGCCGGGCGAGAAGGTCAAGCTCAAGGTCTGGCGCGACAAGGCTTCGCGCGAGGTCGAGGCCAAGCTGGGCGGCGTCGACGAGTCGGCCGCGCAGGTGGCCGACGCGGGCGCCACCGCCCAGGGCGGGCAGCTCGGCCTGGCCTTGCGCGCGCTGACGCGCGAAGAGCGGCGCGAGGCGCAGCTTGATTCAGGCATGGCGGGCATGGTGGTCGAGAACGCCACCGGCGCGGCCGCGCGTGCCGGCATCGAAGCGGGCGACGTGCTGCTGGCCATCAACGGCCGGCCGGTGCAGTCGATCGAGCAGGTTCGCGGCGTGCTGCAGGGCAAGCCCCGGAGCGTGGCGCTGCTGGTGCAGCGCGACGGCGAGAAGATCTTCGTGCCGGTGAACCTGGGCTGAGCCGCGGTTGAGACGGGCTCGCTGTCGCCCTTGCGACGGCCCCGGGCGCAGGCCGCGCCTATGATGAAACTGCGGCGGGTGGTGACACCCGCCGCAGCGTTCTCAGGGCGGGGTGGAATTCCCCACCGGCGGTGATGGCGGGGCAGTCGCAAGGCTGCTTCGCACAAGCCCGCGAGCGCCTGGCGTCCCTTGCGGAGGCCGGGGTCAGCAGATTCGGTGCCAATCCGAAGCCGACGGTCACAGTCCGGATGAAAGAGAGCGCGTGCTGCACGCTCCCCATCGCGAAAGCGGTGCGGGAGCGTTCGGCCGTGCGCCCTGATTCTGGCAACACCTGATCGAAGGACTCCCATGAATCAGCTTGACTCCCGACCTCTCCGGCGCTTCGCCCTCATCCACGCGCAGTGGCACGCCCCCATCGTCGAGCGTGCGCGCGACGCCTTCCTGGCCGAGCTGGCCCGGCACCGGATACCGCGCGATGCAGTCGACGTGTTCGAGGTGCCGGGCGCCTTCGAGCTGCCATTGCACGCGAGCAAGCTGGCCGCCACGGGGCACTACGACGCCATCGCGGCGTGCGCTTTCGTCGTCGACGGCGGCATCTATCGGCACGAGTTCGTGGCCGACGCGGTGATCAGCGGCCTGATGCGCGTGCAGCTCGACGCGCAGGTGCCGGTGATCTCGGCGGTGCTCACGCCGAAGGACTTTCACGAGCACGAAGCGCACCGGCGCTTCTTCGCCGAACACTTTGTGATCAAGGGTACCGAAGCGGCGCAGGCCTGCCTGAAGACGGTCGAGAGCCTGCAGAAGCTGGCGGCCTGATGCCGGTACCGCGACCTCAAAGACTGGTGCGCAGCTTCCAGATCTCGGGGAACAGCACCACGTCGAGCATCTTGCGCAGGTAACCCACGCCCGACGTTCCGCCAGTGCCGCGTTTGAATCCGATCACGCGCTCGACCGTGGTCACGTGCCGAAAGCGCCACAGGCGGAAGGCGTCTTCCAGGTCGGTCAGTTCCTCGCCGAGCTGGTACAGGTCCCAATACTTCTCGGGGTTGCGGTAGACCTGCAGCCAGGCCTGTTCGACCTCGTCGTTGCTCTCATAGGCCAGCGTCCAGTCGCGTTCGGTGTGGCTCGCCGGCACCGGCAGGCCACGGCGCGCCAGCAGGCGCAGCGCTTCGTCGTACAGCGACGGTTCGCGCCAGGTGCCTTCGACCAAGGCCAGGATGTCGGGCCGGTGCGCGTGGGGCTTGAGCATCGCGGCGTTCTTGTTGCCGAGCATGAATTCGATGCGCCGGTATTGCCAGCTCTGGAAGCCGCTGCTGTTGGACAGGTAGGGGCGGATCGCCGAATACTCGGGCGGCGTCATCGTGGCCAGCACGTCCCACGCATGCACGAGCTGCTCCATGATCTTGCTCACGCGGGCGAGCATCTTGAAGGCGCTGCCGAGCTGGTCTTGCGTCACGCACTTCACCGCGGCAGACAGTTCGTGCAGCAGCAGCTTCATCCACAGTTCGCTGGTCTGGTGCTGCACGATGAACAGCATCTCGTTGTGCTCGGGCGAGAGCGGGTGCTGGGCGCCGAGCACCTGTTCCAGGTGCAGGTAGTCGCCATAGCTCATGTCCTTGCTGAAGTCGAGCTGTGCGCCTTCTTCGGCGACGATCTTTTCGGTGCTGGTCATGTCAGTGGCGCCCGGCCGCCCGAAGGCACTGACCGCCCCCTCGGGGGGCAGGAGCGAAGCGACGTGGGGGTTGTTTCATGTCAGGTCACCGCCGCGCGCTGGTTGAAGCGCGCTTCGCGCCATTCGGCGGTCTGCAGCACCTGGGTCAGGTGCACCATCGAGTCCCACACGTCCACATAGCGCGTGTACAGCGGCGTGAAGCCGAAGCGCAGGATGTCGGGGGCGCGAAAGTCGCCGATCACGCCGCGTGCAATCAGCGCCTGCATGATCGGGTAGCCACCGGTCGCGCGCGCGAAGCTCACCTGGCTGCCGCGCTGGGCCGGGTCGCGCGGCGTGAAGAGCGTCAGGCCCTGGCCGACGCAGTATTCCTCGACCAATTCGATGAACAGGTTCGTCAATGCGATCGACTTGCCGCGCAGCGCCTCCATGCCGCCCAGGGCCTCGGCGGCCCAGAACACATCGAGCCCGCATTCGAGCGCCGACATCGACAGAACAGGCGGCGTGCCGCACACGAAACGCTGGATGCCCTTGGCCGGGTGGTAGTCGGTCTTGAACTCGAACGGCGCCGCATGGCCGAGCCAGCCCGACAGCGGCTGGCGCATGTGCTGGCTGTCCATGTACTCGGTGTGCCAGGGATGGGCCCACACGAAGGCCGGCGCGCCTGGGCCGCCGTTCAAGTACTTGTAGCCGCAGCCGACCGCGAAGTCGGCAGCTTCTTCGGGCGGGCCGTCGCCTTTCAGGTTGACGGGCACGGCGCCGGCCGAATGCGCCAGGTCCCACACCACCAGCGCACCGGCGGCATGCGCGGCGCGCGTGAGCGCCGGCATGTCGTGCATGCGGCCGGTGCGGTAGTTCACGTGGGTGAGCATCAGCACTGCGAGTTTTTGATTCAGGTGCGCCTCGATCTCGTCAGCGTTGACTAGTCTGAGCTCCATGCCGTTCTCGCGCGCCAGGCTGTCGGCGATGTACAGGTCGGTCGGGAAGTTGCTGCGTTCGGACAGGATGACGGTGCGGTGCCCCTCGTCGGCCTTGACCAGCGCGATCGCGGCGCTGAGCACTTTGTACAGGTTGACCGAGGTCGAGTCGCCGACCACCACCTCACCGGCCTCGGCGCCGATCAGCGGCGCAATCTTGTCGCCGAGGCGGCGCGCCAGGTCGATCCAGCCGGCGCTGTTCCAGCTCCGGATCAGCCCGGTGCCCCACTCCTGCTGCACCACCTGCTGGATGCGCGCGGGTGCGGCCTTGGGCATCACGCCGAGCGAATTGCCGTCGAGGTAGATCACCCCTTCGGGCAAGCTGAACTGCTCGCGCAGCGGAGCGAGTTTGTCGTGGGCGTCCAGGGCCAGGCAGTCTTTTCGGGTGGTCATCTGAGTGCTTTCAAGAAAGAGCTCTCAAGACGGCGCGTACCGGCGATGCGTCGGCCGTCATCAGTTTCAGGGGCAGGGCAATCAATTCATAGTCGCCGGCGGGCACGTCGTCCAGCACCAGGTTTTCGAGCACACGCAAGCCGTGCCGCAGCAGGCCGTGGTGGCTGTGCAGTGCCTTGCTGTCGGCCGGGTCGACCGATTGGCTGTCGATGCCGACGAGCAGCACGCCAAGCCTGGCGAGCAGATCGATCGATTCAGGCGCGTAAGCCGAGAACTCGCTCGACCACATCGTTGGCGCCGCCTCGCAGGTGCGCACCAGCACGCGTGGCGGCAAGTTTTCGAGCGCGTGCGCCAGATGCCGCGGTTCGATGAGCGGCCCGCAACCGATGGCGTGGATCACGCGGCACGGCCCCAGGTACGGCAGCAGGTCGAGCTGGCCGATCGTCGCGGCGCCATCGCCATAGTGCAGCGGCGCGTCGGCATGCGCGCCGGTGTGCGGCGACAAGGTGATGGCGCTGATGTTGACCGGGCAGCCTGGGCCGATGGTCGCCGTCCAGCGTTGCGAGTAGGCGGTGTCGCCCGGAAACAGCGGGCTGTCCCTGGTGATCGGCGGCGAGATGTCCCAGAGCTGTTTCATGGCAGGCGAGAAGGTAGCACCACGTTTCAACGCGTGGTGTCGGTTTTTTCGCACACCTGCCGCCTCGTGCGGGAAACGAAAGGAGCCGACCTTTGACTGGCTGACTTCCTGCATGTGCTGCGCGGCAAAGGCGCGCCCGGGCAGGCCGGAGGGCTTCGCTTCGGCGGTCTCCGCTTCGCTCCGACTGCCTTCCGGTGCTCGGTCTCGTGGCCCGTCGCCGAACTCACTTCGCTCGCTTCGCTCTCTACGTTCAAACATGCGGCGACAAGTCAGTTCACGAAGCGCGCTGCGCGCGCGGGCCACGAGCCCTGTGCTCCTCAGCGCCTCGAGGCGCCCTCCGACCTGCCCGGGCGCGCCTTTTCGGAGACGGTGTTTCGCTTCCCGAAGTGAGAGCGCGAAGCCGTCAGGAAGGCCTGGGCGGCTCAGGCGATGGCTGGAGAGACGCGAGCCCGTCAGTGGCCCGCCAAGTGGAGTACCTGGAGGACATGCCCTGCCGGCGAGACTGCAACGGGATCGCCCAATCGTTCCCCGCAGCCCAACCGACGCAGTGATCCCAGATGCGACTCGTGTGACCGAGGAGATCGGCCTCCAAGACCTGACTGATCGTCTGACTGTCCTGCAGCAGGACGGCAGACTGTGGAACCGGATGTCCACCGAACTCGCAGTGGCGTCCGTAGTCTTCTGCCCGAAACTTCCCATTTGCTGCTTTTCGCAGCTTGGCCGGCTTGAAGAATGTTCGCCGTTCATCTGAGTTGCTTCTCAGCCACCTTTCACCATCCTTGTGCCGAGTCTGAAACGCCCAAGCGAGGTACTCGACTTCGACGATTTGCCGAAGAAGGGCCGCAGCTGCGTAGTGCCTCCCGTCTGCGAACAGGTCGGAGCTTGCCGACGTGAGTTGCCCTGCAATTCGGAGCAGCAGCGCTACAGCGACGACTTCATCACTGCCGTTTCCGCCGGGAGAGGCTCCGCTGGATCTATCGGGTCCAAAGATGTGACCCACCGCGTACAGTTCCTCTCCGACTTGGGAGAAGGTGTTCGCAGTGAAGCCCAGGAGATCTCGCCTTGCGTGAATCAGGGAACCGTCAAGCGCGGTTCGGTTGATGATCGCGACGCCTTCGACGGTTTGCATTGGTGTCCAACTACCCGATCCGGCCGAGCAGCAGGTACTCCATCAGTGCCTTCTGCGCATGCAGCCGGTTCTCGGCTTCGTCCCACACCACCGACTGCGGGCCGTCGATCACGTCGGCGGCCACCTCTTCGCCGCGGTGCGCGGGCAGGCAGTGCATGAACAGTGCGTCGGGTTGGGCCGCGGCCATCATGGCGCGGTCGACGCACCAATCGTTGAAGGCCACCTTGCGCTCGGCGTTCTCGGCTTCGTAGCCCATGCTGGTCCACACGTCGGTGGTCACCAGGTGCGCGCCGCGGCAGGCGTCGAGCGGATGCTTGAAGACCTTCACGCAATCGGTGTTGCTGACGCCGGCCACCCGCGCGTCGATCTCGTAGCCGGTGGGCGTGCTCACGTGCAGGGTGAAGCCCAGGATGTCGGCCGCCTGCAGCCAGGTGTTGGCCATGTTGTTGCCGTCGCCGACCCAGGCCACCACCTTGCCTTGAATGCTGCCGCGGTGCTCGATGTAGGTGAAGATGTCGGCCAGGATCTGGCACGGGTGGTATTCGTTGGTCAGCCCGTTGATCACCGGCACGCGCGAACTCGCGGCAAAGCCTTCGAGCTTGCTCTGCTCGTAGGTGCGGATCATCACGATGTCGACCATGCGGCTGATCACCTTGGCGGTGTCTTCCACCGGCTCGGCGCGGCCGAGGTGGCTGTCGCCGGTGGTCAGGTGCACCACAGAGCCGCCCATCTGGTACATGCCGGCCTCGAAGCTCACCCGAGTGCGCGTGGAAGCCTTCTCGAAGATCATCGCCAAGGTGCGGTCCACCAGCGGCGTGTACTTCTCGTAGTTCTTGAAGCGCTTCTTGATGATGCCCATGCGCTCGAACAGGTAGGCGTATTCCTCGGCGCGGAAGTCCTTGAACTGCAGGTAGTGCTTGATGAGG
>JANMYQ010000054.1:0-101204 GCA_031382215.1 Methylibium sp.
CCGCTGGGCACGCGCAGGTTGTCTTCGAGCACGTAGTAGCTGCCGCTGCCGTCGGGGTTGGCGGCGCGGATGATGTCGATGCCCGAGATGTGCGAATAAACGCCGCCCGGCAGGTCCACGCCCATCATCTCGGGGCGGAACTGGGCGTTCTTGACGATCTGCTCGATCGGCACGTGGCCGGCCTTGATGATCTCCTGGTCGTGGTAGACGTCGTGGATGAAGCGATTCAGCGCAACCACGCGCTGGCGCAGGCCCTTTTCCATCTCGTCCCATTCGTGCGCCGGGATCACGCGCGGGATCAGGTCGAAGGGAATCAGCCGTTCGGTGCCAGCACCGTCTTCGTCCTTCGCGCCGTACACGGCGAAGGTGATGCCGACGCGGCGGAAGATCATTTCCGCCTCTTCGCGGCGGGCCGCCATCACGTCGTGCGGCTGCCGGCCGAGCCATTGTTCATAGCTGCGGTAGTGCTCTCTCACAGCACTCGCGCCGGCCTTCATTTCGTCGAAGCTGACTTTCATGGGCGTCCTCCTGGAATGAAGGTTAGCAAATTCCAGGCCACGAACGAGCCACACTTCGGCGAAATTTCGCCCCCTGCCGCTGGTCAGACCATGCGGGTCAGACCAAGGCAAGCTCCAGCGCGGGTTCGGGTGAGACAAGGGCCCCGTCAAGCGCCAGTTCAGGCACGTCCATGCCCGCTGGAAAGCGGGTCGGAAGGGGGTCGACCGCGACGCCGGGCGGCGCCCAGGCCTTCCAGTCGATCGGCTCGAACTCGAGCAAACCCTCGGCCGGCAGCGGCCGGGACGGCCTGCCGGCAGCGGCTGACAAGGGCCGTGCGTGGGCTTCTATCCAGGCCCGGAACGACGGGTCGCCGGGCAACGCCACCTCGACCGCCAGGCCTTGGTCCAGGTCCCAACTGGAATCGAACCAGCCCGGGCCGAGCGTGGTGTCGTGCAGCGCTTGCAGGTCCATCATCCTGAAGCGGCGCGCCGGCGCGGGCCCGCGAGTCCGCCACCTCGCAAGCGCTGCGGAAATGTCAAAGCGGATTCGGTTCATATCTGTCTCCAGTGGTTGATGAGACAGAGTTTTGTCGCTGGGGCGGGTGCCGAACATCCCGCTCAAGGCGGAAATCCGCGCTCGTGGCGCACCCCAGGAAGGACTCCCACTTTCGGGGGGATCGTGCTGCTCAGCCCAGCCGTCACGGTGGCAGCGGCAGCTCCGCGCCATGGCGCCAATAGCGCTGCGTAGCCGCGCGCTCGCAGCGGCCCGCGCCACCCTGCGCAGACTGCCAATACCAGGCTCCGCACGCCGGGCTCGCCAGCACCGGCATGCCGCGCTCGCGCAGGCGTGACAGCACCTCCGGGGCCGGGTGGCCGAAGCGGTTGCGGTAGCCAGCTTGCACCACGGCCACCTGCGGCGCCACCGCAGCCAGGAAGCCGGGTGTTGAAGAAGTCTTGCTGCCGTGGTGCGCCACCACCAGCACCGTGCTGCGCAATGCTGCAGCCTGCGCGGCAACGAGCGCCGCCTCCTGCTCGTGTTCGATGTCGCCCGTCAGCAGCACGCTGCCGCCCGCAGCACCCGCAGCGCCCACGCGCAGCACACACGACATCGCGTTGGACTTGAGGCTGCGCGCGTAGTCGGCGGCCTGCGGGGCCAGCACGTCGAACTTCACGCCGTCCCACTCCCAGCCTTGGCCGGCCTCGCAACGTTGCGCCTTTGGGGCCAGCGCGAGCAGCGGGTGGCCATGCTCCAGCGAACTGAGCACGTCGCCCACCGGCAGGCCCTTGAGCAGCGCCGCGGCACCGCCGACGTGATCGACATCGCGGTGGCTCAGCAGCAGGCGATCAATGCGCCGTTCGCCGCGCGCCCGCAGCAGCGGCAGCAGCACACGCTGGCCGGCGTCGCTGTCGCGCGAATACTGCGGGCCGGCGTCGTAGACCAGCAGGTGCTCGCGCGTGCGCACCAGCACCGCGGTGCCCTGCCCCACATCTACCACCAGCACTTCGAACTCGCCCGCGCCCGGCAACGCGCGCGCCGGCCACAACAGCGGCAACAGCAAGGGCAGGGCCAGCAGCCTGGCGCGCCAGGGCAGCGGCAAGACCAGCACCACCGCCGCCAGCAGGCCGGCCCACTGGGCCCACGCAGGCGCCACGGGCACCGCCCACACCGCGCCGGGCACCGCCGCCAGCCAAGCGAGCCAGAGCGTCAACTGCTGGACGACCCAGGCACCCAGGTGCCACAACGGTGCCACCATCGTGCCGAGCAGCGCCAGCGGCGTGATCACCAGCGTGACCAGCGGAATTGCGACCAGGTTGGCGGCAAAGCCCACCAGCGACACCTGCTGGAAGAACACCAGCGTGAGCGGCGTCAACCCGAGCGTGACGCGCCATTGCGTGGTGATGCCGCCGCGCGCAGTCGCCGCCAGGCTTTGCAAGCCGCGAACCCCCTGCGCACGCCAGCCGGTGGCCGGTTCTGCCGGTGCATCGGACAGGGCAGCGGCCGGCGCCCGCAACGCCGGCTCCGACGCCATCAACAACCCGACCGCGACGAACGACAACCAGAACCCGGCCTGCAGCAGCGCCCACGGGTCGAACAGGCTCACCACCACCGCGGCCGCCAGCAGCACCAGGAGCCAGGGCCAGCGCAGGCCGAAGGCCTGCAGCACGGTCACCGTGGCCAGCATCCACACCGTGCGTTGCGACGGCACGCCCCAGCCGGAAAACACCGCATAAGCCGCCGCGGCGATCAAGCCACCCCAGCGTGCCGCCTGCGGCGCCGGTAGCCACAGCATGGCCAGCGTGCTGCGCCGCCACAGCGCGGCGATGCCCAGCCCGGCGAGCCACGCGAACATCGTGACGTGCAGCCCGCTGATCGAGACCAGGTGCGCAACGCCGGTCGCGCGGAACAGCTCCCAGTCGTCGCGCTCGATCGCGCCCTGGTCACCCACCGCCAGCGCGGCCAGCACACCGGCGGCGCGCCGGTCGGGCACTTGCGCGTCGATCGCATCGCGCACACGCTGGCGCAGGCGCTCGACAAGGTAGCCGGCGCTGTTCTCCAGCCGCAGCGCCGGCGCGTCGCGCACATAACCGACCGCGCGCACGCCCTGCTCGAACAGGAACAGCTCGTAGTCGAAGCCGTTCGGGTTGAGGTTGCCGTGCGGCTGGCGCAAGCGCAGCGTGAAGCGCCAGCGCTGTCCGGCGCGCAATTCGCTTTGCGGCTGGCTCAGAGCGGCGTCTTCGTGAAAGCCTTTGTACCAACCGAGCGAAAGAGTCGGCGGCAGCTTGACGGGTCGCCCTTGCAGTTTCGCTTCATCGACCGCAAAACGAAACCGCAATCCCGACGCGCCGCGTTGCGGCAGGCTCGCCACCACGCCGGTGACCACCAGGTCCTGCCCTTCCAACGCGGCCGGCAGGGCCTCGGCCAGGCGCAGCGCGGCGCGCCACTCCGACGCTCCCCACCCCAGCAGCGCGGCCCCGAGCACGGCCAGCACAAACGCCTGGCGCCAGCGCCATGCCACAAGCAGCGCCAGCACGCCGACCGCGAGCGCCACAAAGTGCGCCGCAACGTTCGCCAACGGCGGCAGCAGCGCCGCTTCCTGCAACTGGAGCGCCACCCCCGCCAACCAGGCCAGCGCCAGGCTTGCCAGGCGCCGTCCGGTGTCTGCTCCTCTCATCGCTGCAGTGTAGGATTTGCCTCTGCGCCACCTGACCCCGGGAAACCCATGTCCTCTGTCTACGACCAACTCAAGGCCCTGGCCATCGAACTGCCGCCGCTGGCCGTGCCCGCCGCCGCTTACGTGCCCTTCGTGCGCACCGGCAACCTGCTGTTCATCTCTGGCCACATTGCCAAGCGCGACGGCAAGGCCTGGGTCGGCCAACTGGGCCGCGACATGGACACCGCCATGGGCAAGCGTGCCGCCCGCTCGGTGGCGATCGACCTGATGGGCACGCTGCACGCAGCGGCCGGCAACCTGAACCGGATCTCGCGCATCGTCAAGGTGATGAGCCTGGTGAACAGCGCGCCCGACTTCACCGAGCACCACCTGGTGACCAACGGCTGCTCCGAGTTGCTGGCCGAAGTGTTCGGCGACAAAGGTGCGCACGCGCGCAGCGCCTTCGGCGTGGCGCAATTGCCGATGGGGGCTTGCGTGGAGATCGAGGTCATCGTCGAGCTGAACGCCTGATGGCCCTTTCGGCCCTTTCACGCTTCAGCGCGGGCCAGCGCCTGCTGGCGATGGCGCTGGCCTGCCTGGCGGCGGTTGGCGCTGCACTGGTGGCACAGCACGGGTTCGACATGCAGCCCTGCCCGTGGTGCATCTTGCAGCGCGTGATCTTCATGACGATTGCAGTGGTGTGCCTGGTCGGCGTGGCGTGGCCGTCGCGTCGCGCGCGCACCGGGGTCAGCGTCGTGGCGCTGCTGCTGTCGCTCAGCGGTGTGGCGGCGGCCTGGTGGCAGCATGCGGTGGCGGCCAAGAGTGCGTCGTGCAACCTGACCCTGGCCGACAAGATCATCACCGCGCTCGGGCTCGAATCGCTGCTGCCTGGCCTGTTCCAGGTCACCGCCAATTGCGCCGATGCTGCCGTCAGCGTGCTGGGCGTGCCGTTCGAGTTCTGGAGCCTGGCGCTGTTCGCGCTGCTGGCCCTGGTGGCCGCCTCGACCTTGGGGCGGCTGCGGACCTCCCCTTGAGCCCGACACCCCCCAGCGCGACACCCTGGGGCCCGCTCGGTCAGCCGGTGTTTCGCATGCTCTGGGCCGTGTGGATGACGGCCAACATCTGCATGTGGATGAACGACGTAGCGGCCGCCTGGCTGATGACGTCGCTCACCTCCTCGCCGGTGATGGTGGCGCTGGTCCAGTCGGCCTCCACCTTGCCGGTGTTCCTGCTCGGCCTGCCCAGCGGCGCGCTGGCCGACATCCTGGACCGGCGGCGCTGGTTCATGGCCACTCAGAGCTGGGTGGCGTCGGTCGCCACGCTGACCTGCGCGGTGATCGTGCTGGGTGGCATGAGCGCCCCGCTGCTGCTGGTGCTGACCTTTGCCAACGGCATGGGGCTGGCGATGCGCTGGCCGGTGTTTGCCGCCATCGTGCCGGAGCTGGTGGCACGCAACCAACTGCCGGCCGCGCTGGCGCTGAACGGCATTGCGATGAACACGTCGCGCATCATCGGGCCGATCCTGGCCGGCGCGCTGATCGCCAGCGCGGGCAGCGAATACGTGTTCATGCTGAACGCGGTGTTGTCGGTCGCGGCGGCGTTCGCCATCAAGCGCTGGAAGTGCGAGACCAAGGTCAGCGCCTTGCCGGGCGAACGCTTCCTGGGCGCCATCCGCGTCGGCGTGCAGCACGTGCGCGAGTCGGGCCGCATGCACGCGGTGCTGCTCAACGTGTCGCTGTTCTTCATGCAGTCCACCGCGCTGCTGGCGTTGCTGCCGCTTACCGCCCGCGGCCTGCAGGGCGGCGGCGCCGGCACGTTCACGGTACTGCTGGCCTCGATGGGCGGCGGCGCGGTGATGGCCGCGCTGTTCCTGCCGCGCATCCGGCAGACGGTGTCGCGCGACCAGCTGGTGCGCTGGGCCACCTTGCTGCACGCCGCCGCCACGGTGGGCGTGAGCCTGGCGCCCAACGTCTGGCTGGCCGCGCCGTGCATGCTGGTGTCTGGCATGGCGTGGATATCGGTCGCCAACTCGCTCACCCTGGCGGCCCAACTCTCGCTGCCGAACTGGGTGCGGGCACGCGGCATGTCGATCTACCAGATGGCGATGATGGGCAGCAGCGCACTCGGCGCGGCCGTGTGGGGCCAGGTGGCCAGCCTGACGAGCGTGCGCACCAGCCTTCTGTGCGCGGCGGCCGGCGCGGTGCTCAGCGTGCTGGTGCTGCGGTGGTTCAAGGTCGAAGGTCCGCAAGAAGAAGACCTGACCCCCACCGACACGATCAAGCCGCCTTTCACCACGCTCGAGCCCGACCCGCACGCCGGCCCGGTGCTGGTGACGATCGAATACCGCATCGACCCCGAGCGCGCCGCGCAATTCCGCGAAGTGATGCAGGAGAGCCGGCGGGCCCGGCTGAGCATGGGCGTGCTGTCGTGGGGCCTGTTCCGCGACAGCACCGACCCGGGCCTGTACGTCGAGCATTTCGTCGACGAGACCTGGGCCGAACACCTGCGCCGCTTCGACCGCATGACCGCCTCCGACGTGGCCTTGCGCGAGCGCCGCTTTGCCTGCCACCTCGGGCCGGAGCCGCCGCTGGTGACGCGGCGGATCGGGGAGTCGTTGAATCCGCAGTGATGGGTGATGCATGATGTTCAGCCTCACCCTCCGAGCCCGAAATGCGGACCACCCTCTCCCTCGACGACGACATTCTGGCGGCCGCCAGGTACCTGGTCGGACGGGAGGGCAAGAGCATCGGTCGCGTGGTCTCGGATCTGGCCCGGCAAGGCTTGAACTGCGGGCAGCAACAGACCGTGCGCCAAGGCATCCCGCTTCTGACACGACACAAGCCCGCGACCGTGGTGACTCTGGAACTCGTGAACCGAATGCGCGACGAGTTGCTTTGACGCGGTCTGCCGGGTTGCCGTCGGTGCCCTGAGACTGCAGGGAGCGGCGACGGCTTTGGGCGAAGCCAGTGCGTGGTTTCCGTCGCACAGGTGCCCAAGGTCACTTCCTGTGACTTCCGTCACGCTGCACGCTATCGGTGCCGAGCATCGCGCCAGGCAACCGTGCATTGAACCCACTCCAGCGTCAGCAGCATCCGGCCAGTCTCGGCCGGGCGCACGATTGCCCCGCGCGGGCGGCGTGGCCGCTGGTTGCCGGCTTGGCCGGCCTGGGGATGGTGCTGCTCGGGCTGGCCCCCAGAGCCGGCGCCGACCCGGCCGACCTGCTGCAGGCCGTGCCCGTGCTGCGCATCGAAACCGGCGGCCACTCGGCGCCGGTGCGGCGCGTGGCGGTCAGCGAAGCGCGCGGTCTGCTGGTCAGCGCGTCGGACGACAAGACCGCGCGCGTCTGGGACTTGCGTTCCGGCCGGCCGGGCCTGGTGCTGCGGCCGCCGCTGGGCGCCGGTGACATCGGCCGCCTGTACGGCGCCGCTGTGCACCCGAGCCAGGCGCTCGTGGCTGTGGGCGGCACCAGTGCGTCACCGGGTCAGCGCGGCGCGATCCGCTTGTTCGACCTGGACTCGGGCCGGCTCGTGCGCGCCATCGACGCCGGAGTCGGCGACATCAAGCGCCTGGCCTGGTCGGCCGACGGCACGGTGCTGCTGGCCGGCTACGCCGACCCCGGTGCGGTACGCGCATTTGCGATCGACGGCCGGTTGCTGCACGACGAGCCGAGCACCGGCGCCGTCTACGGCCTGGCGATCGGCGCACGCGGCGGCGTGGCGGCGACCGACTTTGCCGGCCGGTTGATCGTTCTGCGCGCCACCGGCGGAGTGGCGCAGCGCATCAACACACTGCAGGTGCAGGCGCGTGAGCCGATCGGCGCGGCCTTCGCGCCCGACGAGCAGACGCTGGTGGTGGGCTACAACCGCGCGCTGACCGAGCCCGACGTGATCGACGCGGCCAGCGGGCGCGTGCTGCGCCAGCTCAAACCGCAGGGCGCCACCGTGGGCCAGTTCGGCGTGGTGGCCTGGGCAGCCGACGGGCAGACGATCGCGGTCGGCGGTTCTGCCACGGCCAATGGGCGGCGCTTCCCGGTCTGGGTCTTCGGCAGTGGAGCCGACGCCGACCCACGCGGCCGCAGCATCGAGGCCGCTAACAATTCGGTGCTCGACCTGGCGCCCTTGGCGGGCGGCCGCTTCGCTTATTCGAGTGCCGACGGTTCATGGGGTGTCCTTGGCAACCAGCCGGGCAGTCCGATCGAACTGCAGGTGGCCGGCGAAGTGAACGACCTGCGCGGCGCCGCCAGCCTGGAAGCCAGCGGCGACCTGCGCCGCATCGGCTGGGCCTACGGCTTTGGCGCCAAGCGCGCCAGCTTCGACCTGGCGGCCCGCGTGGTGGCCGGCGCGCGCTCCGACGGCATGAAACCGGCCCTGACGCGCCGCTCTGCGGGCGACCCGCCGCTGCAAGCCGGCTTCGACGCGCAAGGCGCGGCCCGCAAGCGCCAGACCGCCGAGGTGAACGGCGTGACGATCACGTTCGCTGGCGTCGAACTGGCCAGTTGCGGCACCTACCTGCGGCGCACGCGCGATGCGATCCTGGGCACGTCGAAGGCGCTCTACCGGGTCGACGGCGCCGGGCGCACGCTGTGGCGGCTACCCACCACGGCCGAGGTCAATGCGGTGGTCGCGAGCGACGACGATCAACTGCTCGTCACCGCCATGTCCGACGGGCTGATCCAGTGGCGCCGCGCGTCTGACGGCTCCGAACTGCTGTCGTTCCTGGCCCGCCCCGACGGGCGCTGGATCGTCTGGACGCCGGAAGGCTATTTCGACGCCAGCGCCGGCGCCGACACCTTGGCCGGCTGGGTGATCAACCGCGGCGCCGACAACGCCGCCGAGCTGTTTTCGCTCGGGCGTTTTCGCGACCGCTATCAGCGCCCGGACATCATCGACGCGGTGCTCGACACGCTCGACACGCGCGCGGCCATCGCTCAAGCCAAACCGTCGATGCGCGCCTCGCTGCTGGCGGCTGCGCCGGCCGCGCTGTCGTTCGGGGTTGCGTCGGGGTCGGTCGAAGCGACACCGATCGTGACGCCGCCGCCACCCGTCGCGGCGGCCCAGACCAAGCCGGTGGTGAGCGACGTGCCGGCCGAAACGCAGCCCCCGCCGGTCGAGGCCAAGCCGCCCGTGGTCGTAGCCGCACTGCCAGGCGCTGCCACGCCGTCGCTGCCACCTGCCCCGCCGCCGCCTGCCCCGCCGCCACCTGCCCCGCCGCCAACCCCAGCGCCACTGGCCATTGCAGCACCGGTGGCCAGCGAGTTCCCGCCGTCACTGGTGGCGCTGGGCACACGCAAGCTGGCCGCCAGCGGCACGAGCCTGCAAATTCCGTTCGCGCTGCGCGCGGCCGAGGCCGGCAAACCACCGCAGCTCGAACTGCGCGTGGACGGCAGGCCGCTGTCGCTCAGCGCGGTTCAGCTGCCGGCGCGCATGGACGGCAAGGCGCAGGGGCGCATCACCTTCGAGCTGGTGCCCGGCGCGTCGTCGGTGGTGCTGCTGGCGCGTGATGCGGCGGGGGTGTCGGAGCCGCTGAGCTTCGAGGTCGAGAAGGAGCCGGTGAAGGCCGAAGCGCCGCCACCGCCACCCTCCATGCCACCGCCAGCAACAGCGACGGCGGTCGCTGCCGCGCCGCCAGCGCCTGACGCCAAGGTGGCAACGGCTGCAAAGGGCGCCGAAGACACCAAGGCCGCCACCCCGGCCGGCCGCAAGCTGTTCGTGCTCGCGGTGGGCATCAGCGACTACGAACGCAAGGCTTACCGGCTCGGCCTGCCGGCCAAGGACGCGGCCGACTTCGTGCAGGTGATGGCCAACCAGAAGAGCGTGTACCGCGGCGTGACCACCCGCCTGCTCACCAACGCGCGCGCCAATCGGCAGGCCATCGCCGAGGGCCTGAAGTGGCTGGTCGAGTCAGTCGGCCCCAACGACGTGGCGATGCTGTTCCTGGCCGGGCACGGCATCAACAAGGACGACGGCCAGTACTACTTCCTGAACTACGAGGCACAGCACGAGCGGCTCAGTGAGACGGCACTGTCGGAGCGCGATATCCGCGACGCGCTGCGCAGCATCCGCGGGCGCACGCTGTTCTTCGTCGACACCTGCTTCTCGGGCAACGTGATCGGCGACGTGCGCACCTCGGGCCGAGAACTCTCGCGAATGGCCAACACGCTGGCCTCGGCCGAAAACGGCGTGGTCGTGTTCGCCGCGAGCTCGGGCCGGCAAGAGTCGGAAGAAAAAGCCGCCTGGGGCAACGGCGCCTTCACCAAGGTGCTGGTCGAGGGCCTGCGCGGCCGCGCCGACCTGAACCGCAGCGGGCGCATCACCTTCAAGGGGCTCGACTTCTACGTCTCCGAAGAAGTTCGCCAGCTCACGCAAGACCGCCAGACGCCCGTCACGATCATCCCGGTCGGCGTGCCCGACTTCGTGGTCGCGGCACCGAGTTGAATTTTGCTGCAAGCCTCGCCCTCCAAACCACAAGAACCGAGACAGCCATGAACCATCCTTCTGCCGCCCCGACTCGTACCCTGCCGGCCATGCTGTGCGCGCTGATGTGCGCGCTGGTGTGTGTACAGCTGGCAGCGTGCGGCGGCGGTGGCGGTGGGGGAGGCGCGGCACCGGAAGTGCGCGCTTTTGCGCTGGGCGTGAGCAGCGGCTACAAGGGCGTGACCGACAGCGCCGGGCTGATCTACAACGACGGCAGCGGTGACGGCTCGGGCGGCGACGGCGGTGGGGGTGGCGAAAGCGGTGGCGCCGGTGCCGGTGCCGGCCTGGGCACTTTCGTCAATGCCGTGGTGACCGTCGAGCGGGCCGACGGCACGGTGATCGGAACGGCCGTGACCGACACCTTCGGCATGGTCAGCATCCGCAACGGCGGCAACAAGCAGCCGCTGCTGATCACGCTGCAAGGCGCCGCCAACGCCACCTACTGGGACGAAGCGCTGCAGCAGAAGTTGCCCTTCCCTGCCTCGGAGACGCTGCACGTGATGGTGGCCGCCACAGGCACCGCCCAGACGCTGAGCAAGAACGTGGGCATCACGCCGCTGACCGAAGCGGCCTACCAGTACGCGGTGGCCAAACTCGGCGGCGTGAACGCCTGGAGGACGGCGGCCAACATCGCGCTCGCCAACCAGGCGGTGGCCACCGAGGTCAACCGCTTCCTGCCCTCCACGCTGGCGATCGAAGACATCACCCGGCTGCCGGCACTGGTGCGCGACGAGACCGCGCAGGTGCTGGTCGGATCGTCGAAGAACATCACCTACGGCCTGGTATCGGCCGGGCTGGTGCGCGCGGCCAACCTGCACACGCCGGGCAGCGCGCCCGGCATTGCGTTGTCGCGCCAGCTTTCGCTCGACCTGACCGACGCCAAGATCGACGGCATCGGCCCGGGCAGCGTGGCGCTGGACCCGAAGGCCTACAACCCCTCGAGCCTGAGCGCCGACGTGCTGGTCGGCATGACGAAGGTGGCCGAGGTGAATGCCAAGACGCAGCTGGTCACCACGTACACACTGGGCGGCACTGTCACCGGCCTGTTCGCGACCGGGCTGGAGCTGACCCAGGGTGCCGCCGCGCGGGCAGTGCCGGCCAACGCTTCCGGCTTCACGCTCGGTGCGGTGCTCGTGGCGGGCAGCGTTTACGAGGTCACGGTGAAGACCCAGCCGGCCGGCCAGGTGTGCTCCGTGAGCAACGGCACCGGCACCACCGGCACGGCCGACGTGGGCAATGTCGCGGTCACCTGCGTCACGCCACCGCCCCCGTCCTTCAGCGTGGCCGGCAGCGTGTCGGGCCTGGCCGGTTCGGGCCTGGTGCTTCAGACGAATGGCGGCAACAACCTGTCCGTGAGTGCCAATGGCCCGGCGACCTTCGCCGCCGCGCTGCCGGCGGGCGGCAACTACAGCGTGACCGTGCTGACGCAACCGGGCGGCCAGCTTTGCAGCGTGGCCAACGGCTCGGGCACGCTCACCGCCAACGTGACGAACGTGTCGGTCACCTGCGCGGCCATCCCGCCCTCCACGTTCACGCTCGGCGGCACGGTGACGGGCCTGGCCGGCAGCGGTCTCGTTTTGCAGAACAACGGCGGCAGCAACTTGAGCGTGAGCGCCGGTGGCGGCTTCACGTTCGCTGCGCCGGTCGGCGCCGGCTCCGCCTATCTGGTGACGGTGGCCGCGCAGCCGAGCAACCCCGCGCAGACCTGCGTGGTCAGCGCGGGCAGCGGCACCGCAACCGGCAACGTCGGCAGCGTGAGCGTCACCTGCACGACCAGCAGTTTCAACATCGGCGGCACGGTGTCGGGCCTGTCGGGCAGCGGCCTGGTGCTGCAAAACAATGGGGGCGACAGCCTGGCTGTCTCTGGCGCGGGCGCGTTCACGTTCGCCACGCCGGTGGCCAGCGGCGGCACTTACGGCGTGACGGTGGCGAGCCAGCCGCCGGGGCAGAACTGCTCGGTGAACAACGGCGCCGGCACCGTCGTTGCGGCGGCTGTGAGCAATGTCTCCATCACTTGTGCCGTCATCCCGCCTGATACCTTCACCATCGGCGGCACGGTGGCGGGGCTGGCTGCAGGCAGCAACCTGGTGCTGCAGTACAACGGCGCCAACAACCAGACAGTCGGCAGCAGCGGCGGATTCACTTTCGCGACACCGATCGTTGCAGGCGCAGCCTACGCGGTGACCGTCGCCACGCAGCCGAGCAACCCGACGCAGACCTGCGTGGTGAGCACCGGCAGCGGCACCGCCACGGCCAATGTGGTCAATGTCAGCGTCAACTGCACAACCAACACCTATGCCGTCGGCGGCACGGTGTCTGGCTTGTCCGGCGGCGGCCTGGTGCTGCAGAACAATGGCACCAGCAACCTGAGCATCAGCGCCAATGGAAGCTTCGCCTTCGGCACGCGCGTGGCCAGCGGCGCCGCCTACGGCGTGACGATCCTGGCCCAGCCGAGCGGCCAGATCTGCGCGGTCGGCAGCGGCGCGGGCTCGATCGTCGCCGCCGACGTGACGAACGTGACCATCACCTGCACCACCCTCGTCGTCGACCCCGTGCTCGGCGGCACGGTTTCGGGCCTGGTCGGCAGCGGGCTGGTGCTGCAGAACAACGGCAGCAACAACCTGGGCGTGAGCACCAACGGCAGCTTCACGTTCGGGCCGATCGCCAACGGCACGAGCTATGCCGTGACCGTGGCCACCCAGCCCAGCAACCCGGCGCAGACCTGCGTGGTGAACAACGGGAGCGGCACGGCCACGGGCAATTTCAGCGTCGCGGTCACCTGCACGACCACCACCTTCACGGTCGGCGGCACGGTCACGGGCGCGTCCGCCAGCGGGCTGGTCTTGCAGAACAACGGCGGGGACAACCTCGCCATCGCTGCCAACGGCGCCTTCACGTTCGCAACGCCCGTGGCGAACGGCTCGGCTTACGGTGTCACGATCATCAGCCAACCCGCCGGCCAGATCTGCAACGTGAGCAATGGCAGCGGCACGGTCGGGCTGGCCAACGTGACCGGCGTGAGCGTCACCTGCGGCGCGATTCCGGTGACCACGGTGACCATCGGCGGCACGGTGTCCGGGCTGGCCGGAACGGGGCTGGTGCTGCAGAACAACTCTGTCGACCCTTACGTCGTCACCGCCAATGGCGGCTTCACGTTCGCCACACCGATCCCGATCGGCACCTCCTTCAACGTCTCGGTCCGAACCCAGCCGAGTAACCCGACGCAGACCTGCGTGGTGAGCAACGCCACGGGTCAGCCCAGCTCCAACGTCAACAACGTGAGCGTGACCTGCACGACCAGCACCTTCAATGTGAGTGGCACCGTGTCGGGCCTGGCCGGTAGCGGCCTGGTGCTGGTCAACAACGGCAGCAACAACCTTGCGGTGAGCGGGAACGGCAACGTCAGCTTCACGACGCCGGTGGCCAGCGGCACGGCTTACAACGTCACGGTGCTGACGCAGCCGACCAACCCGTTCCAGGCCTGCACGGTCACGAACGGTTCGGGCACGGTGGGTGCGGCGAGCGTGGTCAACGTCAGTGTGAGCTGCAGCAACCAGAACGCGCGGTATGCCTACGTGACCAACTCGGGTGACAACACCATTTCAAGCTACGCGGTCGATGCGGCGAGCGGTCGCCTGAAGTTCATCGAGAAGGCTGCCACCGGGGCCTCCCCCAAGGTGGTCACGGTCGATCCGACCCAACGATTCGCCTACGTGGTCAACAACGGCAACGCCACTGTCTCGCAATACGCCATCGCGGCCAATGGCAGCCTCACGCCAATGACACCGGCCACCGTGCTCGCGGGGAGCAACTCGGATTCAGTTGCCGTCGATCCGAGCGGCAGGTTCGCCTACGTAACCAATTGCGGCAACGCGACGCTCTCGCAGTACGCCATCGGCGCGACCGGTGGGCTGACCCCCATCACCGGCGCACCGAGCGTGAACAACCCGGGCTGCCCGGTCGCGGTGGTCGTACACCCCAACGGCAGGTTCGCCTACGCGGCCAACAACAACAGCAACACCGTCTCGCAGTACGCGATAGGCGCCAACGGAGCGCTCGCGCCGCTTGCCACTCCGACCGTCGCCGCGGGCACGAACCCGGGGCATGTCACGGTCGATCCGACTGGCCGCTTTGTGTACGTGACCAACTCGAACGGTACCAACATCTCGCAATACACGATTGGCACGGACGGCGGCCTAACGCCTGTGACCGGCGCCTCCACTGTCGTCGTCCCCGGCCCGACACCGAACGCCGTGAGCATCGACCCGAGCGGCCGTTTTGCCTACGCTTCGATCTATGGCACCGGGGTCGTCGCGCAGTTCAGCATTGGGGCCAGCGGCGCCCTGACCCCCATCGCCGGTGCGCCGACGGTCGCGGCCGGATTCGCGCCGGCGTTCGTCAAGACCGACCCGAGCGGCAAGTTCGCGTACGTGGTGAATGGCGGAGGCAACGACATCTCGCAATACACGATCGGCTCAGACGGTGGCCTGCTGCCGAACGCGCTGGTCAGCGTCACCGCCTCTGGCAATGGACCCATCTCGATGGCGTTCAGCAGCGGCGCGATTGCGAGCGCGGTGGTCGCCCGATACGCGTACGCGGTCAATGGGAACGTCAGCAGTGCGGCCGGCAGCATCTCGCAATACACGGTGAGCGCCAACGGCACCCTTGTCGCCAGCGGCTCGCCCGTTTCCGTGGGCTTTTTCCCTCAGCACGTCGCGGTCGACCCCGCTGGCAGGTATGCCTACGTGGCGAACTTCGGCGGTGGCGTTTCGCAGTTCACGATCGGCTCTGGCGGCGCGCTCGCGCCCATGTCGCCTGCCACCGCGACGGCCCAGACCAGTCCGTACGCGGTGACGATTCACCCGAACGGACGGTTCGCGTATGTGGCGAACTATTCCAGCGGCACGGTCTCGCAGTTCACGCTCGGCCCGACTGGCAACCTGGTGGCGATGACCACCGCCGCGGTGCCGGCCGGGTCACTGCCGATCTCGGTCACGATCGATCCGAGCGGCCGGTTTGCGTACGTCGCGAACTATGGTGGCGACCAGCCGCCGGTGCCGGGCACCGTTTCGCAGTACACGATCGGCTCCGACGGTTCGCTGGCACCGATGAGTCCCGCGACGGTCCCCACGGGCAACACGGCGCGCACCGTCACGGTGGACCCGACCGGCCGCTATGCGTATGTCGCCAACCGTTACGACAGCACGGTTTCCCAGTTCACGATCGGCGCGAACGGGGCCCTCGCGTCGATGTCGCAAGCCACCCTGTCTGTCGGTACGCCACCGGCTTCCATCGCCATCGAACCGAACGGCAGGTACGCCTATATCGTGGGTGACGCCAACATCGTGACGCAGTGGCAGATCGGCCCGACCGGAGGCCTTGCTGCCATTACCAGCCCCGCAGGCGCCGGGAGCACGCCCACCGGCGTGTCGGTCGACCCGAGTGGAAAGTACGCCTATGTGTCGAACTACAACAGCAACAACGTGTCGATGTATTCGATCAACAGCAACGGCGCGCTCTCGCCCTTGGTTGCGACGGTGCCGTCCGGGACGGTCGCTGCGGGCACGAACCCGACGGCGATCACTTCGATCGGCAGTTGGCAATAGATCAACGCAGGCGCGTGGCGGCCTGGGGGCGAGCTGCCTCGGGCCCTGCATGCCCGACGTGCTGCCCGATCGTCTACTCGCCCCGCGAGAATATGCGCCCGCCGGTGCGGACGCAGGTACACAGGCGATCCATCGCCTCCTTGGCCCTGCCAGCCTGGCGCTTGCGGGCGTACTGCTCCAACCAGGGGCGGAACTGCTCGTTCAGAGTGCTGTGTCGGCCGCGGCCTGCTCGCGCGCGGCGGCGCTGAAAGTGATGTTCTTCACTTGTTCCCTCGCCACCCCAGCCCGGCCGACGTCCCCCCCGCCACCGCGCCACGGCTGGGCCGGTATTCGCAGCCGATCCAGCCGTCGAACTTGAGTTCGTCGATCACCGAGAACAGGTACGGGTAGTTCAGCTCGCCCAGGTCGGGCTCGTGGCGCATCGGCACGCCGGCGAGCTGGAAGTGGCCGACGCGGCCGGTGGGCAGGTACTTGCGGATCTTCATCGCCACGTCGCCTTCGACGATCTGGCAGTGGTACAGATCCATCTGCACCTGCAGGTTGGGCGCGCCGACTTCTTCGATGATCTCGTGCGCATGGTCCTGCCGGTTCAGGAAGAAGCGCGGAATGTCGCGCGTGTTGATCGGCTCGATCAGCAGCTTCAGCCCGGCCTTGGCCGCTTCGGCGGCGGCCCAGCGCAGGTTGGCGATGTAGGTGGGCTGCACCGCGTCGCGCTCCAGGCCTTCGGGGATCAGCCCGGCCATCGCGTGGATGCGCGGGCAGTCGAGCGCCTGCGCCCAGTCGATCGCCATCGCCACGCCGGCGCGGAACTCGGCCTCGCGGCCGGGCAAGCAGGCCGTGCCGCGCGTGCCGCCGTCCCACGCCTGAACGCTGCTCGGGCCGTCGGTGCCGCCGGGCGGCATGTTGAACAGCACCTGCTGCAGGCCGTTGCCGCGCAGCCGGGCCTTCACTTCGGTCTTGTCGAAGGCATAGGGGAACAGGAACTCGACCGCCTTGAAACCGTCTTTCGCGGCCGCGTCGAAGCGGTCGAGAAACGGCAACTCGGGGTACAGCATGCTGAGGTTGGCGGCGAACTGGGGCATGGTGGTTGTCTCTTTGGTCGGAGCTCTACTTGGGTGCTTTCGGCAACTCGATGCCGGGAAAGATCTTGATCACGGCGCTGTCGTCTTCCTTCGCAAAGCCGGCGGTGCTGGCCTGCATGAACATCTGGTGCGCCGTGCTCGACAGCGGCAGCGGGAACTTGCTGGCGCGCGCCATGTCGAGCACCAGGCCGAGGTCCTTCACGAAGATGTCGACCGCCGACAGCGGCGTGTAGTCGGCCGCCAGCACATGCGCCATGCGGTTCTCGAACATCCAGCTGTTGCCGGCGCTGTGCGTGATCACGTCATACAACGCGGCCGGGTCCACGCCTTCGCGCAGGCCCAGCGCCATCGCCTCCGCCGCGGCGGCGATGTGCACGCCGGCAAGCACTTGGTTGTTGATCTTGACCTTGCTGCCGGCGCCGGCCTGGTCGCCCAACTTGTAGACCTTGCCGGCCATCGCGTTCAGCATCGGCTCGCACCTGGCATACGCGGCGGGCGTGCCCGCGGTCATCATGGTCATCTCGCCGCTGGCCGCGCGCGCGGCACCGCCGGAGATTGGCGCGTCGACATAAAGAATGCCCAGCGCGGCCAGGCGCCCCTCCAGCGCGATCGACCAGTTCGGGTCGACGGTGGAGCACATCACGAACACGCTGCCCGACTTCATGGTCGCTGCGCAACCACCCTCGCCAAACAGCACCGACTCGGTCTGCGCGGCGTTGACGACGACCGACACGACCACGTCGCAACGCGCACCCAGTTCTGCGAGGGTCGCGCACGCGGTGCCGCCTTCTTTGGCAAACGCCTCGGCGGCCTCGGATCGAACGTCGAACACATGCAGGTCGAAGCCGGCCCGTCGCAATGAGGCGGCCATGCCTCGACCCATTGCACCCAGGCCGACGAGGCCGACCTTCAGAAGTTTTGTGGTGTCGGTATTCATCGGAAGATCATACAAGTGCAAGCCGCCCTACAAGCCAAGGTACGCCTGCTTGATGCGGCTGTCGCCCAGCAGTTCGCTGCCCGCGCCGGACAGCACGACGCTGCCGTTTTCCAGCACGTAGGCGCGGTCGGCCAGGCGCAGCGACGCGGCGACGTTCTGCTCGACCAGCATCACCGTCAAACCCTGGCCGTGCAACTGGCGGATCACGTTCAGCACTTCGATCACCACCGCCGGCGCCAGGCCCATCGACGGTTCGTCGAACATGATCAAACGCGGCGCGCCCATCAGGCAGCGGCCGATGGCCAGCATCTGCTGCTCGCCGCCCGACAAGGTGCCCGCCGCTTGCGCCACGCGCTCGCGCAGGCGCGGGAACATCGCGAACACCGCGTCCAGCGCCTTCGCCGCGCCGGCCCGCGCACGCGGCAGCATGGCGCCGACCTGCAGGTTCTCGAGCACGCTCATGTTGGGGAACACCTGGCGGCCCTCGGCCACCTGGCCTAGGCCGAGGTCGCACACCACATGGCTCGGCAGCCCGGCGATCTCGCGCCCGTCGAAGCGCACCGAGCCGCTGCGCGGCGCCACCACGCCGCCGATGCTGCGGATCAGTGACGTCTTGCCGGCGCCGTTGGCACCGATGATGGCGACGATCTCGCCCTCGTTCACGTCGAGCGAAACGCCATCGAGCGCCTGCGCGTCGCCGTAGAAAACGGCCAGGTCGCGCACGCTCAGCAGCGGCGTGGCGCTGGCCATCACAGCGCCTCGGCCCCAAGGTAACTCTGCAGCACGCGCGGGTCCTGCGTCACCTGCTGCGGCGTGCCGTGGGCAATGATCTCACCGTGGTGCAGCACGTACACGCGCTGGGCCAGCGCCATCACCGCGCGCATCACGTGTTCGATCAGCAGAATCGTCACGCCCTGGTCGGCGTTCAGGCGCCGGAAGGCGCTGACCATCACGTCGGTCTCGGTCGGGCGCAGGCCGGCCATCACCTCGTCGAGCAGCAGCAAGCGCGGCTGCGTGGCGAGCGCGCGCGCCACTTCGAGGCGCTTGCGGTCGGGCAGGGTCAGGCTCGACGCTGCTCTGTGCCGCAGGCCGTCCATGTGCAGCGCGGCCAACGCCGCGCGCGCCCGTTCACGCGCCACCGCCGCGCTGGCGGTGCCGCGAAAGCCACCGACCATCACGTTGTCGAGCACGCTCATGTCGGCAAACGGCTTGACGATCTGGAAGGTGCGGCCGATGCCGGCGGCGCAGATCTGGTCGGCGCGCAGGCCGGCGATCGAACGGCCTTCGAAGGTGATGCGGCCCGCGTCGGGCGCAAGCGCACCGGCGACCAGGTTGAACAGCGTGGTCTTGCCGGCGCCGTTGGGGCCGATCAGCGCGACCATCTCGCCGGGGTGCACCTGCAGTGATGCGTCGGCCACCGCGCGCAGGCCGCGAAAGCTTTTGGAGACGCCGGCCACATCGAGCAAAGGAACGCCATTCATGATTTGGGCTCCTCGTCGGGCTCGGCGTCTTCGCGCGTGAAGCCGAGCCGGCGCGCGAGCGGTGGCCACATGCCGTGCGGCATGAACATGATGCACAGGCCGAGCGCTACGCCGTACAGGATCTGCTTCAGCCCCGGCGCCTCGATGCCCAGCTTCTGCAGCGCTTCAGTCAGCCCCTCGGACATCAAGGTAAGCAGCGCTGCGCCGAGGATCGGCCCGAACAAGGTGCCGACGCCACCGATGATGGGCGCGAGGATGATCTCGATCGAGCGGCCCATGTTGAAGATTTGCTCGGGGAACAGGTTGTTGTAATAGAACGCGAAGAACACGCCGGCCAGCGCCGTGAGCGCGGCAGAAATCTGGATCGCGAACATCTTGTACTTGAAGGTGTTGACACCGGCCGCGCGCGCCGCCTCTTCGTTGTCGCGGATCGCCCGAAAGTAGTAGCCGGCGCGGCTGCGCATCAGCCATGTGGTCAGCACGAAAGCGAGCACGCTCAAGGCCAACGCGAGAAAGTAGAACATGCGCGGGTGGCCGCGCAGGTTGAGCCAATCGGCCGCGTCCTGCTGCACCACCTTCAGGAAGAAGCCGCCCGAGCCGCCGACGAACGTGAAGTGGTCGAAGCCGATGCGCGTGAACTCGGCGAACGCGATCGTCAGCAGCGCAAAGTAGGTGCCGGCAATGCCGAAGCGAAACGCCAGCCAGCCGATCATGCTGGCCACAACCACGCACACGGCCACCGCCGCCAGCATGCCCAGCCACGGCGTCAGCCCGAACTGCTGGTACAGCGCGGCGGCGGTGTAGGCACCGAGCCCGACGTACAGCGCGTGGCCGAGCGAGAGTTGCCCGCACAGCCCCATCATGATGTTCCAGGCTTGGCCGACGAAAGCGAAGTACAGCACCAGGATCATCAGCGACAGCGTGTAGCGGTCGAGCACCACCGGCGCGAGCAGCAGCAGCGCCAGCAGCACGAGCAGCGCAATGCGCGCGCGGCGCGGCGACTCGGTGAAGACGGCGAAGAATTCGCTCATCGGTGTCGGCGGGCCGCGCTCGGAGTCACATTCAACGCCGCGCGAACAAACCTTGTGGCTTGAACGCCAGCACCACGATCAGCAGCGCGAACGACGCCATGCTCTTGGCCGACGGCGTGAACACGATGCCCGCCGCCGCCTCCGACATGCCGATCAGCACCCCACCCGCAAGCGCACCGGGCATCGAGCCGAGCCCGCCGATGATGACGATGATGAAGGCCAGCAAGGTGTAGGCCGGGCCCGATGCGGGTGTCACGTCCACCAGCAAGGTCAGCAAGGTGCCAGCCACGCCGACGCAGGCGCAGCCCAGGCCGAAGGCCAGGCCGTAAAGATGCGCCACGTTCAGTCCGACCACGCGCGCGCCGAGCAGGTTGTCGGCACACGCGCGGATGGCCTTGCCGAACGCCGTGAAGCGGAACAGCGCCCACAGCAACGCACAGCACGCCAACGCAACGATCGCGCAGACCACGCGCACCTTGTCCACCAGCACCGGGCCGATCTGGTACGAGTCGAGCGCGTAGTCCACCTGCACGTTGCGCGCATCGGGCCCGAAGGCCAGCAGCAGCCCGTTCACCATGATCAGCGCCACCGCCAGCAGCAGCATGAACTGCGAGTGTTCGGGCCGGTCGATGAACGGGTTGATCAGCGCACGCTGCATTGCGTAGCCCAAACCGAAGAAGCCGAGTGCCACCGGCAGCACCATCCACAGCGGGTCGAGCTTGAGCGCGGCGAAGGCAAGGACGACGACGTACATCGCCAACGCCATCAGCTCACCGTGCGCGAAGTTGACGATGCGCACCACGCCGTAAATCACCGACAACCCGAGCGCCATCAGCCCGTAGACCAGGCCGGTCAGGAAGCCGCTGAGCAGCACGTTGACGATGAGGTCGAGCGGCATGGTCAGGTCCGCGGGCAACGGTCAGCGCGGTCGCGGCGGGCGGCACCCGGCAGAGGCTCATGCTGGGGCGGTCGGCGGGTACGCCGACTGCACTGCGCTGCTCGGTCTCGCGGCCCCGTCGGCAAACTCACTTCGCTCGCCTGCGGCTCGCTCCGTTCAAACAGTGCCGACGAGTCAGTGCACGATTGCGCTGCGCGCGGGCCGCAAGCCCTGTGCTGCTCGCCGCCCCAGAAATCGCCCCTGCCGGGTACCGCCCGCCGCGAGTGCAACCGCTTTCGCTCTTTTCCGCGAAGACAAAAGCCGCTGCCGCAAAGGTGCGTTCGGGCAGGTCGGAGGGCGCCTCTGAGGCGCTGAGGAGCGGAGGGCTCGTGGCCCGCGCGCGCAGCGCGCTTCGTGAACTGACTTGTCGCCGCCTGTTTGAGCGTAGCGCGGCGAAGCAAGCGGAGCGAGTTCGGCGACGGGCCACGAGACCGAGCACCGGAAGGCAGTCGGAGCGCCAGCGCAGGCCGTCGAAGCGAAGCCCTCCGGCCTGCCCGGACGCACCTTTGCTGCGCCAACCGTAGAAGGACCTGACGCCTTGAAACGCGCACCACCGCGACCGCAGAACTCAACTGCGCGAATTCCAATCCGGCACCGGAAACACCGGCGTCGTCTCGGCACTCTCCGCCGGCAGCACCACCTGCGGGCGCAGCTTGCGGTTCTGGATGCAGGCCGACGCGATCTCGGGGTTCTGGCCTTTGGCGTTGAAGGCGATCGGCCCGCCGAGCATCATGCGTTCGGTGATCTTGGTCTGGCGGATCGCGTCGGCCAGCGCGGTGCCGTCTGTCGACTTCGCGCGCTTGAACGAATCGGCCGCCACCATCACCGCCTCGACCGTGAAGCCGACATTGAGCGCATGGAACATCAGCTTGTCCTGCGGGAAGGCCTTGGTGAAAGCCTTGTCGATCATCGCGGTGAGCTTGGACTTGGGGTCGTACCACGGCACGTTGGAGATGCAGTACTCGGAGTACTTGCCCAAGGTCTTGTAGAACGCTTCTTCGTACATGCCCGGCGAGCCCGGGCTGATGATGCCCATCGGGTTGTAGCGCTGCTTGACCATTTCGCGAACCAGCAGGATCGAGTCGTTCAGCCGGCACACCAGCATCACGATCTCGGCGCCGCTGGCCTTGGCCTTGGCCACTTCGACCGACAGGTCACGCGCCGCGGGGTCGTAGCTGATCGTGTCGAGCACCTTGAACGGCAGGTAGTTCAGGGTCGGCAAGATGCGATCGATCGCGCCCTTGTTGGCCATGCCGAAGGTGTCGTTCACGTGCATGAACACGCAGGTGCGCGGGGCGGTGCGGGTGGCCTGGAACAGGTCGCGGTAGAGCGACAGGCCGTTGCGGATCAGGTCCACCGACGTGGGGAAATTGCGGAAGGTGTACTTGTAGCCCTGCTCGGTGATCGGCGGCGCCGCGGCGATGTTGATCACGAACGGCACCTTGCGCTGCTCGGCCACCTGCGCAATCGCCGACGAGGCGCCCGAATCGAACGCGCCGATCAGCACATTCGCGCCGTCGTTGATGAGCTTTTCGGTGCGCGAGCGCGCCTGGTCGACGTTGGATTCGAAGTCGGCGTTCATCAGCTCGATGTCGACGCCGTAAAGCTCCTTCACGATGCCCACCGAGATATCGGCCCCGCGCTGGCACGACTGCCCCAGTTGCGCCAGCACGCCCGACTTGGGCAGCAGCACCCCCACCTTCAGCTTGGCCGGTTGCGCGCGCACGAGCGCGGGGAACCAACCCGCCGCGGCGAGCGCCGAGCCGCCGGCCACGAGACGATGAAAGCGGCGCCGACCGGGCTGCACGGCAAAGGGGTCATTCGGGGTCGAGTGATTCATCGGAGGCTCCAGGGCAAATTCGGGACGCGCAACTGTACGACGCGAACTTGGGGCTGACCACCGCGTTGGCCCTGATCCACCGCCCCGCTCAGCGCCCCCCTAACTCGGGCCCGCACAGGCAAACCCTTAGTGGTGCATGCACCAGTTGGGGAAGAAAATCCCGACCCAGAACGGCGCGCGCCGCGCGCTTCGTACAACACGACAACCTCGGGAGACACAAACATGCGTCCAGACAAGATGGGGTGGGCCGCGCCGTTGGCCACGATATTGGCCACGATGTTGGCCGCGCCGATGGTGGCCATGGCGGCAGGCACGAGCGTTCGATTCGACCTGTCCAACCCCAACGGCGGCCCGTTCCCGAGCGACCGCTTCACCCGGGCCGACTGGACTCAGCAAACCTTCCGCAGAGTCAACCTGCCCAAGCCCGATTGCGCGGTGCTGCCGTCCGACTGTGCCGACATCGACGTCATCAACACGCTCGACGGCTTCAACACCCAGCCGCGCATCACGGTGCCGTTCAGCGGCCCGATCGACCCGGCCACGGTCAGCAGCGAGACCGTCTACCTCGTGAACCTGGGCGACACCCTGAACGGCAAGGGCTACGGCCAGAAGGTCGGCATCAACCAGGTGGCCTGGGACGTGGCGAGCAACACCTTGGTGTTCGAGTCGGACGAGTTGCTGGCCGAACATTCGCGCTACCTGCTGGTGATCACCGACGGCGTGCGCGACGCTGCCGGCGACCGCATCGAGGCCGGCCGCTTCGGCCGCTTCCACCGCGGCGAGAAGAACCGCAATCACCATGACCGCGACGACGAAGACGGCGATCGCGACTACGGCAAGTCGCTGCGCGACGGCATGCATTCGTCGCGCGCACCGCAGCACCGTGTGGCCGCGCTGAGCGTGTTCACCACGCAGAGCGCCACCGCCGACCTGCGAAAGATCCACCGCCAGATCAAACACTCGCACCCGGCGCCGGTGGACTTCAATATCGCCAACGGCGGCACGGCACGCGCGGTGTTCCCGCTGAGTGGCGTGGCCGGCATCCAGTTCCGGCGTGAGGTCGGTGTCACCACGGCCACGCCGACCGGCTTTGCCGAGTCCTTCTTGCCCACGCCCGCGCTCAACGTGGTGGCGGGCTCGGTCGCGAGCGTTGCGTTCGGCAAGTTCAGCTCGCCCGACTACCAGACCGCCGGCAAGCTCATCCCAGCCACCGGCACGCTCAGTGGCCAGCCGCGCCCGCAAGGCAGCAACGAGCTGGTGTTCGAGTTGTTCGTGCCTGCGGGTGACAAGCCGGCCGGCGGCTGGCCGGTGGCGATCTTCGGCCACGGCTTCACCGACAGCATGTACGGCGCGCCGTGGACGGTGGCGTCGGTGTTCGCGTCCAAGGGCATCGCGACGATCGCGATCAACGTGGTCGGCCACGGCGGCGGCGCAAAGGGCACGCTGGCCGTGCTTCCGAACGTCGCTGGCGCGCTGCCCAGCGTGGTACCGGCCGGCGGGCGCGGCTTCGACCAGGACGGCAACGGCGCGATCGACTCGACCGAAGGCGTCAACGCCGCTGCGCCGGCCACCATCGTCGGCAGCCGCGATGGCCTGCGCCAGACGGTGGTGGACCTGATGCAGCTGGTGCGCCAGATCGAAGTCGGCGTCGACGTGGACGGCGACGGCGAGCGCGACCTCGACAAGCACCGTGTCTATTACGCGGGCCAATCGTTCGGCGGCATCTACGGCACCATCTTCCTCGGCGTTGAAGACGGCATCGAGGCCGGCGTGCCGAACGTGCCGGGCGGCTCGATCACCGAGATCGCGCGCCTGGGCGCATTCCGCGGCTTGACGGGGCTTTCGCTCGCCTTGCGCCAGCCGCAACTGCTGAACCTCGCGCCAACGGCAGCTTTGCCGGTGCCGTTCAACTTCAACGAGAACATCCCGCTGCGCGACCTGCCGACGGTGATCAACACCGTGCCGGGCGCCACCGCGATCCAGCAGCTGCTCGACCGCAACGAATGGGTGCAGCAGGCCGGCAACCCGGTGTCGTATGCGTCGCTGATCCGCAAGGATCCGCCGCGCGGCCATGCGGCCAAGCCAGTGATCTTCCAGGTCGCCAAGGGCGACTCGACCGTGCCCAACCCGACCAGTTCGGCGATCATTCGTGCCGGCGATCTGAGCGACCGTCTCACCTACTTCCGCAATGACCTGGCCGTTGCGCTGAACCCCTTCAACAACCCTGCCGCGCCGGGCGCCGTGCCGAAGAACCCGCACACGTTCCTCACCAACATCGGCGCAGCGCAAACCGCACCGTTCGCGGTGATGGCGCAAACGCAGATCGCGATCTTCTTCGCGACCCGCGGCACGATGGTCGTCGACCCCGATGCGGCCGGGCCGTTCTTCGAAGTGCCCATTGCCGGGCCGCTGCCTGAGGGGCTGAATTACATTCCCTGATCCGCTCGCGCTCTACACACCACGGCGCAGCATCCCTGCGCCGTGCTTCATTTCGGCGGCCAACTTCGCCTGAGCCGATGCGACTCGCCTTCTTCCTTCTGCTGACCCTTCCGCTGGCGCTTCTACAGCCCGCACGCGCCGCCGACCCGCCCCCACCTGCCGATTCGATGGCCCAGCGCATGCAGGCCTGCGCCGCCTGCCATGGCCGCGAAGGCCGCGCCGCCAGCGACGGCTACTACCCGCGCATCGCCGGCAAGCCGCAGGAGTACCTGTTCCGGCAGCTCCTGAACTTTCGCGAGCGGCGGCGCGGATATGCGCCGATGACGCACATGGTCAAGCTGCTGTCCGACGACTACCTGAACGAGATCGCCGCTTACTTCGCACAACTCGATCTGCCCTACCCGCTGCCGCAGCCCGGCCCCACCACGCCGCAAGGGCTGGCGCGGGGCGCCGAGCTGGTGAAATCTGGCGACAAGGCGCGCGGCATCCCGGCCTGCGTGTCTTGCCACGGCCAGGCGATGACCGGCGTGCTGCCTGACGCACCCGGCCTGGTGGGCCTGCCGCGCGACTACCTCAACGCCCAGCTCGGGGCCTGGAAAACCGGCCTGCGCAGCGCCGTGGCGCCCGACTGCATGGCGCGCGTGGTGGCGCTGCTGGGGCCGCAGGACATTGCGGCGCTGTCGATGTGGCTGGCGTCGCAACCGGTGCCGGCCGATGCCAAGGCGGTGGCGCAGGCTCCAGCCCCGACCGGCGCTGCAGCCTCGACTGCCTGTGGCGGCCTGCCGGCGCCCACCGGGTCGCCGCGGTGAAGCGCCTGCTGGCCGGGCTGCTGCTGGCGGCGCTGCTGGGCACGGCCGCCATCGTCGCGCTGAACCTGCGTGATGAGAGTGACGCGACCGGGGCGAACGCATCGGCAGGCCCAGGCGCAGCAGACCCAGGCGCCGCGCTCGCCGAACGCGGCCGCTACCTCGCCGCCGCCGGCAACTGTGCAGGCTGCCACACGCTGCCCGGCGGCGCCGCGTATGCCGGCGGCCTGGGCATCCCGACGCCGTTCGGCGTGGTCTTCGCCGGCAACCTCACGCCCGACCCGCAAACCGGTCTGGGTGCGTGGACGGCGGGCGACTTCTGGCGCGCGATGCACAACGGCCGCTCGCGCGACGGCCACCTGCTCTACCCAGCCTTCCCGTACACCAGCTTCACGCAGATCACGCGGGCCGATTCAGACGCGCTGTTCGCCTACCTGAGCACGGTGCCGCCGGCCGTGCAAGCGAACCGCCCGCACGAACTGGCCTTCCCGTACAGCACCCAAGCTGCGCTGGCGGTGTGGCGGGCCTTGTACTTCCGGCCCGGCGTGTTCCAGCCCGATGCGCGCAGGGGCCCCGAATGGAACCGCGGCGCCTACCTGGTGCGCGGGCCGGGGCATTGCAACGCCTGCCACGCACCGCGCGGGCGGCTCGGCGGTATCGACGAGACTCCAGAACTGGCGGGCGGATTGATTCCGCAGCTCAACTGGTTCGCGCCGGGCTTGGGGCCCGCGGCCGGCGCTGCTTCCAAGGCTGATCAGCTAGCGCACTCGGTCATGCTGCTGAAGACGGGCCGGTCGCCAAACCGCACGGCCAGCGGGCCGATGGCCGAGGTGGTGTTCAATAGCACCCAGCACCTGCTCGACGCCGACCTGCAGGCCATCGCGCTGTTCCTGGCGGCGTTGCCTGCCAGTCCTCCGACACCGACACCGACGCCGATGCGCGAGCGTGACCTGCCGTCACCCGCCCTGCTCAAGGCCGGCCAGAGAATCTACAAAGACCGCTGCGCAACCTGCCACGGCGACGAGGGCCAAGGGCTTCCCGGCGCCTACCCGGCTCTCGCCCGCAACCCGACCGTGCTGATGGAACCGCCTGCCAACCTGGTGCGCGGGGTACTGGAAGGCGGCTTCCTGCCCGCGACTGCCGGCAACCCGCGCCCGCACGGCATGCCGCCGTTTGCGCAGAGCCTGTCGAATGCGGAACTCTCAGCGCTGTTGAGCCATGTGCGCCATGCCTGGGGCAACCAGGCGGCGGCGCTGTCTGAACTGGAGGTGGCGCGTTATCGCTGAGGCGAAGAAGGCGACGACGACGGGCCGCACGCCGCGCGCGCCGCTGCGGCACGTGCCTGGCATTCGAAACGGTTGTGCCGGTAGGCGCCGCGGCCGTTGAGCCACTGCACGGCGCTGGAGCCCAGGTACGCAGCAAAGAACAGCACGCCCCAGCGTTCGTACTGGCGCACGTGTTCGTGCTCGTGGGCACGCAGTTCGGCCAGCACCGCGTGGCTCTGGCCAATGACCACATGGCCGAACGTGATCGCGACAAAACCGCCGCAAGCCGGCACCGCGCCGAGCCAGCGGGCCAGCCTGCCGCCCGCCACTTCGAGCACGCCGTCGGCCACTCGCGCGCTGGCGCCCAGCGTGCAGGCCAGGCCGGCCGGCAGCAGGCCGACGGCGCTGGCGGGCGCGGCCCACAGGTAGCGCCACCAGCGCAGGCGAGGTGGTGTCATCGGCGTGCGGCCTTCTTGGCAGGTGTCTTCTTGGCGGCGGCCTTTTTCGCCGGGGCCTTCTTGACTGGCGACTTCTTGGCAGCGGACTTTTTCGCGGGAGCCTTCTTGGCAGCGGCTTTTCCAGCGGGAGCCTTCTTTGCGGGCGCCTTCTTTGCTGCCGCCTTCTTTGCCGGTGCCTTCTTTGCGACAAGCTTCTTTGCGGTGGCCTTCTTCACCGCTACCTTCTTCTCGACGGCCTCGCCTCCGCCTTCCTTGCCGCTGCCCCACGGGCCAGGGTCGGCGGCCAGCAGGCGCGCCGCTGGGGGCTTGCGCGCACCACGGGTCAGCGGCGGGTCGCCAATGAAGCCGGTGGCCAGCAGCACACGCTGGGCCGCCTCGAAGTACTTGAGCCGATCGGCGGCGCCGTTCTGCCCGCCGTTGATGCGCTGCGTGATGGTCTTGAAATCGCCCGCATCGGCCAGTTCATTGAGCCGGCTGCTGGTCCAGAAGAGCCCAGCAGCCTTGAACGCGATCTCCGGCGTCTGCGCCAATTCAGGGCTGCCGATCAAATCGACTCCCAATGCTTCGCCGGTCAGGCGGTACTTCTCGCGCCCGGTCAGCTGGATGATGCCGCGCCCGCGGAAGCGAAAACCGTCACCGCTGGCGCCGTCGCCGTTGCCCATGCGGCTGGCGTAGACGAAGTTGGCGAGCTTCTCCTCGTTGCGCACGTAGGGCAAGGCCGACGCCTCGGTCGGGAAGCGCTTGGGCCAGGTGGCCATCAGCCCGCTGGCCTTGGTGTAGAACAAGCTCTCGAGCAAACGCGTGTACTGGGCCGACTCGTGCGCCGTCTGCGCCACGAAGGCGGCGGTGCGCGGCAAGGTGTTGACCGCGTAGATCTGCATGGCCTCGTTCAGGTGCGGGAGGTACTGCTGCAGTTTGGGCAGCGGCAGCAGCGGCAGGATCTGGCGCAGTTGGGCTTCGGTCAGCATGGTGGCGGCGTCCTCACGTGGGGTCGGCGCAGCTTATGGGCCGGACCTGCGGCTGTCCATAGGCAGCATTGCCGAGGTGCCGCGCCCTTCAAGCTTTGGCCAACACCTCGGGGTTCAGCGCCGTTGGCGGCTTGCCGGCGTTCGGCCCCACGCCGAGCGCGGCGAGCAGGTTGTCCATCGCCAGCTCGGCCATCGCGCGCCGGGTTGGAATGCTGGCGCTGGCGATGTGCGGCGTGAGCACCACGTTGGGCACGCGCAGCAGATCGGGGTGCACCGCCGGCTCGCCCTCGAACACATCGAGCCCGGCGGCAGCAATGCGTCGAGCGCGCAGCGCTGCGGCCAGCGCCACATCGTCCACCACGCCGCCGCGGGCGATGTTGGTGAGCGTGGCGCTGCGCTTCATCAAGCCCAGTTCGAGCGCGCCGACGAGGTGGTGCGACGCCGCGCTGTACGGCACCACGATCACCAGGTGGTCGGACTCGCGCAGCAGCGTGGTCTTGTCAGTCCAGCGCGCGCCGAGCTGGGCCTCGATCGCTGCGTCGAGCCGCGAGCGGTTGTGGTACAGCACCTTCATGCCGAAGCCGAGCGCGCCGCGCCGCGCAATCGCCTGGCCGATGCGGCCCATGCCGAGCACGCCCAGGGTGGCACCGTGCACGTCGGCGCCGGCGAACATGTCGAAGCTCCACTTCGTCCACTCGCCGCGGCGCAAAAAATGTTCGCTCTCGGTGATGCGGCGCGCGGTGGCCATCATCAGCGCGAAGCCGAAGTCGGCGGTGGTTTCGGTCAGCACGTCGGGTGCGTTGCTGACCAACACGCCGCGGGCGGTGCAGGCCGGAACGTTGATGTTGTTGTAGCCCACCGCCATGCTGCACACGGCACGCAACTCGGGGCATGCGGCCAGCAGCGGCTCGTCGATCTTCTCGGCGCCGGTGACAAACACACCGGCCTTGCCCTGCAGGCGGCGGATCAGCTCGGGCTGCGGCCAGACCTCGTCGCTGTCATTGGTCTCGACGTCGAAGTGCTCGCGCAGCCGCGCAACCGACTCGGGGAACACCGCCCGCGCGGCCAAGACTTGAAGTTTCATCGCCAACCTCCAGGGGCTACTTGGCCGGCGCCACCACGGCCGGCGCCGCACTGCCGCGCGGCGTGCTGCCAGGGTGGAAGCCGATGATCGCCAGCATCACGAAAAAGCCCACCACGTAGGCCACCGCGACGAACCAGCCGTGGCGCAGCCACAGGCCGACCGAACGTGCCTCGGGGTACATGTTGGACAAGGCCACGCCGGCCGACGAGCCGAACCAGATCATCGAGCCGCCGAAGCCCACCGCGTAGGCCAGAAAGCCCCAGTCGTAGCCGCCCTGCTTGATGGCCAGCGCGGTGAGCGGGATGTTGTCGAACACTGCCGACAGGAAGCCCAGGCCGAGCGCCGATTGCCACGACGCCGCAGGCAATTTTTCCACCGGCATCATCGACGCGCACAGCACCAGCGAGAGCAGGAACACCGAGCCCTTGAACGCACCCGGCAGCAAGGACCAGTCGGGCTTGCGCAGCACGGCGGTCAGCAGCAGCGCCGCCCAAACGGCAGCGCCGAGGAACGGAAAGGTGTCCGACACCGCATTGAAGCGCGTGTTGACGAGCACGTTGACGGCCACCGCCGCCAGCAGAATGAACGCGACCACGCCGACCCTCACCCAGTCGATGTGGGCGTTGGCAGAGGCGTCTTTCTGGATCGGCGAGTACTTGTGCTGTTGCAACGCCGCCGGGATGCCGAAGATCACCAAGGCCACGCTGGAGGCGATGTAGGCCTCGAGCACCTCCAGCGGCGAGATGCCGGCAATCCACATCATCGTGGTGGTCGTGTCGCCCACCACGCTGCCCGCGCCGCCGGCGTTGGAGGCGGCCACGATGCCCGCCAGGTAGCCGATGTGCACCTTGCCCTTGAACACGGTGTGCGCAATCGCCCCGCCGATCATGGCTGCGGCGATGTTGTCGAGGAACCCCGACAGCACGAACACCAGCACCAGCAGCACGAAGCCACCCTTCCAGTCGTCGGGCAGGTAGCGCGGCAGCATGGCCGGCACCTCGCTTTCTTCGAAGTGTTTGGCCAGCAGCGCAAAACCGAGCAGCAGCAACAGCAGGTTGACCAGGATCACCCACTCATGGCTCAGGTGCGCCAAGAAGCCGCCCAGGCCAGCACCGGTGACAAACGGCGACAAGAAAATCTTGTACACCGCGATCACCACCGCACCCCCTAACGCAATCGGCAGGGTGAAGTGGTGAAACAACGCCACGCCCAGCAGCACCACGGCGAACAGAACGAACTCGACAGGAATTGCACTCATCTCGGCCTCTCAATCCAGAAACCGCGCAAAGCCGGCCACCGGCTCGCGCTCGGTGACCAGCGTGTTCTCGACCGCCGCCGGGTCGGCGTGGCCGAGCGCCATGCCGCACACCACCTGCTCGTTGTCCGGCGCTCCCACGTGCGCGGTGATGATGCGGTGGAACTGCATGAACGCGGCCTGCGGGCAGGTGTCCAGCCCGCGCCCGCGCGCGGCCACCATCACGCTCTGCAGGAACATGCCGTAATCAAGCCAGCTGCCCTGGCGCAGCACGCGGTCGATCGTGAAGATCAGCCCGACCGGCGCGTCGAAGAAGTGATAGTTGCGGCCGTGCTGCGCGTGCATGCGCTCCTTGTCGGTCTTGCCGATGCCGAGCAGGCCATACAGGTCCCAGCCGACCTTGCGGCGCCGGTCAATGAAGGGCGACTTCCACTCCGTCGGGTAGTAGGCGTACTCCTCGGTGTGGGTGGCGCGCTCGACGGGGTCGTCGTAGGCCGCGCGGATCTTGCGCGACAAGCCGGTCTTGGCCTCGCCGGTCAGCACGTACACGCGCCACGGCTGGGTGTTGGTGCCCGAGGGCGCACGCGAGGCCACGGCCAGGATCTGCGCGACCGTCTCGCGCGCGACCGGCGTGGGCAGAAAGGCGCGCAGCGAGCGGCGGGTGGCTATTGCCGCGTCGACCAGCGCGATCTGTTCTGGCGTGGGGGGCGTGGGGGGCGTCGGATTCTTGGGGCTCACAGGGACCCTTGCAAAGCGGGGGTCGATCGGTTTGGGACAGCGGCATTGTTCCATTGCTGCCAGCTCTGCAACGCCTGCACGAAGGTCCCGACTTGGACCTCGACGGTGTCTTCGATGATCCGGCCATAACCGCCGCCCATCGAGATCGCCACCGGAATGCGCCGCTCGCGCGCGGCCGCCAGCACGCGCCGGTCGCGCTCGGCCAGGCCGGCGGTGCTGAGTTTCAGGCGGCCGAGCCGGTCGCCTTCGTGCGGGTCAGCGCCGGCCAGGTAGAAGATCAGGCCGGGCGGGGCCTGCTCGTGGCGGCGCCACAGTTCCGCCAGGGCCTCGTCCAGCGCCTGCAGGTAGGGCGCGTCGGTGCAGCCGTCGGGCAGGTCCACGTCGAGATCGCTGTGCTCCTTGCGGAACGGGAAGTTGCGCGCGCCATGCATCGACAGGGTGAACACGGTCGGGTCCTCGCGAAAGATCGCGGCAGTGCCGTTGCCCTGGTGCACGTCCAGGTCGATCACCGCCACGCGCAGCAGGCTGCGACGGCTGCGGTGCCATTCGGCCTGGAGCAACCGGGCGGCCACCGCGATGTCGTTGAACACGCAGTAGCCTGAGCCCTTGTCGGCGCTGGCATGGTGGGTGCCACCGGCCAGATTGGCGGCCACCCCCTCCTGCAACGCAGCGCGCGCCGCGGCGAGGGTGGCGCCCACCGAGCGGCGCGAGCGCTCGACCATGAAGGCGCTCCACGGAAAACCGATCTCGCGCTGCGCGGCGGCGCTGAGTTGGCCCTCGATCACCGCCGAAATGTAGGCCGGTGTGTGGGCCAGCGCCAGTTCGCCGTCGCTCGCGGCCGGGGCCTCCTTCATCACCAGCCAGTCCAAGGCGGCCAGCCGTTCGCGCAACAGCAGGTACTTGCCCATCGGGAAGCTGTGCCCCGCGGGCAAGGGCAGCGCGAAGTGGTCGGAATAGAAGGCTTGCATCGTCGAGGCGGTCCGGCCGCGATTGTGCCGCCCGGCACTGTTTAGAAGCTGCCGCCTAGATTGTTGCGACGCAGCAAAAAGCCCTTGCAATGTCTTTCGGGCTCGTTATACTTCAGTCCATGTTGCAGTGCAGCAAATTGCAGCAAAGCTTAACTTAAACCCTCTTGGAGATTGAACATGCTGACCACCGAACAGATCCTGGCTTCCCACAAGGCCAACGTCGAAACCCTCTTCGGCCTGACCAACAAGGCGTTCGAAGGCGTCGAGAAGCTCGTCGAGCTGAACCTGCAAGTCGCGCGCACCGCGCTGACTGAAGCCGCCGCCTCGACCAAGGCCGCCATGTCGGTGAAAGACGCGCAAGAACTGATGGCCCTGCAAGCCGGCCTGCTGCAACCCGCTGCCGAGAAGGCCGCCGCTTACAGCCGCCACCTGTATGACATCGCCGCCTCGACCGGCGCCGAAGTGACCAAGGTTGCCGAAGCCACCACCGCCGACGCGCAGAAGAAGTTCATGGCCGTGGTCGACACCGCCGTCAAGAACGCCCCGGCCGGCAGCGAGAACGTGGTTGCCCTGGTGAAGTCGGCCGTCGCCGCTGCCAACAACGCCTTCGACGGCGTGCAAAAGCCCAGCAAGCAAGCTGCTGACGTTGCCGAAGCCAACTTCCAGGCGCTGACCTCGACCGCCGTCAAGGCCACCCAAGCCGCTGCCAAGAGCAAGCGCGCTGCCTGATAGAGCTCAGGGCGAACCGGGCAGGCCGCGTAATTTTTTGTTGCCGGCCTGAACTTTTGCCGAGGCGACCCCTCTGACCGGTTCCGCAAGTGACCCTTGCGGCTCTCTGGAAGGTTGTCTCCTCGGTACCTTTGGTTTCTCCCTTCAAGGTACCTTTTTCGGCCCGGTGGCAACACCGGGCCGCTGTTTTTTGGGGCCGCCGCTTTCAGCGCGTCTTGGCGGCAAACCGGGCGCGCAGGTCTGCCAGGTTGGCCAACGCCACCGCCCGGCCCGCCTGGATCGAACGTTTGCGCGCTGCAAAGTCGGCCCCCGACACGCCGGGCAAGGCCGGCCGCAGCACCAGGTCGGCGTCACGCAGCTCGAAGTTGTTGATGCTGCGGCCCATGATCGCGAAGGTCTGCAGCAGCATGCGCATGGCGTCGCCGGTGGCGTTGCCTTCGGGCGCGGCCGAAATGTCGACCGCGATCACCAGCTCGGCTCCCATCTGCCTGGCAAAGCGCACCGGCACCGGGGCCACCAGCCCACCGTCCACGTACTCGCGCGCGCCGATTCGCACCGGCTGGAACACCGCCGGCACAGCGCTGGACGCCCGCACCGCGGTGCCCACGTCGCCGCGCTGGAACAGGATCGGCTGGCCGTTTTCCAGGTCGGTGGCGACGATGCCCAGCGGCAGGGGCAATTGTTCGATGGTGCGGCCGCCGGTGTGCTCGCGCACGAATTTGGCCAGGCCCTCGCCGCGGATCAGCCCACGGCCAGGGTAGGACCAGTCGGTGAAGGCGGTTTCGTCCATTGCGTCGGCCAGGGTCGCCAGCTCGGCGCCGGTTTTGCCAGAGGCATAGAGCGCCGCCACCAAGCTGCCTGCCGAGGTGCCGACGATCAGGTCGGGCTTGAAGCCGGCCTCCTCCAGCACCTGGATCACACCGATGTGCGCAAAGCCGCGCGCCGCGCCGCCGCCGAGGGCCAGGCCGATTCGCGGCGGGCGGGGCGGAGGTTTGGGGATGTCTGGGGCCGGCGGCGGGGCAGGCGGCTCGAGCACCGGCGGCGCTTCGACCGAGCTTGGTTTAGGCGCTGTCTGGCAGGCCGCCAGGCCGGCAAGACCCGCCATTTGAACAGCGATCCAGCCGCGCCGGGTCCAGGCCGGGCCGGCCGGGGTTCGCGAAGCGTGACCGTTGCCCATCGGGGCATTCTAGGAGGCCTCGCGCACCGTCTATATTCCCCGTAGCCATAACCAACCAAGAAATAAGTTCTTTTCATACATATGAAGCACTCCTACAGTTCGCCTCTGCCGTGACCGGGCCGCCCGGTGTCACGGCTTCAACATCTGGAATTTCATGGACCTGATTGCAGTTCTGAGCGGTTTCGGCGTGGGCGCCATCGTCGGCATGACTGGCGTGGGCGGCGGCTCGCTGATGACGCCGCTGCTGCTGTCGGTCTTCAAGCTGCACCCGGCGGTGGCGATCGGCACCGACCTGTGGTTTGCCGCCATCACCAAGATGGCGGGCTCGGTATCGCACCACCGCGCCGGGCATGTGGACTGGCGCATCACCGGCCTGTTGCTGGCGGGCAGCATTCCGGCCTCGCTGGCGACTATCGCGCTGATGCACTTCACCGGCGTCACCAAGGGCTGGGCCAGTGCCTTGACCTTTTCGCTCGGCATTGCTCTGTTGCTGACGGCGGTGACGGTGGCCTTCCGGCAGCTCTGGCACCAGGTCGGGCTGAAGCTGGAACGCTGGGTGCCGGAGCGCCGCAAGGCGTTGCTGACCGTGGTGTCGGGCCTGGTGCTGGGTGTGCTGGTGTCGCTCAGCTCCATCGGCGCGGGCGCGATCGGTGCGACCCTGATCATGCTGCTGTACCCGCGCCTGGAGTCGCACCGCGTGGTCGGCACCGACATTGCCCACGCCGTGCCGCTGACACTGGTGGCCGGCATCGGCCACGCCACCCTGGGGCACGTGAACTGGGAACTGCTGGGCTCCTTGCTGATCGGCTCCATGCCCGGCATCTGGCTGGGCGCACAACTGACCCGCAAGATGCCGGAAAAGCTGGTGCGCACCTTGCTGTGCCTGTCGCTCGTGACCGCCGGCCTCAAGGTGATCCACTGAACACGATCCACTGACCATGTACCAATACACCGCCTTCGACCGCCACTTTGTCCACCAGCGCGCCGCGCAATACCGCGACCAGCTCGAGCGCAACCTCGCCGGCAAGCTGGGCGACGAAGAGTTCAAGCCGCTGCGGCTTCAGAACGGCTGGTACATCCAGCGCCACGCACCGATGCTGCGCGTCGCCGTGCCCTATGGCGAGTTGAGCGCAAAACAGCTGCGCGCGCTGGCGGTGATTGCACGCGAGTACGACCGCGGTTATGGCCACTTCACGACCCGCCAGAACCTGCAATACAACTGGATCCCGCTGGTCAAGAGCGCCGAGGTGATGGACGCGCTGGCCGCAGTGGACATGCACGGCATCCAGACCAGCGGCAACTGCATCCGCAACATCACCAGCGACGGCCTGGCCGGCGTGGCCGCCGACGAGGTGGTCGACCCGCGCCCGTACTGCGAAATCATGCGCCAGTGGAGCAGCTTGCACCCGGAGTTTGCGTTCCTGCCGCGCAAGTTCAAGATCGCCGTGACCGGCGCCAAGGAAGACCGCGCCGCGATCGGCTGGCACGACATCGGCCTGCAGATGCTGAAGAACGACGCTGGCGAGGTCGGCTTCAAGGTGCTGGTGGGCGGCGGCATGGGGCGCACGCCGATCGTCGGCACCGTGATCCGCGAATTCCTGCCATGGCAGCAGATCCTGCTGTTCATCGAGGCGATCGTGCGTGTGTACAACCGCTACGGCCGGCGCGACAACATGTACAAGGCGCGCATCAAGATCCTCGTCAAGGCCGAAGGGCAGAAGTTCATCG
The DNA here is from genome assembly GCA_031382215.1 of Methylibium sp. Taxonomy (GTDB): domain Bacteria; phylum Pseudomonadota; class Gammaproteobacteria; order Burkholderiales; family Burkholderiaceae_C; genus LGRD01. The sequence continues at coordinate 36,652 of JANMYQ010000054.1, forward strand.
ACGCGGTGGCGACCGAGTTCGCGCACATCCTGAGCGACGACGTGGACGGCAGCGCGCACCTGATCCCGCAGGCCGAGCTCGACCGCGTGAGCCGGAGTTTCGAGTTGCCGGAAGGCATCTCGGCCGATGGCCGGGCGCCGTCGCCGCCGATCGAAGACTCGCCCGCCTTCAAGCGCTGGCTGCAACGCAACGTGCACGGCCACAAGCTGCGCGGCTACCGGGCGGTGACCTTGTCGCTCAAGCGCGCCGGCATTGCCCCGGGCGACGCGACCGACGTGCAGATGGAGGCCGCCGCGGCGCTGGCTGAACGCTTCAGCCACGCCGAACTGCGTGTCACGCACGACCAGAACCTGCTGCTGCCCTGGGTGCGCGAGAGCGACCTGGTGGCGTTGTGGAACGCCGCGCGCGACGCCGGTTTTGCGTCGCCCAACATCGGCCTGCTCAGCGACATGATCGCCTGCCCCGGCGGCGATTTCTGCGCGCTGGCCAACGCGCGCTCGATCCCGCTCGCGGCCGAGCTGACCGAACGGTATGCCGACCTGGACGAGCTCTACGACATCGGCGACATCGACCTGCACATCAGCGGCTGCATCAACTCCTGCGGCCACCACCACAGCGGCCACATCGGCGTGCTCGGCGTCGACAAGGACGGCAAGGAGTGGTACCAGGTCTCGCTCGGCGGCTCCGACGGCTCATTGATCAGCGGCGCGGCCGTGCCCGGCAAGGTGATCGGGCCGTCGTTCGCGGCCGACGAGGTGGCCGATGCGATCGAGGCGGTGGTCGACACCTACCGCGCCCAGCGGGCCGCCAACGAACGCTTCATCGACACCGTCAAGCGCATTGGGCTGGAGCCGTTCAAGGCCACGGCCAACGCGGTGCGGCGCAGCACGGCCCAGGCCGCCCAATCGGCCCACGCGGCCTGACCGGGAAGGAACAGATCATGCAGTTCATCACCCCGAACAAGGACCGTTGGCACGCACTCGGCGGCGAAGACGGCCCGCCGGTCAGCATCAACGCCGAACCCTACCTGCTGCTGGACCTGCCGCAATGGCACGCCGCGCGTGCGCAGTGGCCGGCGGGCGTGCCGGTCGGGCTGAAGCTAGCCAACGATGCCGACGTGGAAGACGTGGCCGCCGACCTGGCGCGTTTCTCGCTGCTGGCGCTGCACTTCCCGAAGTGGACCGACGGCCGCGCCTACAGCCAGGCGCGCCTGCTGCGCTCGCGCTACCGCTTCAAGGGCGAGGTGCGGGCTATCGGCGAAGTGCTGGTGGACATGGTGCCGCTGCTGGCCCGCACAGGGTTCGATGCGGTGGTGCTGCGCTCGGATCAGTCGATCGAAGTCGCCGAGCGCACGCTCGCGCTGTTTCGCGGCCACTACCAAGGTGACGTGCGCGACAACCGGCCGTTGTTCGCCCATCCGCCGGGAACGGCCGACGCGCTGGCGCGCGAGGCGAGCGAGTTCGTGAACCAGGGGGCTTCGATATGAGCGCCGTCACGCTGTACGCCCGCGCCACTGAAGGTTTCGACGCCCGCGTCGCGCACAGCGTCGAAGTGTTGCGCCGTGCCGCCGCCGAACACACCGGGCGCATCGTGCAGGCCACCAGCCTGGGCGCCGAGGACATGGTCATCACGCACATGATCGCGCGCCACTACCTTGGCATCTCGATCGCCACGCTCGAAACGGGCCAACTGCACAACGAGACCTTGGCGCTGATCCCGCGCATCGAGCAGCGTTTCGGCATGAAGGTCGAGGCATTCAAGCCGGTTGCCGAATCGGTGGTGCAGTTCGTCAAGACAAAAGGCGAGCGCGCGATGTACGAGAGCATCGAGCTGCGCAAGGCCTGCTGCCACATCCGCAAGCTCGAACCGCTCTCGCGCATGCTTGACGGCAAGACGGCCTGGGTGACCGGGCTGCGCCGCGAACAATCGGACACGCGCGCCATCGTGCCGTTCAGTGAAGTGGACCCGAATGGTGGAGAGACGGGCCGCACCAAGGTCAACCCGCTGGCCGACTGGAGCTGGGCTGACGTGTGGCACTACATCGCTGCGAATGACGTGCCCTACAACGCACTGCACGACCAGTTCATGCCCAGCATCGGCTGTGCGCCGTGCACGCGCGCGATCGCGGTGGGCGAACCCTTCCGCGCCGGCCGCTGGTGGTGGGAAAACGAGGACGCCAAAGAATGCGGCTTGCATGTGAAGCCGCATTCCTCCGACGCGCCAGCGGCGGACGCCTCGCGCAGCGAGGCAGTTGGCGGTCTCGTTTCGGCGCAGGCTCACTTCGGCGCAGCCGAAGTTAAGGGCTCGCCAGAGCCCGGCCGGAGCCAAGACGAGGACGCCAAAGAATGCGGCCTGCACGTCAAGGAAGATGAACCCGCCGTGTCGATGATCGGAACCCGCCCATGAATGCGCCGTTGACGGTCGAACAATTGCTCCCGCAGCTCGACCACACCCACCTCGACTGGCTCGAAGAAGAAGCCATCTTCATCCTGCGCGAAACGGTGGCCGCGTTCGAGCGCCCTGCCCTGTTGTTCTCCGGCGGCAAGGACTCGTGCGTGGTGCTGCGCCTGGCCGAGAAGGCGTTCAAGAGCAAGGGCGCGGCTGGTGACACAAACGCTGGCGAGTACAAGGGCCGCCTGCCCTTCCCGCTGCTGCACGTGGACACCGGCCACAACTTCCCCGAAGTGATCGAGTTCCGCGACCGGCGCGTGGCCGAGATGGGTGAGCGGCTGGTGGTCGGCCACCTCGAAGACTCGATCAAGCGCGGCACCGTGCGCCTCTCGCACCCGCTCGAATCGCGCAATGGCCACCAGACCGTGGCGCTGCTCGAGGCGATCGAGGAACACCGCTTCGACGTGTTGATGGGCGGCGCGCGGCGCGACGAAGAGAAGGCGCGCGCCAAGGAGCGCATCTTCAGCCACCGCGACAGCTTCGGCCAATGGCAGCCCAAGGAGCAGCGACCCGAACTGTGGACGCTGTTCAACACCCGCATCCGCCAGGGCGAACACATGCGCGCGTTCCCGATCAGCAACTGGACCGAGCTCGACGTGTGGCTGTACATCGCGCGCGAGAACATCCCGCTGCCCTCGTTGTACTTCGCGCACGACCGCCAGGTGATCCGCCGCAAGGGGCTGCTGGTTCCGCTGACCGAGGTCACGCCGGTCGAAACGGGTGAGTCGGTGGAGACCGCCGAAGTGCGCTTTCGCACCGTCGGCGACATGACCTGCACCTGCCCGGTCGAGAGCCCGGCCACCAGCGCCACCGAGATCGTCGCCGAGACACTGAAGGTCACGATCAGCGAACGCGGCGCCACGCGCATGGACGACCGCACGTCGGATGCGTCGATGGAGCGGCGCAAGAAAGAGGGCTACTTCTGATGGAAACCGCAGTCGTGAAAGACCACCGCGCCCTGCGCTTCCTCACCGCCGGCAGTGTCGACGACGGCAAGAGCACGCTGATCGGCCGCCTGCTGTTCGACAGCCGCGCCATCCTGGCCGACCAGCTCGACACCTTGGAGAAGAAGGCCGCAGGTGCGCCCATCGACTTGTCACTGCTGACCGACGGCCTGGAAGCCGAACGCGAACAAGGCATCACGATCGACGTGGCCTACCGCTACTTCGCCACCAAGACGCGCAAGTTCATCATCGCCGATGCGCCGGGCCACGAGCAGTACACGCGCAACATGGTCACCGCCGCGGCCGGCAGCGATGCGGCGGTGGTGCTGGTGGACATCACCAAGCTCGACACGCTCGCCAAGCCGATCGCGTTGCTCGCGCAAACCCGCCGCCACGCGCTGCTGGCGCACCTGCTGCGCGTGCCCAGCATCGTGTTCGCGATCAACAAGACAGACGCCGTGGCCGACCCGGCGCAGGCCTACACCGCGGTGCGCGATGCGCTGCTGGCGTTTGCGGAACACGCGGGCATCCGCGTGGCCGGCATCATCCCGGTGTCCGCGCTGCGCGGGGACAACGTGACGCAGCCGCTGGACGCCCCCTGGTACGACGGCCCGTCGCTGCTGCAGTTGCTGGAAAGCCTGCCCACCGCGCAAGAGCGCAAGGACGGCGACCTGTTGATCCCGGTGCAATACGTCGCGCGCGACGGCGAAGGCACCGGCAACCAGCCGCGCACCTTGTGGGGCCGCATCGCGCACGGCCGCATCAAGGCCGGCGATGCGGTGCAACTCTTCCCGAGCGGCCAGACGGCGATCGTGGCTCAGGTGCGCCTGGCCGGCGACGTGGTGGACGGCGCCGAAGCCGGCCAGTCGGCCGGCGTGGTGCTCGACCGCCAGCTCGACGTGTCGCGCGGCGACTGGATCGCCACGCCGCAGACGGTGCAGGCCTCGCAGCGCTTCTCGGCCACCTTGGCCTGGCTCGACACCGAACCGGCGCAGATCGGCCGCAAGTACTGGGTGCGGCACGGCAACCGCTGGGTGCAGGCGCGCATCACGTCCATCGAAAGTCGCCTGGACATCCACACGCTCGACGCCATCGACGCGCACGAACTGGCCGTCAACGAGATGGGGCACGTGATCGTCGAGACCCAGCAGCCGTTGCCGGTCGAGGCCTACGAGACCAACCGCGTCGGTGGTGCGCTGATCGTGGTCGACCCGGCCAGCAACCGCACCAGCGGCGCGCTGCTGGTCAAGGCGGCGCTGCAGTGATGGCGCGCCGGGTGATCTTCATCGGTGCCGGCCCGGGCGCGGCCGACCTGATCACCTTGCGCGGCGCGCGCCTGCTGGCACACGCCGACGTGGTGCTGTTCGACGCGCTAACCGACCCTGCCCTGCGCGACATGGCGCCGCGGGCCCGCTGGGTGCACGTGGGCAAGCGCGGCTTCGAAGACAGCACGCAGCAGGCCGCGATCAACGCGCTGCTCGTCAAGCACGCCCTCGCCGGCCAGACCGTGGTGCGGCTCAAGGGCGGCGACCCGAGCGTGTTCGGCCGGCTCGAAGAAGAACTCGAAGCACTGGCCGAGGCGGGCATCGAATCCGAGGTGGTGCCCGGCGTGACCGCCGCGCTCGCCGCCGCGGCGATGAGCCAGCGCCCGCTGACCCGCCGCGGCAATGGCCGCAGCGTGAGCCTGAGCACTGCGATGACGCGCGAAGGGCAGATTCACGCCAGGCACGCCACCCGCAGCGCCGACACCGAGGTGTTCTACATGGCCGGCAAACAGCTCGCCGCGTTGTCGCGCCGCCTGACCGCGGCCGGCTGGGCAGTGGGCACACCGGCCTGCGTGGTGTCGCGCGCCGGCTGGCCCGACCAGTTGTTCAGCGAGCACACGGTGGCGACCCTGGGCCACGCCGCCATGCTGCACGCGGGGCGGCCCAGCGTGGTCACGGTCGGCGCCGGGGCGCTGCCGGTGTCGCAAGGTGCCCGGGCCGAACGCCGCGCGCTTGACCTCGGTCAACATGAGGTTGCCGACGTCAAGCCGTAAAATCGCCTGCCCGCACAGACCCCAACTCACGAGCCATTTTCATGACCCACGTCGTCCTCGAATCGTGCATCCGCTGCAAGTACACCGACTGCGTCGACGTGTGTCCGGTCGATTGTTTTCGCGAAGGCCCGAACTTCCTGACCATCGACCCCGACGAGTGCATCGACTGCGCGGTCTGCATTCCCGAATGCCCGGTCAACGCGATCGTGCCCGAAGAAGACGTGCCCGGCGACCAGCAGCACATGATCAAGCTCAACGGCGAGCTGGCCAAGAAGTGGCCCAGCATCACCAAGAGCAAGGGCGGCCTGCCCGACGCCGACGACTGGAAAGACAAGACCGGCAAGCTCGACCAGCTGGTCAAGTAGGCCCGGGCCGCCGGCCGCGGGCAGACCCCATGGCAGTGATCGAGACCGATGCGCTGATCGTCGGTGCCGGCCCGGTGGGCCTGTTCCAGGTGTTCGAGCTGGGGCTGCTCGAGATCAAGGCGCACATCGTCGACTCGCTGCCCTACCCCGGCGGCCAGTGCATCGAGCTCTACCCCGACAAGCCGATCTACGACATTCCGGCCGTGCCGGTGTGCACCGGCAAGGAGCTGACCGACAACCTGCTCAAGCAGATCGAGCCGTTCGGCGCTGTGTTCCACCTCGGTCAGGAAGTGAGGCTGGTGCGCAAGCAGGACGACGGAAGATTCTTCGTCGAGACCTCGAAGGGGACGCGCTTTCTGAGCAAGACGATCTTCGTCGCTGGCGGCGTGGGTTCGTTCCAGCCGCGCCTGCTCAAGGTCGACGGGCTGGACAAGTACCACGACAGCCAGGTGTTCTACCGCGTCAAGAACCCGGCCCAGTTTGCCGGCAAGAACCTGGTGATCGCCGGCGGCGGCGACTCTGCGCTGGACTGGGCGCTCAACTTCGTGCAAGACGGCCCGCACAAGGCCGCCAGCGTGATCCTGCTGCACCGGCGCGACGCCTTCAAGGCTGCGCCGGCCAGCGTGGCGAAGATGAAGCAACTCTGCGAGGCGTACGAGATGCAGTTCGTGATCGGCCAGGCCACCGGCATCGAAGAGACGAGCGACCGGCTCACCGGCTTGAAGGTCACCGGTACCGACGCCGTGACGCGCGTGGTGCCGCTCGACGTGCTGCTGGTGTTCTTCGGCCTGTCGCCCAAGCTCGGGCCGATTGCCGAATGGGGGCTGGACCTGGAGCGCAAGCAGGTGGTGGTGAACACCGCCACCTTCGAGACCAACGTACCCGGCGTGTTTGCCGTGGGCGACGTGAACACCTATCCGGGCAAGAAGAAGCTCATCCTGTCGGGCTTCCATGAAGCGGCGCTGGCCGCGTTCGGCGCCGCGCCCCATGTGTTCCCGGACAAGCCGATCCACCTGCAATACACCACCACCAGCCCGAAGCTGCACAAGGTGCTGGGGGTGGAGTCGCCGAGCTTCGATTGAGTCGGGAACCGGGAATCGGGCGCGTGCGGCTCAACGCTTGAAGCCGGCGATGACGCTGCGGCACACCTCAAGTGTTTCCACCGCCACGTCGTCCCACGAGCGCTTCATCGCCGCAGCAATCGCGGCGTGATCCCAAGTGCGCGCCAGCGCACGCTCCAGCGCAGACTCCAGCGCGGCGGCGTCGCGCGGCGGAATCAGGATGCCATTGGCTTCGTTCAGGATCTCGTTGGTGCCGCCCACATCGGTGGCCACCACCGGCCGGCCGCAGGCCACCGCTTCGACCACCACGTTCGGATAACCCTCGGACCAGCTCGGCAAGGTGAGCACGTCGCTGGCGCAGATCCATTGCGCGACTTTTTCGGGCGGCAGGCCGCCGGGCAGGTAGACCTTGCCCTTCAGGTTGGCCGCTTCGACCAGGGTCATCAGCTGCGCCTTCATCACGCCGTCGCCGATCAGCACCAGGCGGAAGCGCTGATTGCGGCTGGCCAGGCGCTGCGCTGCGGTGACCAGCTCGCGCAGCCCTTTCTCCTCAACGAAACGGCCGACGTAGACCACCAGTTGTTCGTCGGCACCGACGCCGAACTGCTGCCGGGCCTGGGCCTGGTTGCCCGGCCCGAAGATCTGCGTGTTGAACCCGTTCACGATGGTGTGCACACGCTCCGGCCGGGCGCCGTACTCGTCGATGGCGCTGCGCCGCATGGCTTCGCTGACGGTCAGCAGCGCGTCCACGCCGTGGATGGTGCGGCGCGTGAACCAGGCGTTCAGCCCGTCACGCACATGAATGTCCGAGCCCAGTGCGCCGACCACCGACGGCACGCCCAGCGCCCTGGCGACCTTCATGGCCGCATAACCGTCGGGGTACACCCAGAAGGCCAGCACCACGTCGGGCTTGAAGGCAGCGATGCGGGGTTTGAGCGCCCAGCCGCTGACGAACCCGTTGAGCCCGCGCGAGACCACCGGGAAGGCGGGGTACTCGAAGGCCTCCACATCCACGCCTTCGAGCGAGTAGTCATCGGGCACATGGCCGTGCAGAAAACTCTTGGGTTTCATGCCCGGCAGCTGCGGGTAACGCACCGACTGGAAGTACACCCGCACCTGTGCCAGCTTGGCCAGCGAGCGCGCGGTTTCGTGGATGTAGCGGCCGCGCGTCTGGTCGTGCGGAACCGGCAGCATGGGGGTGACGAGGGCGATTCTCATGGTCGCGAAAAATTGACTCAGATGGTTCGAACCTGGCTGCGGCGATCGATGACTTGCCGGGCCAGGCCGACCGGCAAGCAGGGAGTGTCGACGAAAGTTCGGTGCCACAACTCCAGCATCACGAACGTGAGGATGCGCCGGCTCAGGTCTTCCTTGCCGGTGCGATGGCGCGCGAGCACCGACTCCACGTAACCCTGGCGAAAGAAGCCGCGCTCCGCGGCGCGCCGGTCCAGCAAGAGGGCCGACACACGGTCGAAAAGGTCTTGCCTGAACCACTGGGCAATCGGCGTCGGAAAGCCCTGCTTCTTGCGATGCACGACGGACTTGGGGATCCAGCGCTCGGCCGTCTTCTTCAGCAGGTACTTGCCGGTGGTGCCGCGCAGGCGAAAGGAGGCGGGAAGGCTCATGCAGAACTCGACCAGCTTGTGGTCCAGCAACGGAACCCGCAATTCGACCGAAGCGGCCATCGTCACCTTGTCGGTCTTGATCAACTGGTTGTCGGGCAGCCAGCTCTTGAAATCCACATAGGCCATTCGCTTGAGGGCGTTGCCGTGCTCCAGCGTATCGAACAACTCACGATAGCGCTTGGCCACGACATCGCCAACTTCGCTGGAAAAACCGTTGTCGTAGAAGCGGTCCCGCACGGAATCGGTCACATCATTCGTCATGCCCTTGTAGGCCGAACCCAGATCGGTGCCGAGCCAGTCGAGGTACTTGGCGAGCTTTTCAGACGCGACCATCGAGCCCAGCTTGCGGGCCAGAAACGCGGCACCCGAAGCGCTGCGCAGCGAGTGCGTGCGATCCAGGCCGGACATGGTGCGGTAGATCGGATAGCCCGACAGGATCTCGTCGCCGCCCTCGCCCGAAAGGATCACGGTCACGTCTTGCCGTGCGCGCACCGCCAGGTGGTACATCGCGATGCCCGACGGATCGACGATGGGCTCTTCGGTGCGCAGCACGAACGAGGACAGGTCCTCGAAGAAGTCGTCGCTGCGCAGGATGTGCTCGACGTGGTCGGTGCCCAGGTGCGCCGCCACCCGCCGTGCATGGGGAAGTTCGCTGTGCTCCTGGCTGTCGTCGAAGCCGAGCGCAAAGGTCTTCACCTTTCCGGGGCTCAGGGCCTCCATGTTGGCGGCCACCACGCTCGAGTCGACACCGCCGCTCAGAAATGCGCCCACCGGCACGTCGCTGACCATGCACAGCTCGACACTCTCGCGCAGCAACACCGCCAGTTGCTCCTCGGCGGCTTCTTCGCTGATGGGTGCCACCGGGTGGTCCGGCAGGTCCCAGTAGCGCCGGATCTCGGGCGCACCGTCGGTCCAGCGCATGAAGTGGCCGGGCGGCAACTGGTGCACGCCTTCGAACATCGTCAGGTCGCCGGCCACGTAACCCGTGCTCATGAAGAAGTCGACCGCGGCCAGCGGCGCACGCACAGGACGGTTCAGCGCCAGCAACAGCGGCTTGACCTCGGACGCAAAACACAGCTTGCCGCCGACGATGGCGTAGTACAGCGGCTTGACGCCCAAGCGGTCGCGCGCCAGGAAGATCTTGTTGCGCCGCGTGTCGTACACCGCAAAGGCGAACATGCCGCGGAAGTGATCGACGCAGGCCTCGCCGTATTGTTCGTAGGCGTGCACGATCACTTCGGTGTCTGTCTGCGTGCTGAACACATGGCCGAGGCGCTCCAGCTCGGTGCGCACCTGGCGGTAGTTGTAAATCTCGCCGTTGTAGATCACCAGCACGGACTTGTCTTCGTTGAACACCGGCTGGGCGCCCGCCGCCAGGTCGATGACGGTGAGCCGGCGGTGGCCCAGGCCGATGTAGGCGTTGAACCAGGTGCTCTCTTCGTCCGGCCCACGGTCAGCCATCAGGCGCGTCATGCCCTGGATCAAGCCGGGGTCGATGCCACCGCCGCGCGGGTCAAACACTCCGCAAATTCCACACATCAGCCAAGCCCTCCGGCGCCTTGTCGGTTTTTTTCATTGTGAGTTGAAGACCGACGCCGGCGGCTTTTGGTGGAGGAATCTTGCCGGCGGTCGGCGACAGGGAGATCGTTGTCTCGCGACAGCGATGACGGCGGTTCGGATCTGCGGTGCAGCTTCACGCCACCGCACCAAAATGCCGGCGCGATTACAGCATGGAACTTCGCCGTTGGCGCCGTTGGCGCCGTGGCTGGACCGCAAGATCGCGCATAATTCCGCCGCGGCGCGTCATGCGTCGCAATCGCTAGGGGTGTTGAAGGCCGACAGGCCTTCGACTGAGAAAGTCCCTTTGAACCTGATTGAGGTAATCCTCGCGCAGGGAAGCAAGTTCAGCGTGCCGCGTTCTGTGGTGCGCTCGACCCGCCGACCTGCCATCGAACTCTGGAACCCACGATGGCACGCTTTTCTCGTCTTTCACTTTCACCGATGATCGCCGCGACGCTGATTGCTGCAGCACCTGTCGGGGCGCAGACAAGCGCCTCCACACAACTCGCGCCAGTCACCGTGACCGGTCGCTCGTATCCGACCGTGAGCGTCGGTGGCTGGGGCGACGTGCCCTTGGGGCGCGCGCCGCTGCAAGGCAGCGTGTTCAGCGCCGAGCAGTTGAAGGACAACGGCGTGCAACGCCTGTCCGACCTGACCGGCTTCGACCCCGCCTTGAGCGACGCCTACAACACCGAGGGCTACTGGGACTACCTGACCGTGCGTGGCTTCGTGCTCGACAACCGCTTCAACTTCCGCCGCGACGGCCTGCCGATCAGCGCCGAAACGTCGATCCCACTGGACAACAAGGCGCGGATCGAAGTGCTCAAAGGCGCCAGCGGCATCCAAGCCGGCACTAGTGCACCGGGCGGGCTGGTCAATTACGTCGTCAAGCGGCCGGGCAACGAAGATCTCACCTCGGCATCGTTCGAATGGCGCCAGTCGGCCAGCTTCACGACGGCGCTCGACCTGAGCCGTCGCTTCGGCACCGACCGCGTCTTCGGCCTGCGCGTGAACGCCGCGGCGGCCAGCCTGGACCCGCGCGTGCCGGCCGCGCAAGGCAAGCGCCACATACTGGCGCTGGCCGGCGACTGGCGCCTGGGCGCCGACACGCTGCTTGAGGCCGAAGTCGAAACCAGCCACCGATTGCAGCCCAGCGTGCCTGGCTTCAGCATGCTGGGCAACAGCGTGCCCTCGGCCGGCGATCCACGGATCAACCTGAACAACCAGCCGTGGTCGCTGCCGGTGGTGTTCGACGCCAATACCGCGTCGCTGCGCCTGCAGCAGCGCCTGAGCGCCGACTGGCGCTTCAGCGCGCACCTGGCTAGCCAGCGGCTGAAGACCGACGACCGCATCGCCTTCCCGTTCGGCTGCTTCAGCCCCGACCCGGCCCCCGACGGCACCTACTACGCTGACCGCTACTGCCCCGACGGAACGTTCGACCTGTACGACTTTCGCAGCGAGAACGAACGCCGCCGCAGCGACGCGCTGGACCTGTCGTTCACCGGCAAGCTGAGCACCGGTGCAGTGCGCCACGACCTGACTTTTGGCGCGCTGAGCAGCCGGGTCGAGAACCGCTTCCAGCGCCAGGCCTTCAACTACGCCGGCACCGGCAACGTGCAAGGCACCGCCATCACGCCGGCCGCGCCCGACCTGACCGACGAGAACACGAACCGCGACGAACGCTCCACCGAGCTCTACGCACGCGACGCGGTCGGCATCACCCCCGAGCTGACCGCCTGGCTGGGCCTGCGCCACACCCGTCTCCAGCGCGAAAGCGTTCGCACCGACGGCTCGCGCGCGACCGGCTACACGCAGAGCTTTTCGACACCGTGGCTGGCGCTGAGCTACGCACTCACAACCGATCAACTTGTCTATGCAAGCTGGGGCCAGGGCGTCGAGTCCGACGTGGTGCCCGGCCGCGCGCGCTACATCAATAGCGGCGAGGCCTTGCCTGCGATCAAGAGCCGCCAGATCGAACTCGGCCTGAAGGGCAGCACCGAGGCGCTGGAGTGGGGGCTGGCATGGTTCGACATCCGCCGCCCGCAGTTCGCCGACTTCGGCGCCTGCGATGTGGACGGCAGTTGCACCCGCCAGGCCGACGGCAGCGCACGCCACCGCGGCGTTGAAGCCAGCGGCGCCTGGCGCAGTGACGCCTGGCTGCTGCGCGGCGGCCTGCAAGCGTTGCAAGCGCGCCGCGAGGGCAGCCAGGTTGCCGCCCTCAACGGCCTGGAGCCGATCAACGTGCCGGCGCAGACACTCAAGCTGCAAGCCGTCTACAGCGTGCCCCAGGTCGTCGGGTTGTCGCTGCAGGCCGGGTTCACGCACGAGAGCCGCCGAATGGTGCTGCCCGACAACAGCGCCAGCATCCCGGGCTGGAGCCGTGTCGATCTGGCCGCACGCTGGCAGGGCAAATTCGACGCGACCACCGTGACCTGGCGCGCCGGCATCGACAACCTGTTCGACAAGCGCGCCTGGCGCGAATCGCCCTACCAGTTCAGCCACGCCTACCTGTTCCCGCTTGCGCCTCGCACCTTGCGCGCGTCGATGCAGATCGACCTCTAGAGTTGTCCGGCCTGAGAGCCCGAGGAAGCTGGCTATAATTCAAGGCTGTTCCTCGATAGCTCAGTTGGTAGAGCGCCGGACTGTTAATCCGTAGGTCCCTGGTTCGAGCCCAGGTCGAGGAGCCAAAAATGACGGGGGTTAGCTGGTTAAGACCCGCTAACCCCTTTGTCTTTTCTGAGGCCCGTGTCCTGTTCGTGTCCGAAATTTCCGGTGCAGGTCCCGGTGGTCAAAGTTCGGCCGGCGCGGACAGACCGCGGCGGGATGCCAGCGCGAGGCGGCATGTTGCTCAGCGAAGCAGGCCGTCCTTCACGCCACCGTCGGCGACGAGCACCTGCCCGGTCATGAACGACGATTCCTCGGAAGCGAGAAACAGCACGACGTTGGCGATGTCCCGTGCCTCGCCGACGCGACGCAACGCCGTCTGTTGCCGGTACAGATCGTGGTACGCAGCCAGTTCGGCGGGCGTTCGGCGCGACAGGCCCATCTCCGTATGGATGACGCCCGGTGCGACGACGTTGACGTTGATCCCGTGCTCGCCAAGTGCCAACGCCATCACCCGAGTCAGGTTGTTGACCCCCGCCTTGGCCGACGCGTAGTTGGCCATCGTCGGGTTGCGCGCTCCCAGGCCCGACAGCGACGAGACGTTGACGATCTTGCCGGACTTTCGCGCCACCATGTGCCTGGCGACCGTCTGGCCGCACAGGAACGTGCCCTTCAGATCGACGTCCATGACGGCGTCCCAGTCTTCCTCCGTCATCTCGAGGAAGGGTGCGAAGCGCGTGATGCCGGCATTGCAGACGAGGATGTCGATGCGGCCGAAAGTCTCGATCGCCGCGGTCACCATGCGGTCGACATCGGCCTTCTTCGACACGTCCCCCGTGACTGTCAACGTGCGCCGGCCGAGTGTGGCGATCTCCGCGGCCAACCGCTCGAGGTTCGGCGCGGTCAGTGCATTCGCGACGATGTCGGCCCCTTCGCGCGCCAGTGTCAGCGCGATCTCCTTGCCGATGCCGCGCGCTGCCCCCGTGACCAACGCCACCTTCCCGTCCAGCTTGCCCATGTCGATCGCTCCGCATCGATGCCCTGTCGCAGTCTCTGCGATGCGGGCCGCGCTGCGCGTCGCGAGTTCTTTCCCGGAGGTAAGCCTCCCTGACCCGCGCGCCGAACCGGGCGGTTAGCCGAACACGCCGCGACAATCAGAAGAACCGACTGGCGGCCATGCGTTCGAACGCGCACAGTCGATACGCCCCCAGTGCGGTGGCGACTTTGCGGGCGCATAAAGGAGGCCACCATGGATAACGCAGGGCGCGCGGCGAAGACGGCCCGGGTGGCCGTCGTGACGGGGGCAGCCATCGGGATCGGCGCGGCCACCGCACGGCGGCTGTCGCGGGATGGACTGGCCTGCGTACTGGTGGACCGTTCCCCTGAAGTCGAACGCATCGCCAACGAGATCGCGGATGACACCGGCACCGCAACCCACGCCTTCGTCGTCGACCTCACCGACGAAGCGCAGATCATTGCGCTGGTAAAGTCGGTCGAGCAACGCCTGGGCCGCATCGACGTGCTGGTCAATAACGCGGGCGTGAGCCCGAAGCGCGCGGGTGGCAAGTACACGATCGAGGAGATCGATGTGGCGCAGTGGCAGCAGGTGCTCGCGATCAACCTGACTGCGCCGTTCCTGCTGTGCCGCGAGGTGCTGCCCGGCATGCGGCAGCGGGGCTGGGGCCGCATCGTCAACCTCGCGTCGGCGGGAGGGCGCACCAGCTCGCCGGTGGTCAGCGCGCATTACGCGGCAAGCAAGGCCGGCATCCTCGGCTTCACGCGCACGCTCGCGTTCGAGGCCGCGCCTCACGGTATCACGGCCAACTGCCTGTCGCCGGGGCCGATCGAGACGGCGATGTCGGGCGCGTCGTCGCCCGAGGCGATCGCCGCATTCACCGCCACGATCCCGATGAGGCGCTACGGCCGGCCGTCTGAGGTGGCGGACGCGATCGCGTTCCTCGCCTCCGACGAAGCGTCGTTCATCACCGGCGCGATCCTCGACGTCACCGGCGGCCGCTTCATGCCCTGATCCCGGCGGCGTTTGCGCCGCACCGATCAGCGCGGCCCAGTGCCTTCGACATTCACCCGCACGCTGAACACCGCCGCCCGGCGCTCGCCGGCCACGAGTTGGGGCACGGTGCCGCGGTACACCGTGCAGAAGAGCTGGCGACCATGGTCCCCGCCGAGGATGCAGGAGACGCCGCAGCCGTCGAACGCGATCACGTCGGTGACCGTGCCGCCGTCCAGCACCCGAATGAATTCGCCGGTGTTGAAGCAGCCGACCCAGATGCCGCCGGCCGCGTCGGCGCAGAGGCCGTCCGGCTGGCGCGCGCCGAGGTCGGCGAAGGTGCGCCGGCCGGTGAGCAGGCCTTGCGCATCAATGTCGAAGGCGATCAGGCGCCCCGCCCAGGTCTCGGCGACGACGAGCGTGCGACCGCCGTTCACGATCACGGCGCCGTTCGGGAACTCGACGCCGCTGGCGGCGACGCGGATCGAGCCGTCGGGGTCGACGCGGTGGATGTCGGTCGTCTTGCGCGCCTCGCCCGCGTCGTAGTCGTAGCCGAAGTTGCCGACGTAGATGCGGCCCAGGCGGTCCACCGCGAAGTCGTTGACGTCGCCGGTGGCGTGACCCGACAGGTCCGCGTACTCGACGATCGAATGGCCATCGATGCGCATCAGCCTGCGGTCTTTCGACGATACGACGATCGGCGTGCCGTCCGGCAGGAAACCGAGGCCCGAGGGGCGATGCGGCACGGTGCAGATCTGCTCGCGCGCGCCACCCGGGCCGAGCGCATAGACGCGGTGGTCGAACACGTCCGACACCCACAGCCGCCCGTCATGCCAGCGCGGCGCCTCGAGGAATATGAAGTCCTCGGCGTAGAGGGTCGGTGCGAGTCGCGCCATCGGTGCCTCCGCTGCGAAGCGGCTTACCAGCCGCCGTCGACCTGGATGTTCTGGCCGGTGATCAGGTCGGACTGCGAGGTCGACAGGAACACCGCGAGGTTGGCGATGTCGACCGCATGGATGCGCTTCTTCATGCTCTGGTTCTCGAGGATCCACTGGTGGTATTCCTCGCGCTTGTCGCCGCGGTCGCGGAACTCCGCGTCCGACACCACCGCACCGGGCGAGATGCCGTTGACGTTGATGCAGTGCGCGCCGAGCTCGCGGGCCAGGCCCTTGATCAGGCCATACATCGCGCCCTTGGAGGCGATGTAGGGCACGTAGCCTTCCCAGCGACCGGTGAGCGTCAGCGAGGTCACATTGACGATCTTGCCGTAGTTGCGCGGGATCATCGCCTTGCTGACCGCACGCGACAGCACGAACACGGCCGACGAGTTGACGCGAACCTGGTCTTCGTACTCCTCGATGCTGAACTTCTCGAAGCTCTTGAAGATGACGAGCGCCGCGTTGTTCACGAGCACGTCGATGCCACCCACCTCGTCGGCGAGTTTGCCGACGGCAGCCTCGGTTTCGGCGAGCTTGTTGAGATCGCAGCCGTAGTAGCGCACGCCCTTGGCGATCTTGTCGAGGGTGGCCTGTGCGTCGGGCATGCCGGGGCGGTCGAGCGCGATCACGCTCGCGCCCTCCTCCGCGTAGCGCTTGACCATCGCCTGGCCGATGGTGCCGAGCGCCCCGGTGATCAGGACCTTCTTGCCGTCGAGTTGACCCATGTTCGTGTTCTCCCGTGATGTGGTTTTCAGTGCGACTTGCTGCGCCCGCTGCCACCGACGGTGTAGATCGCCGCGGCGATGACGATGACGGTGCCTTCGATCAGGCCCTGGTAGTTCGCCCCGAGATTGAGCATGTTGAAGCCGTTGGTCAGCGTGAACAGCAGCAGCGCACCGGCGAGTGTCTTGACCACGCTGCCGGCGCCGCCGAAGAGCGACGTGCCGCCCAGGATGGCCGACGCGATGACGGTGAGCTCCGCACCCTGCAATGCCGCCGGGTTGATCGAGCGCAGCCGTGCCGCAAACATCACGCCGGCGAAACCCGCTGCCGCGCTGCAGAGGATGAAGGCCGCCATGCGGTAGCGCCTGACGTTGATGCCCGACAGGCGCGCCGCTTCCGGGTTACCGCCGACCGCGTACACCCTCCTGCCGATGGTGGTGAAGGTGAGAACGAACCAGACGGCCGCCGCGAACACGACCATGTAGATCACCGCCTTCGACACCGACAGCGCCTCACCGCCGAACCATCCGGCGGCGAGCGCGCACAACCCACCGGCCACCATGCCCACCGAGGCCGGCGACACGCGGCGGCCCTCACGGCGCAGCCGCATCGCCAGCACCCCGCCCGCAGCGACCAGGAGCGCGCCGAGGGCGAGCAGCGGCGTGGCGATGGCGATCCGGCCGGACTCGAATGCGCGCATGGCGGCGATCACATCGGTGTCTTCGACCGAGAGAGAACGCCCGTCGGTGTAGATCAGCACCACGCCACGGATCGCCGTCAGCGTGCCGAGCGTGACGATGAAGGCGTTGATGCCGAGGTACTGCACGATCGACCCGTTGAGCAGCCCGGCCAGCACCGAGACCAGCATCGCGACGCCCACCGCAGGCCAGAAACCGAGCCTGTCCGCCAGCCCGATCAGCAGCACCGCCGCGAGTGCCGCGACCGAGGCGACCGAGAGGTCGAAGTTGCCGGTGATCAGGATCACCGTCATCGCGATCGCCATGATGGCCGTCAGCGACGACTGGTGCAGCACGTTGGTCACGTTCTGCATGCTGAGGTAGTTGACCCGCCCGGTGTAGCCGCTGGCCACGGCCAGGATCAGCACGAGCAGGATCAACGCGTAGTACACGCCCATCTCGCGCAGGCCGAACAGTCGGCGCCAGTCGTGTGCGGCCGCCGGTGCCGGTGCCGCGGGGCGGGTGCCGTCGGCAGCCTCCGGCGGCGTCGCTTTGTGAAGTTCCTGAGTCGTCAGTGCCATGGCGTTTCGGTCGGTTGGCTGCCAGGGGCCTGGGGCGTCAGCCCGCCCGCCAGCAGGATCAGTTCGTGTTCGGAGGTCTCCTCCTGCCGGCGCTGGGCCACACAACGCCCGTCGCGCATCACCAGGATGCGTTCGCACACCGCGAGCAGTTCCTCGAACTCGGAGGAGACAACCAGCACCGCCATGCCCGCGGCCGAGAGCTCGCGCACGAGGCGCAGGATGTCGGTCTTGGCGCCGATGTCGATGCCGGCCGTCGGCTCGTCGAGCAGCAGCACCTTGGCGTCGCTGAACAACCACTTGGCGATCGTCACCTTCTGCGCATTGCCGCCGCTCAGTTCGGTGACGAGCGCCTCCGGCGACGGTGCCTTGATCTTCAGCCGACGGATCGCTTCCGCGCCGCGCTCCACCTCGGTGCGGCGCACCGGCAACCAGCGCCGCCACGACACGTTCTCCAGCGCCGGCAGCGTGGTGTTGCGCCAGACCTCGAACAGCGGCACGAGGCCCTGGCGGTTGCGATCTTCCGGCACCAGGGCGATGCCGGCGCGCACCGCAGCGGCCGTCGAACGCGCCACCGTCTTGCCGGCCACGGCAACCTCGCCGGTCGCCTGCGGGTCGGCGCCGAAGATCGCGTGCAGCAGTTCGCTGCGCCCCGAGCCCAGCAGCCCGGCGATGCCCACCACCTCGCCGGCGGCGAGCGTCAGCGAGATCGGCGCCAGCTTGCCGGGGGACGCCAGCTCGCGCAATTCCAGCACCAACGGGGCATCGGCACGGTGGGCCTGCACCTCGCTGCGCTCCATCGCCACCAGCTGGCGGCCGACGATGGCTTCAGCCAGCCGCGCCTCGTCCATGTCGGACGTCTCGGCGCGCAGCACCGCCTGGCCGTCGCGCAGGATGGTCAGGCAATCGGTCAACGCCATCACCTCGTCGAGGAAGTGCGAGACGAAAAGAATCGCCTTCTGGTCGATGCGTGACAGCCGCCGCACCGTCGAATACACCAGCTCGCGCTCGTCGCTCGCGAGCGACGCGGTCGGCTCGTCCATCACGATCAGCTCGGCGCCGGTGCCGAGCGCCTGGAAGATCGCGACCATCTGGCGCTGGCCGATCGACAGGTCACTGACCAGCGCATCCGGGTCGAGCCGGTACCCGACGCGTTCGCACAGTTCCGCGTAGCGGGTGCGGTAGGCCGCATCGCGGCGCCAGAGCCCCCCGTCGCCGAGGAACACGTTCTCGAGCACCGAGAGCGTCGGCACCAGCGGGATGTGCTGGTGGATCGTCGCGACGCCCATCGCGTTCGCTTCCTTGGGCGTCGACCATCGCACGGTCTCGCCCTTCCAGACGATCTTCCCGTCCGACGCCGGGAAGGCGCCGGACAGGATCTTGATGAGCGTCGACTTGCCGGCGCCGTTCGCACCGAGCAGGCCATGGACCTTGCCGCGTTCGATCGTCAGATCGACGCCGCGCAGCGCCACGACCGCGCCGCTGAGGAAGGACTTCTTAAGCCCTTCAAGACGCATCAGCGGGACGTTCCCGGTCGCGTCCATGACGCCCATTTCCGTTCGGCTAAGCCTGAATCACCACTCCGGCGGGCAGTCCTTCAGGTTGGCCTTGGTGATTGCCGGGGTCTCGTACGTGACGAACTGGCCCTTCTTCGTGTTCTTGCCGGTCGCAGCCTCGTACAGAGCGCGTGCCGCCAGGCGGCCGAGCGTGCCGGGCTTGGTGCAGACCGAGCCGTCGAATTCGCCGTTCGCGATCGCATCGTTGCCAAGCTTGGAGCCGCCGCCAGTGGACACCAGCTTCACCTTCGAGTTGGCGGCCTTGATGGCGCGGGCGCAGCCCAGCGCCATGTCGTCTGCGTGGCTGAAGAACATGTCGAGGGCCGGGTTCGCCGTCATGATGTTCTGGCACACCGACTCGCCCTTGGCCGGCGTCCAGTCGGTCGGCTGCGAGGCGACGATTTCGTACTTCACCCCCGCCGTGTCGAGCGCCTTGCGGAAGCCTTCGGTGCGCTGGCGCACCACCGCGAAACCGGGCGCGCCCTCGACGATGCCGATCTTCGCGACCTTGCCCGTGGGCAGCAGCTTGGCGGCCAGTTCACCGGCGCGCTGCCCAGCGGCCACGTCGTCGGTGACGACCAAGGCGGTCAGCTTCGGGTTGACCTGGCGGATCTTGTCCGGGTCACCGATCACCGCGGCGGCGGCGACGAACGGGATCTTGGCGTCGGAGAGCTTGTCGACCCAGCCCACGGCCACGACCGCGTCGGTCGCGATCATCGCGATGCCGTCGACCTTCTGCGCGATCAAATCGTCGATCGCATTGCCCTGGCGTTCGACACTGGAGCGCGGGTCGATCACGATGGCCTTGCAGCCGAGTTTCTTGCACTCCTCCTGGAAGCCTTTGCCCAGCGCCGCGTCGTAAGGGTACTGCATGCTGTTGGCGACGTATGCGATGGTGACGTCTTTCGCCGTGGCGGCGCCTGTGGCCATGGCCAGCGCCGCGGCGCTCACGGCCAGCCCGAGGGTCCTGGTGATCTTGTGCATCGAAGTCTCCTGTCGTTGATGATGGTCAAACCCGTTGGCAATGGGAGTGCGCATCCGGTGGCCAACCCGCCGGAGCGACCGTCTTGTCATTGCACGGAAGTCGGTTGGGCCTGCGGCGTCGCAGCAATGCGGCGCGTGATCTGCCCTGTGCCTGTCTCCGTACGCCTGCTATTGGCTGCAGGATCGAAGAGAAGTTTCGTCTCGCGCCCTGGTTAGGTCGAGTTGATTTTTGTGGGCCCTCAGGTAAGCCAAAGCTACGCTCACGAGGGCGCCCCAAAACCCTGCAATCAGATGCCCGAGGTCTGCCCGCCGTCGACCACCATGGCGTGGCCCGTGACGAAGCCCGCCTCCTCGGAGCACAGCCACAGCACCGTGGCCGCGATCTCCTCCGGACGGCCCATGCGCCCGATCGGCTCCTGGGCGATCACGCGCGCGCGGCCCTCTGGCGTGCCGAGGGTGAAGCGTTCGATCATCTCGGTATCGATGATGCCGGGGCACAACGCGTTGACGCGGATGTTCAAGGCGGCGTTCTCGAGCGCGGCCACCTTGCTGATCGCCGTGACGCCGAACTTCGCCGCGCAATAGGCCGACTGGCCGCGGATCGCCATCACGCCTGCCCCCGACGAGGTGTTGACGATCGCGCCGCCGCCGTTCTTGAGCATCAGAGGGATCTGATGTTTCATGCACAGGAACACACTGCGCAGGTTGATGCGCAGCACACGGTCCCATTCGTCTTCGTCCAGGTCGGCGAGCGGCGCCACCGGTTGCTCGACGCCGGCGTTGTTGAAGGCCGCGTCGAGCCGGCCGAAAGCCGCGATCCCGGCGTCGAGCGTGCGGCGCACGTCGTCGCCGTTCGTGACATCGCAGCGCTGGGCCAGTGCCCGGCCGCCGGCCTCCTCGATGCGGTGCACGGTCTCCTGGTTCGCGGCCTCGGCGATGTCGGCGGCAATCACGCTCGCACCCTCGCGGGCGAAGGCCAGTGCCGTGGCGCGGCCGATGCCGCTGCCGGCGCCGCTGACAAAAGCCACCTTGCCGGCGTAGCGCCGGCTTGTCGTCGAAAAGCCCATGCCGTTCTCCTGTCGCAGACGAAATCAGGCCGCTGCGGGCGGCATCGGGAAGCCCATCATCGCCTTCACCTCAAGGTATTCCTCGAGGCCGAACGGTCCCATCTCCCGGCCGTTGCCCGAGCGCTTGTAGCCCCCCATCGGCGCCATCGGGTTGCTCGCCACGCCATTGAGAAAAACGCGCCCGGCGCGCAAGCGCCGGCCGATCGCGGTGCCGCGCGCCGGATCGCCGGAGAACACGTAGCCGCCGAGGCCGTAGGGCGTGCCGTTGGCGATCTCGATCGCCTCGTCCTCGTTGCGGTAGGTGAGTACCGAAAGGACCGGGCCAAAGATCTCTTCCTGCGCGATCGTCATCGTCGGTTTCACGTCGACGAAGATCGTTGGCCGAACGAAGTAGCCCGTCGTCAGCCCCTCTGGCCGCCCGAGGCCTCCGCACAGCAGCCGCGCGCCTTCGTCGAGGCCGATCTGGATGTAGCGCTGCACGCGCTCGAACTGCGCCTTGTTGACGACCGGGCCCATCGTCGTGGCCACACTCAGCGGGTCACCGACGTGCACCTTCCTCACCGCCGCGGCAAGCCTCTCCGACACCGCACCGATCTGCGACTCGTGCACCAGCATGCGCGTTGGCGCGTGGCACGACTGGCCGCTGTTGGTGAACGCGCGCGTCACGTTCCATTCGGCGGCCGCCGCCAAGTCCGCATCGGGCAGCACGATGTTGGCCGACTTGCCGCCGAGTTCGAGTGCCACGCGCTTGACCGTGGCCGCCGCCGCCTCGGTGATCTGCACGCCGGCCCGCGTGGAGCCGGTGAACGAAATGCAATCGACGTCCGGGTGTCGGCAGATCGCATTGCCGACGGTCGGGCCGTCGCCGTGGACGAGGTTGAACACGCCCGGCGGCACGCCGGCCTCCGCGAGGATCTCGGTCACGAGGTGCGCCGTCATCGGCGTGAACTCGCTCGGCTTGAGCACCATCGTGCAGCCGGCCGCCAGCGCATAGGCGCCCTTGGTGGCGAGCAACTGCGCGGGCCAGTTCCAGGCTGTGATCAGGCCGCAGACGCCGATCGCCTCGCGGCGCACCAGGTTCGGTCCGAGCACGTGCTCGAAGCGGTAGTCGCGCAAGGTCGCATGCGCTGCCTTGAAGCCGTCGATCGCGTTGCTCACCATGCCCTTGTTGCTGCGCGGCGAGCCCAGCTCCGCGGTGATGGTGTCCAGCACCTCGGCCTCGCGCGCCTCGAAGCGCGCGACGATGCGATCGAGCAGCGCCAGCCGCTCCGCCACGGAGGTGTCAGCGAACGCGGGGAAGGCCTGGCGCGCGGCCTGCACGGCGGCGTCCACGTCTTCCACGCTGGCGCTGCGGAAGGTGGCGATCGGCCGCTCGGTGGCCGGGTTGACGAGTTCGAAGGTCTTGCTGCCGCGAGGTTCGACCCACTGGCCGCCGATGTAGCTCTTGCCGAAGTTGTTCATGTGCGATGGAGGATGGAAAGGGTCAAGGGGTCGCCCAGCCGGCCGCCTGCAAGCGGCGGACGCTGAGCTCGATCTGGGTGTCGGGGTCCGGGTCGATGATCTCGAGCACGGGGCGCCGCGTGTGGCCGATGGCCGCCAGGGTCGTGGGAATCGCGGCGAAGTCGACCGTGCCCAGTCCCACGGCGTCGTGGCGGTAGACGGCCTGCGTGGTGTCGGACAGGTGCACGACCTGCAGCCGCCGTGCGCAAAGGCGCAGCGCCGCGCCGATGTCTTCGCGCACGAAGTGGCCGTTCGCGACGTCGTAGACCATGCCGATGTTCGCGTGGCCGCAGGTGTCGAGCGCGTCCAGCAGTTCCGCGGCGCCGGGGAGGAACGCGAACGGCATGTTCTCCACCACGATCGACGTGCCCGCGCGGGCCGCCAGCGGCACCAGTTCGTCGAGCGCGCGGAAGAAGTGGCCGAGCATCTGCGCTCTCGGCATCGGCAGCAGCGGGTTGGCCTTGCCCGGCCCGAGCACCACGGCCTGCGCGCCGATGTCGCCGGCCAGCACGATGAACTGGCACAGCAGGCCGAGCGTCATCGCGCGCATCTCGGCGGTGGCCGCGGCAATGTTCAGGTCGACATTGGGCATGTTGACCGTGCGGATCGCGAGGCCCTCGCCGGCCATCCGGTCACGCCAATCGCGGCGCTGCGCGGCGTCGGTCTCGGCGGGCCACAGGTGACCCGGGTACATCATCAACTCGAATTCACGGTGGCCGCGCGCGGCCAGCCCCTGCACGCAATCGCTCGCGCGCGTGTGCAGCGTGTAGGAGTAGGTGTTGACGGCAAACGCCGCATTGCCGGAGGTCGTGTCCATCTTGGAGTGGCCGGTGTGCTCAGTCGAGCACGGCCGGCACGTCGCTCTGGTGCTTGCTCGGCTTGCCCGCCGCCGGCTTGAGCGCACCGAAGGCGCCGATACCTTCGAGCCGCTCGATCTGCTGCGCGGACATCTGCAGGTGCTCGCGCAGCACCGCATCGCGCTGCTCACCCAGGCGCGGGACCCGCAGCGCATGGGCCGGCTTCTCCATCCACGCGGTGTTGGCAGGCAGCGTGAAGCTGCCGCCGAAGCCGTCGTCCACGTCCCACAGCGCGCCGCGCTCGCGCAGATAGTCATCGTCGACGACTTCCTGCATGCTGCGGATCGAAGCCACCGGCACATCGGCGTCGACGAGCTTCGCGGTGATCTCTGCACGGGTGTGCGCGCGTGTGAAGGCTTCGGTGATCTCGTGCACCTCGCGCTGGCGCTTCGCCCGCTCGGCGTAGGTGGCGTAGCGCGGGTCGGTGCCGAGTTCGGGCTGGCCCATCGCGACGCACAGCCGGCGCCAGAAGTCGTCGCGGTTGCAGCCCAGGTTGACCGCGCCGTCGGACGCCGGAAAGGCACCGTAGGGAATGCCGTGGAAGCTGTTGGAGCCGCTGAAGTTCGACTGCGTCTTGGCCTCCACCTGCACACGGCCCATCGCGACCGACACCATCGGCAGCATGCATTCGACCAGGCCCAGGTCGAGCAATTTGCCGGTGCCGTGGCGATCCTGGTTGCGCAGTGCGAGCAGGATCGCTGCGTGCGCCGACACCGCGGCGGTGATGTCACCGAGCGCGAAGCCGCACCACACCGGGTTGCCGGAATGGTCGCGCGTCAAGCCGGTGGCGCCGGACATCGCCTCGGCGACGATCGCCAGACCCGCCCGATCGGCATAGTCACCCGCATCGTCCATGCCGAAGCCCGAGATCGACGCGACCACCAGCCGCGGGTAGCGCTCGTGCAGCGCCTTCGGGTGCAGGCCCAGGCGCTCGAGCGCCGACGCCCGCATGTTCGTGACGAACACGTCGGCGCCCGCTATCAGCCGCACCATCAACTCGGCGCCCTCGGCGTTCTTCAGGTCGAGCACGATGCTGTGCTTGCCTCGGTTCAATGAGGCGTAGTAGGCGGTGACATCGCCTTCCGGCGTGCGCCGGGCCGGCTCACGATGGCGCGTCAATTCGCCGCCGGGCGGCTCGACCTTGATCACCGTGGCGCCCTCGTCGGCCAGCATCTGGCAGCAGTAAGGCCCCGCGATCAAGTGGGACAGTTCGACCACCTTGATGCCTTCCAGGGGTGACGGCGCGGATTGGCTGCTGCTCATCGGACGGACCATTCGTTGGGGGTGAGGGAATTCTCGGGAGCGGACACCGAGGCGTCGAGTCGGCTTTATTGGCGGGGACGGTAAGTTCGCCTAACGTGGCCTTGGTCGAGCTTGAACTTCTTGCCGACTCACCGGCGCTGGACTTTCGAAGTCGGCATCACTTTGGTACGGGGTGTTTGTCATCGTGGGGCCAGTCATCTGCTTCAGACTTTCAGTCAGCCACCTTCCAGACTCAGCTTGCGTTCCTCGACCACGCGCTTGAGCTGGGTGTATTCCGCGGCGATGTCGGCGCCGTACTGTTCCGGCGTGCCGCCAACGACGAGCGCACCGCTCTCCTCGATGCGCTGGCGCACTGCGGGGTCGTCGAGGGCGGCACGCTCGGCCGCGTTGATCTTGCGCACCACGTCGGGGGCCATGTCCTTCGGGCCGACGATTCCAAAGACCGACATGCGGTTCATGCCCGGCAACCCGACTTCGGCGAGCGTGGGCGTGTCCGGCAGCGCAGCCAGCCGCTTCGGTGCGGCCACCACGATCGGTAGCAGCTTGCCGGCCTTGATGAAGGCCTGTGCCGAGGGCAGCGCGTCCATGATGATCTGCACCTGACCGCCGACCGCGTCGTTCAGCGCAGGTCCGGCGCCCCGGTAAGGGATGTGCGTGACGAACACGCCGGTCTGGCTCTTGAACGTTTCCATCTGCAGGTGGCTGATGCCACCGACACCGGACGACGCATACGAATAGCGGCCCGGGCTGCGCTTGAGTTGGGCGACGAAGCCGGCATATTCCTTCGCGGGGAAACTCGGGTGAACGGCAATCACGGTCGGCGTGGCCGCGACGCTGGCCACGGCGGTCAGGTCCGCCGGCCGGTACGGTGCCTTTGGCGAAATGGCGGGGTTGGCGGCGGTCGTCGACGGTGTGGCCATCGCGAGCGTGTTGCCGTCGGGCGCGGCGCGCAGCACCTCCATCGTGCCGGTGACACCGCCGCCGCCGGGCTTGTTCTCGATCACGACCGTCTGGCCGAGACTGCGGCCCATGCCCGGGGCGATGATGCGCGCGAGCACGTCGGTCGTGCCGCCGGGCGCAAATGGCACGACGAAGCGCAGCGGCTTGGTCGTGTCCTGCGCCAGGGCTGCCGGCGCGCCGGCCACGAGGGCGGCAGCGGCCGGCCAATGAAGGATGCGGCTCATGAATGTGTTGTCCTGGGATGTCTTCAGGCGGGCGCACTGGCGTCAGAACAGGAACGCGCCCTTGCCGGTGGATTGGGTGTCGAACAGCCGGTAGGCCTCCTCGGCCTGGTCGAGCCGCCAGCGGTGCGTGAACAGGCGGTCGACCGCCAGGCCGCGCTCGACGACGAACCGGGCGCAGTCGGCCTGGCCCACGGTGGACATGGTGTAAGACGTCATCACCGTCACCTGGCGGTCGAGCAGGGCGCGCGTCTCGAGCGTCAGGCTCGCACCGATGCCGACCAGCGCGATGCGCCCCCACACCGCCACCGCGCCGACGGCCGCGGCCGCCGCCTGCGACGATCCGGAAGTCTCGACGACCGCCTCGACGCCTTCGCTCTGGGTCAGATCGCGCAGCGCCGCGACCACGTCGCCCTCGCGCGGGTTGACCACGGCATGTGCGCCGAAGGATCGTGCGAGTGCGAGCCGCTCGGCGTCGATGTCGATCGCGATCACGCGGGCGCCTTGCGCCACCGCCAGCATCGTGGCCGACAGCCCGACCGGCCCCTGGCCGAACACGGCCAGCGTCTCGTCGCCGCGCAACTGCAGGCGCTCGAGCGCGCCCCAGGCGGTGCCGGTGCCGCAAGCGATTGCCGCACCCGCCTCAAAGCTCAGCGCATCGTGCAAGGGCACGAGCGTGTCCGCGCGCACCTTGATGTAGGGGGCGTGCGCGCCGTGCGCGTTGCTTGAATAGACAACGCGCGTGGCCGGCTTGCACAGCTGCGGCCAGCCAGTGCGGCAGTGGCGGCAGGTGGCGCAGCCGTGGTAGTGGTGGACCATCACGCGGTCACCCGGCCGGGCGACGTGATCCGGCACGCCCGGCCCCACGGCCGCCAAGATGCCCGCGGGTTCGTGACCCCCGATGAAGCGACGATCCGGTGCGATGGCAGGGTCGAACGGAGCGCGGTAGGGATGCAGGTCGCTGCCGCACATGCCCGAAGCCTTCACCTGCACGATCACTTCGCCGTGCGAGGGCACCGGGTCGGCCACGTCGATGGTCGCGAGGCGCCGATCACCGAGGAAGGCGAGTCCTTTCATGTCGAGGCTCGTCGCTCAGCCGTCGATGTTCATGTACACGGCCTTGCGGCACAGGAAGCTCTCGACGTGCTCGGTGCTGCCCTTCCAGCCGTAGCCGCTCGACTTCACGCCACCGAAGCCGACGGCCGGGTCGACCATGCCGTAGCAGTTGACCCACACGGTGCCCGAGCGGATGCCCTGGGACACGCGGTGCGCGGTGGAGAGGCTGCGTGTCCACACGCCGCCGCCCAGGCCGTACTCGGTGTCGTTGGCGAGCCGGAGAACCTCATCGACCGTGTCGAACGGGATCACCGAGATGACCGGGCCGAAAATCTCCTCCCGCGCGATCGTCATGCCGTTGTTGACGTTCGCGAAAACGGTGGGTTCGACGAAGTAGCCTTGCGCCAGCGCGCCGCCGAGCCGCGCGCCGCCGGACGCGAGCGCGGCGCCTTCTTCGCCACCGACCTTCACGTAGTGCATCACGCGCTCGAGCTGGCGCTGCGAGATCAGCGGGCCGAGGTCGATGCCGTCGTCCAGGCCGTTGCCGACCTTGAGCTGGGCGGTGTAGCGGCTGAGCCGCTCGACGAATTCGTCCTGCACTGCCCGCTGCACGAAGAGCCGCGTGCCGGAGTAGCAGATTTGCCCGCTGTTCGCGAACACACCCATCGCGGCGCCGGGTACCGCCTTGTCGAGGTCGGCGTCGGCGAAGACGATGTCGGGCGACTTGCCGCCGAGCTCGAGCTGCAGCCGCTTCAGGTTGCCGGCCGAGGCCTGCACGATGCGGCGGCCGGTTTCGGTGGAGCCGGTGAACGAGATCTTGTCGACGCCGGGGTGCGCGGCGAGCGCAGCGCCGGCATCGCTGCCGTAGCCGGTGACGATGTTGACCACGCCGTCAGGAACGCCGGCCTCGGCGAGCAATTCACCGAAGCGCAGGATCGACAGCGACGCGTCTTCCGCCGGCTTGATCACGCAGGTGCAGCCGGTGGCCAGTGCCGGCCCGATCGTCCACCACTGGCCGCCGAGCGGC
This sequence comes from Methylibium sp., assembly GCA_031382215.1. Lineage (GTDB taxonomy): Bacteria > Pseudomonadota > Gammaproteobacteria > Burkholderiales > Burkholderiaceae_C > LGRD01. Next base: position 64,715 of record JANMYQ010000054.1, read on the forward strand.
CCGTTCCACGGAATGATGCCGCCGACGACGCCGAGCGGCGCCTTGTGGGTGAGCGTCATGATCCGCCCCGGCAGCGAGTTGCTCGCCGTGGCGGTGGTGGCCATGCCGGTGCACGACGCGTAGAAGTGGATGAGCTGCGAGATCCACTTGACGGTGCCGCGGGTGCGCGCGATCGGCGCGCCCATGTCCATCGTCTCGATCGTCGCGAGCTCCTCGCCGTGTTGGAGCAGCAAGTCGTTGATGCGCATCATCAGCTGCTGGCGCTCCAGCGGCTTCCAGCGGCTCCACTCGCCATCGAATGCGGTGCGCGCCGCGGCCACGGCACGGTCCACGTCAGCGGCCGTGCCGCGGGCGATGCGGGCCAGCACGCTGCCGTCGGCGGGGTTGATGGCGTCGATCTCTTCGCCCGACTGGGATGCCACCCATTTCCCGCCGATCAGCAGGCGCTTCGATCCACGCAGGAAGGCCGGTCGGCCGGCGGGCTGGGCAAAGGTGCTGTTCATGGGCGCGAAGGGCAGGGGTCAGCGGTCAGTGGTAGGAGCGGCCACCGTCGGCGGCCAGCGTGGCGCCGGTGACGTAGGAGCCATCGGCGCTCGTGAGGAAGAGGATGACGCGGGCGATCTCCGCCGGCTGCGCCAGCCGCTTCAGCGCGTAGTTGGCGACGTTGGCGTGAAAGCCTTCGGCCATCGGCGTATCGACCATGCCGGGGCAGACGGTGTTGACGCGGATCGCCGGTGCCAGCTCGGCGGCCATCGCACGGCCGAGGTTGACGACACCGCCCTTGGACGCCGCATACGCCGTGAGACCCGGCGCGTTCGGCAGCAGCCCGGCCGCCGAGGCGATGTTGACGATGGTCGCGCCCTCGGCCTGCCGCAGCCAGGGAAGGCAGGCGCGCGAGACCATGAACGTGCCGGTCAGGTTGACATCGATCACCTGGCGCCACACCGCCATCGGCGTGTCCTCCATCAGGCCGGTGCGCATGATGCCCGCGGCGTTGACGACGCCGTCGATGCCACCGAGCGCCTGCGCGGCCTGCGCCGCCGCGGCGGCCACCGAGGCTTCGCTCGCCACGTCGACCTCGCAGACGTGCCCGCCGGTCTGTGCAGCGGTCGCGGCGAGGCCGGCCGCGTCGCGGTCGAACAGCGCGAGCGCGGCGCCCTCCGCAGCGAACAGCTGCGCAATCGCGCGGCCGATGCCGGAGGCCGCACCCGTCACGACGATGCGCCGGCCCTGAAGCCGGCCCGAAGCTGCGTTCGCGGCCATGGTCACTCGACGGTGATCTTGTTGTCGACGATCACCTTCTTCCAGCGCGTCGCCTCGCCGTTGATGAAGGCGTTGAGCGCCTCGCCGGTCTTGATGTCTTCCTGGTAGGCGAGTGGCTTCATCTTCGCGATGAACTCCGGGTCCTTCACCGCCCGCGTGATGCCGTCGGCGAGTTTGGCAACGATCTCCGGCGGCGTGCCGGCCGGCGCCACAAAGCCGTGCCAAAGCACGACGTTGAAGTCGGGCATGCCGAGTTCCTTGAAGGTCGGCACGTCAGGCATGTTGGTGGAACGTTCAGGCGCAGCGACCGCTAGCACGCGCAGCTTGTCGTCGCTGCGCAGCCCCGCGACCTCAGACGCCGAAGCCACCATCATCTGGGTGAAGCCGCCCATCAGCGCCTGCAGGCCTTCCGGGTTGTTGCGGTAGGTCACGTGCACACCCTTGCCGCCGATGGCGTTGAGCAGCCGCGTGCAGGTCAGGTGGCCCATGGTGCCCACGCCGCCGGAGGCAAACGTGATGCCGTCGCCGGCGCGCGCCGCCTCGGCCAGCTCCTGCATGTTGGTGATCTTCGGCTTGGCCGTGGCTGACACCGCCAGCGCCACCGGGAAGCCGCCGACGCCTGCCACCGGTACGAAGCTGCTCAGCTTGTACGGCAATTTTTCGCGCAGCACGGTCTGGTTGATGCCGGCGCTGATCAGGCACAGCAGCGTGTAGCCGTCCGGCGGCGAGGCCGCGACGGCGGCGCCACCGATGGTGGTGGAGCCGCCGCCCTTGTTGTCAACGATCACCGCCTGGCCCCATTCCTTGGACAGTCTGTCGGCGACGAAGCGGCTGATGATGTCGTCGGTGCCGCCGGCGGCGTTGCCGACGACGATCTTCACGACGCGTTGCGGGTACGCGCCCTGCGCGAACACGCCGGTGCCCAGCGAGGTGGCCGCGAGCGCCGGGCCGGCGACGATGATGCTTCTGCGAGAAATCAAGGTGTGTCTCCTTCTTGGTGTGTCTTCGTGTGACGACGCACGTCAGCGCTGAACGAACGGATTGGCCGGTGCGCCGGCAGCGATAGAGAACATGACGCTCTTGGTCTCGAGGTATTCGTCGACCGCCTCGATGCCGCCTTCGCGGCCGAGGCCCGAGCGCTTCATGCCGCCGAGCGGCACGACGAAGCTGTAGGCGCGGTAGGTGTTGACCCAGACCATGCCGACACGCAGTGCGCGCGACATGCGCACGCCGCGGCCGAAGTCGCGTGTCCACACACCGGCGGCCAGGCCGAAGTGGATGTCGTTGCCGATGCGTACGGCCTCGGCCTCGTCCTCGAAGCCGATGATCGAGAGCACGGGGCCGAACACCTCTTCCTGCGCGATGCGCATGCCGTTCGTCACGTCGGTGAACACGGTGGGCTGCACGAACTGCCCGCCGGTCAAACCCGCACCGGTGGCCGCCGCACCCCCGAGCAGGCAGCGCGCGCCTTCTTCGCGGGCCAGCGCGATGTAGTGCATGACCTTCTCGAACTGCGGCGGCGTGGCGATCGGGCCGACCTGCGTGTCAGGCTGCATCGGGTCGCCGAGGCGGAGTTCGCGCGCCATCGCGAGCACCCGTTCGGTGAACGCGGCCTTGATCGAGTTCTGCACCAGGAGGCGCGAACCGGCGGTGCACATCTGCCCGGTCGCACCGAAAATGCCGGAGACCGCGCCGATGCAGGCCTGATCCAGGTCGGCATCCTCGAAGACGATGTTGGGCGACTTGCCACCGAGTTCCATCGACACGCGTTTCATCGAGCGCGCCGCCGCCTCGTAGACCCTGGCGCCGGTCACGTCGGAACCGGTGAAGGTGATCTTCGCGACGTCGGGGTGCTCGACCAGCGGCGCGCCGATCTCGGGGCCGAGGCCGGTGACGACGTTGATCACGCCATCGGGCAGCCCGGCTTCCTTCGTGAGCGCCGCGAACTCGAGCGAGCTCACGGAGGCGAACTCCGACGGCTTCACCACCACCGAACACCCCGCCGCGAGCGCCGGGGCGCACTTGATCGTCAGGAAGTTGAGCGGCGAGTTCCACGCCGTGAGCGCCACCACCACGCCAACCGGCTCGCGGTAGGTGAGTGCCAGCATGTCGGCCTTGTCGATCGGCAGCACCGCGCCCTCGATCTTGTCGGCCAGCCCCGCGTAGTAGTGCCAGTGCTGCGGCAGGTAGGCGAGCTGCCCATTCATCTCGGCAATGATCTTGCCGTTGTCGCGCGACTCGACCTCTGCCAGGTGACGCGCATTGGCGCTCTCACCCATCAGGTCGCCGATGCGGCGCAGGATGCGGCCACGCTCGGTCGGCGTCATGCGGCTCCACGGACCCTCGTGCATTGCGGCATGGGCCGATGCCACCGCGCGGTCAGCGTCGGCCTTCGTGCCGCGCGCGATGCGCGCCCAGGCGGTGCCGCGGTAAGGGTCGATCGAGTCGAGCCACTCTCCGCCTGCCGGTGCGACTGGCGCGCCGTCGATCCAATGGTCGTAGGTCTTCATGGGTTCCGCCATCTCAGAACGAGGGGAAGCACGCGGTCTGGCCGCGTCGACCGATACCACGGCGCCTGGTCACGACGGCCGTCTTTCCATCGAAGCGATTCATCTCGAACATTTCCCGGATGCAAGTCAAAGGCAAGTCAAAGAATTGACCTCGTCATGTTCCGGTCCGACCCCTCAAAAGTCGAGTCGCCTTTTCTCGCGGCGCCGGTAACTTGGCCTTACCAACGAGCACACTTCGCCTGCGTGGACTGTGTGGCCGAGGTACGGCGCTACACTGCCCGGACCATGGAACTTCGACACCTGCGCTACTTCATCGCCGCGGCCGAGGAGGAGCATTTCGGTCGCGCCTCGGACCGCATGCATGTCACGCGGCCCGCGGTGTCGCAAATCATTGCGGACCTCGAAGACGAGATCGGCACGCCATTGTTCGAGCGTCTCGCTCACCGCGTCAGGCTGACGGCCGCGGGCCGTTCCCTCTTGCCCCAATTGCAGGCGGTGATGGCGCAACTCAACGACGCTCTGGTGCAGACCAAGCGTGTTGGCGAAGGACGCAGCGGCTCGCTGAACATCGGCTACGGCTCGTTGACGCTGTTGCACCCGATGTTCCGCGCGGCGGTCAAGACCTACCGGGAGACCTACCCCGACGTAGCTTTGTCGCTGATCGAATTGCCGACAACGCATCAGCCGAAGGCGCTCGCCGAGCGGAGGATCCACGCCGGCTTCATGCACCTTGGCCCGGGCCGCAACCTCGCACATGCAAAGCGCGGTGCGCCGGTGGAAGGGCACGACCAGACCGTTCTTGACTGGTACCGCATCCAGGTTGGCGGGCTCGGGGTGGCGATGGCCAACGACCATCCGCTCGCCAAGCGCAAGACCCTGTCGATCGCCGACCTGGCCAACGAGGGTTTTGTCGTCGTGCCGAACTCGAGCAGCAGCCCCGGTTACGGGCCGCTCTATGCGCTGTGCAAGAAGGCGGGTTACGAGCCGCGCGTGGTGCAGGAGGTGAGCACCATCTCGTCGCAGCTGAACCTGATCTCGGTGGGCATGGGCATTGGCCTGGCGGTGATCGGCCGCAACTTCACATACCCCCAGGGCCTGTCGGTCATTCCGCTGAGCGACGTCACCTACTCGACGAGCTACGTGTTCGCCTGGGTGAAGGGCCAGAAAGACCCGTCGCTCGACCGCATGGTCGACATCATCAAGGCGCTGTCGAAATAGCTCACGCTCGGCGTGTCACCACGCCGCCTCGAGCAGCGACAGCAGGGTGTCGACGTCACGGATCGGGCGTGCATTGCGGGCGATCGACCAGTCCGACATCGCAGCCTCGGCGATCGGCCTCAGATCGTCGCGTGCCACGCCGATCTCGCGCAGCGTGCGTGGCACCGCCAAGCCGTGCAGCACCGACTCCACGCGCTCGGCGGACGTCTGCCCGGCGGCCGCACTCGACACGGCGGCCAGTGCCTCCAGCACTGCGCTCGAGCGCGACTCTGTCACCGGCGCGTTGAACCGCATCGTGTGCGGCAGCACGATCGCGTTGACGATGCCATTGGCCACGTGCGTGCGTTTGCCGATCGCGTGCGCGAGCACCGAGGCGACACCCGTTCCGCCCTGCTCGGTGCCGCGGCCGCACAGCAGCGCAGCGACGACCAGGCGCTCGCGCACCGCGGCGTCGGCGGCCCGGTCCTGCGCGAGGCCCTGCCCGATCAGCCGCAGCGCCTGCATCAGCAGCGCTTCGGAGAACGGGTCGCAGGCGGGTGATTCGAGCGCTTCCACCGCATTGGCCATCGCATTCAGCGCCGCGCTCTGCACAAGATCGGCCGGGGCAGTGGCTACAAACGCGGGGGCGATCACGATGGCGCGTGCGCGGGTCTTCGGGTCGAACATCGCGAGGCGCTCACCGTCCGCGGCGTGCACCGCGGTGCCGCCCTTGGCGAAGGCGGTGCTCGGTGTGGTCGGGATCGCGAAGATCGGCAGCTTCGGCGCGTTCAGGCGCGGGCTCTCGAAACGGCCTTCGGGCGTGCGCCGCGTGCACAGTTCGGCCAGGGGTCGCTTTTCGCCGGCGAGGATGGCTGCACCCCGCGCCGTCACCGCGGCCGAGCCGCCGCCGACCGCGAGGATGGCATCGGCCTGCACCTCCTGCAGCACCCGCACCGTCTCCTCGACGCCCGCCACCGGGCTGTGTTCACGCGCCGTGTCGGCAAGGCCCGCCCAGCTCGCGCCCAGGGTATCGCGCAAGGCCTGCATCTCGGCGCTGCGACCGATGGTGCGGCCGCAGACCACGGCCACGCGGCGGCAGCCGGCCCGGTCGAGTTCGCGCTTCAACGAGGCGAGCGCCTCATCGCCATGGAACACCCGCAGTTCGGGCGCGACGTACTGGTAGGCCATGGGCATCGAATTCTTCATCCCGGCTCAGAGCGCCGCGACCAGTTCTCTGGCACTGCGCCACAGCGGCACAGCGGCACAGCGACCTTCAGGTTCTTCACGCGCACCTTGACGTTGTAGTCGACCACCCGTTTCACCGGCACCAGGATCTTCATGCGTTCACGCCGTCAGGCTGACCATCCGCATCTCGCTCATCTCGTGGATGGCGTAGCGCGGCCCCTCGCGGCCGAAGCCCGAATCCTTAGTGCCGCCGTAGGGCATCAGGTCTACGCGGGAGCTGGAGGTCTCGTTGATGTGCACGCCGCCCACATGCAGGCGGCGCACCGCCTTCATCGCGAAGTCGAGGCGGTTCGTGAAGAAGCCGGTCGCCAGGCCGTAGGGCGTCGAGTTCACCCGGGCGATTGCGTCGTCGATGCTGTCGAACGGCTCGATCGTCATCACCGGGCCGAACACTTCCTGGCAGCTGACGTCGCACTCGCGCGGCACGTCGGCCAGCAGCGTCGGCGGGATCAGCGCCCCCTGCCGCGGCCCGCCGGCGAGAAGCCGAGCGCCCTTGGCGGTGGCCTGCTTGATCCAGCCGTCGATGCGTTCGGCCGATGCCACGCTGATGACCGGGCCGACCTGCGTCTTCGGGTCGTGCGGGTCGCCGGCAGGCAGCGCCTTGACCGCAGCGGCCAGCCGGGCCTGCACTTCCTCGAGCCGGCTGCGCTCGACGAGCAGGTTCTGGATCGAGGTGCAGACCTGGCCCGCCTTGCGGTAGCCGGCGCCGACGATCTTCGGGATCGCGGTGTCGAGGTTCGCATCGGCGCACAGCACGGTGAACGCGATGCTGCCGAGCTCCATCTGCGTGCGGCGCAGGCCGGCACGCTGCTGGATGTCGCGCCCGACCTCGGTGCTGCCGGTGAACGCGAAGAAGCGGATCACCGGCTCCTCGATCAGCGCACGGGCCACCGCCGCGCCGCCGTGCAGCACTGAGATCAGGCCCGCCGGCAGGCCGGCGTCGATCAGCGCCTGCGCGAGCAGGTTGGCCGCCATCGGCGTGCTGCTCGAGGGTTTGACGACGACAGCGTTGCCCGCGGCCAGCGCCGGCGCGATCTTGTGCGCGACGGTGTTGACCGGTGCGTTGAACGGCGTGATCGCGCAGATCACACCCAGTGGCACGGGGATCGTGAAGCCGATCCGGCCGCCCTGCTGCGGCGCTCCTTCGAGCGGAATCATTTCGCCGACGAGCCGCCGCGCCTCCTCGGCCGAAAGGCGGAAGGTCTGGATGCAGCGCTTGAGCTCGCCCTGCGCATCGGTCAGCGTGAAGCCGGCCTCGCTGCGCAGCACCTCCACGATCGCCTCGCCACGGCTTTCGATCAGGCCGGCGGCGCGGTCGAGGATCGCCCCGCGGTCGTGGGCCGTGAGGCCCGACTGCTCGTACGCAGCCTGCGCCGCGGCCACCGCCTCGCGCACCTGTTCGCGCGAGGCGATGTGCATCCGTGCGCAGGGCGTGAGGTGGAACTTGTCGAGCACGTCGGTTTGCTCGGTGCCGTCGCGCCAGGCGCCGGCAATCAGCAGCCGCGCATCGGCGATCTGCAGCGTGGGTTGGGTCATGGCGTTCATCCTGTCAGGTGCCGGTGAAGTTGGCGTCGCGGCGCGCGGCTGCGGCCTCCACGCCTTCCTTGTAGTCGTTCGTCTCGCGCAGCCAGTTCTGCTCGAACGACTCGCGTTCGGTCGCGGCGCGGAAGGCCGCGATCAGGTCCAGGTTCAGCGTGTCGCGCGTGGCTTGCACCGACAGCGGCGCGGCCTTCGCGAGCTGCCGCGCCATCTCGATCGCAACCGTGCGCACCTGGTTCTGCGCGACGAGCCGGTCGGCCAGGCCGATCGCGTACGCCTCCTCGCCGCCGATGCGCTCGCCGGTCAGCATGAGCCAGCGCGCCTTCTGATGGCCGACGAGGCGCGGCAGCGTCACGGTCAGGCCGAAGCCCGGGTGAAAGCCGATCGCGGTGAAGTTCGCTGCGAAGCGCGCTTCCTTGCAGGTGACGCGGAAGTCGGGGAACACCGCGAGGCCGAGCCCGGCGCCGATGGCCGCGCCCTGCACTGCCGCGACGATCGGCTTGCGCGTCGCGATCAGGCGGCGCGCTTCCTTGTAGGGGTGGCGCTGTGCCGGCACGAATTTTTCGCCACGTGCCTCGGCCTCGAGCCGCTGCTTCAGGTTGCCGCCACCGCAGAAGTGTTTGCCCTGGGCCGCCAGCACCACCGCGCGACAGCCCGGATCGCGGTCGAGTTCTTCCAGCGTGGTGGCGAGGTTGCCGAGCAGTTCGACGTCGAGAAAGTTGTTCGGCGGCCGCCGGATCTCGACGACGGCGACGTGGCCGTCCCGTTCGACTCCAATGTCTTCGAAGGCTGTCATGCGCTGCTCCGTGGGCGAACTCACGCCGCCGACTTGGCGATGTCGGTCTGGCGCATGTCGCGCAGGCCGGTCTTGCCGTGGTGCCGGTCGGCCGCCTTGTAGCCCAGCGCGTCCTCGGCAATGATGATCTTCTGCACGTTGGCCGAACCTTCGCCGTTGTAGAGCATGTCGGCGTAGACGCGGTACCAGGACACCCGGTATTCGCGCGCCAGGCCGTAGCCGCCGAAGATCTGCTGGGCTTTGTCGGCGCACATCTTGCAGGTCTGCGACGCGTGGTATTTGGCGATCGAGGCGATGCGGTTGGAGGGCTGGTCGTTGTCCATCGCCCAGGCCGCGCGGTACACGAGCCCGCGGCTCGCCTCGATGGCGGTGGCCATCTCGGCGATCGAGTCCTGGATCATCTGGAAGCGGCCGAGCGGCTGCTGGCGCACGGTGCGCTCGTTGGCGTAGCGCGTGGCCTCCTCGAAGCAGGCCTGCGCGAGGCCGAGGCACTTGGCCGCCACGTTCAGGCGGCCCGGTTGCAGCGCCCGCATGATGATCTTGGCGCCCTCACCCTCGTTGCCCAGGCGGTTCTCGACCGGCACGACGAAGTCGTCGAGGAAGACGACGTTGGTGCGGAAGGCCTTCGACATGCCCAGCAGGTCGATCGGCTCGGCCTTGAAGCCGGGGTACTTCTTCGGCTCGACGATGAACGCCGTGACGCCTTTCGCCCCGGCCTCGCGGTCGGTCTTGGCCATCAGGATGCCAACGTCGGTCTCGTTGGCGATCGAGGCCCACATCTTCTGGCCGTTGATGCGGTAGACGTCGCCGTCGCGCTTCGCGAAGGTCTTCATCCCGATCAATGCATCGGAGCCGCTGTCGGTCTCCGACAGCGACATCATCCCGATCGTCTTTCCGGCCAGCAGGTTCGGCACGTACTTCTCCACCTGCGCGGGCGTGCCCGCCAGGTAGATCGCCGACGGGCAGGTGCCGCCCTGCTGGTTGTTGCACGAGGTGAAGCGCACTTCCTGGCGCGACATCTCCTCGATGATCACCACCGCGGCCATGTAGCCCATGTTGCTGCCGCCGACGGATTCGGGAAACACCGCGCCGTACAGGCCCGCCTCGCCCGCCTTTCGGACGAGGTCACGCGGAAATTCGCCACGCTTCTCGAAGCCTTCCATCACGGGAACGACCTCGTTGGCCATGAAGCGCGACACCATGTCGCGGACGGCTTCGATATCGGGAGAGGGCGAGAAGTCCATGCGGGTTCCTTTTGTCTTCAGTTGCCTGGGCGGCGCCGGTACATCAGCGTCGTCCTCATCGTCTGCACCACCGTGCCGTCCTGCTTCACGATGCGCCGGTCGAACACGACCACGCCACGGTCGGCCTTGCTGGTTTCCTTCTTGCTCGCGACACGCGCCACGAGGTGGATCGTGTCGCCATGCTTGACGGGCGAGACGAGGCGCCATTCGTCGACGCCCAGCATCGCGAGGATCGTTCCCTCGTTGACACCGCTGGCGTGCCACAAGCCGCCTGCGATCGCGTAGATCAACGGGCCGTGGGCGATCGGCTCGCCGAACGGCGTGCCCTTGCAGTATTCGAAGTTGGTGTGGATCTCGTTGAAGTCGCCCGAGATGCAGGCGAAGTTCACGATGTCGGTGCTGGTGACGGTGCGCGCGGGGGTGTGCAGTTCCTCGCCGATCTCGAAGTCCTCGAAGTAGCGGCCGCGCGGTGTGTGTGTCGTGCTCATCGGATGCCTCAAGCCTCTTGATTGCCCAGGAGCATCGTGCAGTGCGAGGACAGGATGCCGCCCTCGTTGTGCACGAGCCCCACCTGCGCGCCTTCCACCTGCCTCGCGCCGAGGCCGCCGCGCAGCTGCCGCACCACCTCGACGATGCCGAGGATCGCGCCGGCCGCGCCGGCATGGGCGTGCGACAGCATGCCGCCGTTGGTGTTCACCGGCAGGCGGCCGCCGATGTGTGCGTGCCCGGCCTCGAAGAACGCTCCGCCCTCGCCGGGCTCGCAGAAGCCGAGCTCCTCGAGTTCGATGATCGGCACGATGGTGAAACAGTCGTAGAGCTGCGCGACGTGCACGTCCGCCGGGCCGAGGCCGGCCATCGCGTATGCGGCGCGACCCGATTCGCGGGCGCCGAACGAGGTCAGGTCGGGTGCGCACATCACGTGCTCGTGGGTGTGCATCTCGCCGATGCCGAGCAGGTAGGCCGGGCGCTGCTTCAGGTCGCGCGCCCGCGCGGCCGACGTGACGACGAAGGCGCCCGCCGCGTCGGAAATGATGCAGCAGTCGAGCATGCCGAGCGGCTCGGCGATGCGCTTGGACGAAAGCACCTGGTCGAGCGTCAACCGCGTGCGCATCTGCGCGGCCGGGTGCAGCAGCGCATGCGCGCGGGTGTTGACCGCCACATGCGCGAGCTGCTCGCGCGTCGTGCCGTACTCGAACATGTGGCGCTGCGCCACCATCGCGTAGAAGCCGGGGATCGATCCGCCGTACGGTTTCTCGAATTGCGGGTGGCCGACGTTCGTGAGCACTGCGATTGCCGCCTCGCGGCCGAGGCCGGTCACGCGGTTCTCGCCGGCGCACACCAGCACCGTCTCGGCGGTGCCGGCCGCGATCGCCTGCGCGGCGTGGCGCAGCATGATGCCGGGGCTGGCGCCACCGGCCACCATCGAGGTGCACATGCGCGAGCGCAGGCCCATGTATTCGCACAGCGACGAGCCAAGCATCGTGTACGGCTCGGTGAACGAGTAGGCGGTGAGCAGCCCGTCGATGTCGGACGGCACGAGCCCCGCATCGTCGAGCGCGCGCTTGCAGGCCTGCGCGTTCAGGCCCAGGCCCGAGAGGTGCGGCACCTTGCCGATGTCGGACTCACCGACACCCACGATCGCCACCTGGTGCTTCAGTGTCATGGCTGAACGCGCATGAACTGCGGGAGCGCCATCGACTCGCCACGGCGTTCGAACGTGACCTTCACCCGCTCGCCGATCGACGCCTCGCGCGCGCCCGCGCCAACGATGTTGGCGAACATGCGCGGGCCTTCGTCGAGGTCGATCAGCGCGATCACGTAGGGGGCGATGCCGGCGAAATCCGGCGTCGGTGCGCGGTGCACCGTGCTCAGGCTGTAGACCGTGCCGAAGCCGCCGCAGTCGATCCATTCCAGGTCGTCGGACCAGCACGCCGGGCACTGCCCGCGCGGCATGAAATGGCGCCGGCCGCAGGCGCGGCACTTCCGCACCACGAGGCGGCCTTCACGCGCGGCATCCCAATAGTGGCGCGAGTCGGCGTTCGGCTCGGGCACCGGCAGGGTCGGCTGCCCGCTCATGCAATCCACGGCTTGCCAAACGCCGGCTCCTTGAACGGCGTGGGCGGCAGTTGCCAGGTGCCGGTCGAGGGCGGGCGCACCTCGGCGTCGACGTGCAGGTCGATCACGCACGGGCGGCGGTTGCGCACCGCCTGCGCCACGGCGTCGGCGAGGTCCTCGCTGCGCGTGACGGTCACGCCGTCGGCGCCGCAGGCGCGCGCCCAAGCGGCGAAGTCGGGGTTGTAGCGTTCGCCGCCAGGGCCTTGCTTGCCCTTGTAGAACGCGGTGCCGATTTCGCGGCCGCCGAACATGCCGTGCTGGATGTCGCGGATCGCGCCCCAGGCGAAGTTGTTCCAGACGATCCAGACGCACGGCAGCTGGTACTCGACCGCGGTGCACAGCACGTAGGGCGCCATCGTGAAACCGCCGTCGCCGACGACGGCCACGCAAGGCCGGTCGGGCGCGGCGAGCTGCGCACCGAGCACGCCGCAGACGCCGAAGCCCATCGACGAATAACCCCAGCTGTTGAGCATGCTCTGCGGCCGGCGCGGCTTCCAGAACTGCATGAACCAGTTGTGGTGAACGCCGGAGTCGAGCGCGAGGATCACGTCGTCGGGCAACACGTTCTGCAGCGTGCCGACCACGTATTCGGGCCGGATCGGCGTGCTGATCTGCGAGAACGCGGGTCGCACGAAGGTTTCCCACTCCTGCTGCCACCCGGCCACCTGCGCGCGCCAGTCGCCGAAAGTCGCGGCCTCGATGCCGGCGCCGTCGATCGCGGCAAGCAGCTGTTCGCAGAACACCTTGCAGTCGGCCACCACGCCGACGGTCGGCGGGTAGTTGCGGCCGAGCTCCTGCGGGTCGATGTCGACATGCACGAGCTGCGTCTTCGGAAAATTCCACGAGTAGCCGGGATGCCAGCTCGACGACGACCGGTCGTCGAAGCGCGTGCCGACGGTGATGACGAGGTCGGCGTGGCGCCCGGCCTGGTTCGCCGGGTAGGCGCCGTTGCGGCCGATGAAGCCGAGCGTCTGCACGTCGTCGGCCGGCACGCAGCCCATGCCGTTCGGCGAGGTGATGACCGGAACGCCGAGGCGCTGGGAGAGGGCCGTCAGCGCCGGCCCCGCCTCCGCCAGCGCGACGCCGTGGCCGATGAAGAACACCGGCCGCCGCGCGGCCTTGATGAGCGCGGTGATCTTCGCCAGGTCGGCCTCGGACGCGGCAGGCCGGTGCGCGCCGAGCACGTGCGAAGGCGGCGGCACCACGGCAGCCGCGTCTTCTTCCTGGTAGACGTTGTACGGAACGTCGAGGTTCACCGGCCCGGGCCGACCGGTGACCATGGTGTCGAAGGCCTGGCGCAGCGCGAGCGGCAGCATGTCGACACGTGTTGGCTGAAAGCTGCGCTTGACCACCGGACGCAGCACCGACGGGAAATCGGCCTGGTTGTGCGCATACAGCTCCTGGAACGGCGCGCGGTTCATCTGCGAGGTCGGCACGTTCGAGGTGATCGCGAGGAACGCGGACGAATCGGCCAGCGCCGTCGCCAGCGACATCACCATGTTCGCCGAGCCGGGGCCGGTGGAGGTGAGCGTGGCCACGGGGGCATGCCGAACGCGGAAGTAGGCGTCGGCCATGTGGCCGGCGCACTGCTCGTGGCGCGGCGACACGAGCTGCACCTTGTCGCGCACGTCGTGCAGCGCGTCGAGCATGCCGACGTTGCCGTGGCCGCAGATGCCGAACACGTAGGGCACCTTCTGCTGCACCAGATACTTCGCGATGATCTCGCTGCCCTTCATGTCCGACCTTTCGTGCCGTGGATACCGCAAGGCGGAGGGGCTGCCAACCCATCGCCGACGAGTTGCAAATGTGCCGAGCGGCCCCGGCCGCGTCCAGACACTTCTTCTGATGGGTCCGGTCAGTCCAGCTAACCGGGTAATCGGGTCATCGGGGCAGGGGCGTCAGGTTCGCTTACCGTCCGGACAAAAAAGTCGACGCGACATGAGCACCCGGCCGGGAGAACAATGTCTCGCGGTCGGTGCCTCTTCAGCGGCATCGACCCAGCTTCTTCATCGAACCGAAAGCACACATGAGAGTCGGATACGTCGGTCTCGGCGCCATGGGCGGCGCCCTCGCGTCGCACCTGGTGGCAAAACACGCGCTGAACGTGCTCGATCTCAACCCCGCGGTGGTGAAGAGCTTCGTCGAGCGCGGTGCCCGCGCCGCCGAGAACGGTGCGGACCTGGCACGCCACAGCGAGGTGGTGCTGTTGTGCCTGCCGCGCAGCTCGGACGTGCGCCAGGCCTTGTTCGCCCAGGGCGGAATTGCCGAGGGTCTGATGCCCGGCACCGTGGTGATCGACCAGACCAGCGGCCTGCCGAGCGAGACACGCGAGTTCGCACGGATGCTTGCCGAGCGCGGCGTGACGCTGCTCGACGCGCCCGTCTCCGGCGCGATGGCCACGGCCATCGCCGGCACGGTGTCGATCCTCGCCTCCGGCGACCGGCCGACCTTCGAGCGTGTGCGCAGCGTGCTCGCGGACGAAAGCCCGAACGTCTTCTACGTCGGTGAGACGGTCGGCAATGGCCAGACGATGAAGACCGTCAACAACATGATGAACGCGAGCTGCCGGCTCGCGACACTCGAACTCGTTGCGTTGGGCCGCAAGGCCGGCCTGTCGCTCGACGCGATGATCGAGGCGCTGAACGCCACCACGGCGCGCAACTTCACGACGAACGGCATGCTGCGCGCCATCGCCGAGGGTCGGCAATCGACCAAGTTTGGCCTCGCGCTGCAGGTCAAGGACATGTACCAGGCTGTCACGCTGGGCGCCGAGCGCGGCGTGACGATGCCGATGTGCACTGTTGCTGCCGGCCTGCTGCAGATCGGCCTCAACACACTGGGCGAGGGTGCGCAACTCGAACAGATGATCGGCGTCGTCGAGTCGATGGCGGGCACCCGCCTCGCCGCACCGAAGAACTGAAGGCCACCATGCAATCCCCCTCCAACACCACGATCGGCATCATCGGCAGCGGCGCACTGGCCATCTTGCTGGCGCAGCGCCTGGCAGGCTCGTGCAGCATCGTTTCTTTCGCTTCGCAGGGCGGTGCGCTGGCGGGCGCCGAGCACGCTGACAACGCGGTCGCCGAGCACGTTGACAACGCGGTCGCATTCGCGTCGCGCACGAAGCTCGTGCTCTGGGCCGAACCCTCCGACGAACTCGACGCGACCAGCGAGCTCGCTGCCGCGCTGCAACGCGGCACCACGGTCGTCGACCTGACCGGCGGCGACCCGGACCAGGCGCGCGGCACGGCCGAGGCGCTGGCAGCGCGCGGCATCGCGTTCGTCGATGCGCCGATCCATTGCGAACAGCTCTCGCAGTTCCCCGAAGACGCGGCCGTGCTGCTCGGCGGCACTGCCGCCGCGGTGGCCGACGTGCGGCCGCTGCTTGAACAACTCGGCGCGACCGTGGTGGCCTGCGGCGATGTCGGCAGTGGGCGCGCAATGCACACGATCGTCGCCGCCGTCGCGGTATGCAACCGGCTCGTGACGTACGAGTGCGCGGCCATGGGCGCGCAGAACGGATTGACTGTCGCCGACATCGGCAGCGTGCTGAACCGCTGCTCGGGCGCCAACAGCGCCACAGCGCGCGTGCTGCCGGCCCTGGTGGCCGGCACGCACTCTGCCGAGGCGCCACTGGCCGAGGCGGCTGCCGACCTCGCGATGTGCACGAAGCTCGCGCGCCGACTCCATGCGCCGGCGCTGATGGCCCACCAGGCCGCGGCCCAGGTGCTCGCGGCCAGCCGCACGCTCGACCCCGGCTCGACGCTGGACGACCTTCGGAGCCTCGTGGAACGCGGCTCCGACCTCCGATTCACTGCTTGAACGACGGGAGATGACCTTGGATTCGACGAACCAAACTGGCGCCGGCTGGACGCCGAAACACCGGCTCGAGGGCAAGGTGGCCGTGGTCTTCGGCGCCGGGCAGAGCCCCGGCGAGGGGCTCGGCAACGGCCGCGCCGCAGCGATGCGTTTCGCGCGCGAAGGGGCACGCGTGATCGCGGCCAACCGCTCGATCGAATCGGCCGAAGAAACCGCCGCGATGATCCGGGCGGAAGGCGGGGAGGCCATCGCCGTGAAGGCCGACGTGACGCTGGAGGCCGAGATCATTGCCGCGATCCAGGAGGCGCACCGGCGCTGGGGTTCGCTCGACGTGCTGCACAACAACGTCGGCGTGAGCCTCGGGGGCGGCGACGCCGACCTGATGGACGTGACCGAGGAAGCCTTCGACCACATCTACCGCACCAACCTGCGCGGCACGGCGTTCGCGTGCAAGCACGCGCTGAAGATCATGCGCGAGCAGCGCTCTGGCGCGATCGTCAATGTCTCGTCGGCGGCCGCCGTCGGGCTGTATCCCTACGCGGCCTACAAGGCCACCAAGGCGGGCGTGAACGCGCTGACCGAGCAGTTGGCGCTGCAGAACGCGAAGTACAACATCCGCGTCAACGCGATCATGCCGGGCCTGATCGACACCCCGATGGCCGTGGCCACGCGCTCGCAGAAGTGGAACCGTTCGCGCGAGGACGTGCTCGCCGAACGCAACGCGAAGATTCCGCTCGGCCGTTCGGGCACGGGCTGGGACGTGGCGAACCTCGCGCTGTTCCTGGCCTGCGAGGATTCCAGCTTCATCACCGGCGAATGCATCCTCGTCGACGGGGGCCGTGTCCTCAACCGGAACTGACGTTTCTTTCCGATGCCACTGCCTTTGCCCGCCGCGCGCCGCGAGGTGCACCACCGCGTGATCGACATGCGCGCCTACGCACGCGACGACGGTCTGTTCGACGTGGAAGCGCGGCTGATCGACAGCAAGCCGTTCGACTACGTGCGGCCGAGTTCGGCGCGCCCCGTGCCGGCGAACGAGCCGCTGCACGACCTGTGGGTGCGGCTCACGCTCGATCGAGACTTCTTCGTGCGCGGCATCGCGGCGGCCTCCGACGTGACCCCGTGGTCCCTGTGCCGCGAGGCGGAGGGCACGCTGCAGGTGCTGGTTGGCGAGCGCGTGGCGCGCGGCTGGTCGGCCAAGGTGAAGGAACGGCTGCGCGGCGCTGCCGGCTGCACACACCTGATGGAGATGCTCGTGACGATGGGCACGACCGCGCTGCAGGGTGTGCGCGGCTCCGATCCCGCGCTGCGCATCACCGCCGAAGGCAAGCTCGACAGTTGTTACGCCTACGGCCGCGAACGCGCCGTGGTGAAGATGCTGTGGCCGGAGCATCACCGGCCAACCTCCGGCCCGAAGCCATCGAACTAGTAGGTCAACACACAAGTTCAGGAACGTAACGTCGCCCTAGCTTCCGGTCCGCATCCTGCCGAGTGAACTTCCACTCGATGGTTCGCTGCTGGGCGTTGCGCGCTTGCTGACAGGCATCGACTTCGGAGCGAAGTACCTGTTGGCTGGCCACGCGCCGGTCCAGGCACTGACGACTGAGGATGCCGATCTCGATCTCCGCCATGTTCAGCCAACTCGCGTGCTTCGGCGTGTGGTGGAACCCCACCCGACGCAGGAGTTTGGCGGCGGCATGCTCGCCCAGGACGTCGTCTAAGCATTTCCTGAAACGGGTGTTCGGGTTGTCCAGCACCAGATGCACCCGACGCGCTTTGGCACACGCGCCAACGAGCAAAGCTTGGATGAATGCAACGAAGTCGATCTTGCCACGGTGATCGGTGACGCTGACGATTCGCTGCCCCGCCTTGGGCTCGACGGCGACGGAGTGCGTGGCCGAGCGGCCCACTCAATTGCAGGGATGCAACGCTGCCGGTGCGTCGGCAGCCGCTGGCGCTGGCGCTGGCGCTGGCGCTGGCGCTGGCGCTGGCGCTGGCGCTGGCGCTGGCGCTGTCAGCTTTCGAAGATTGCCACTGCGCGCGTCCACCCGGCAGACGCGCCGCGGATTTTGTGCGGGAAGCAGCTGATGGTGAAGCCATCTCCGGGCAGGGATTCCAGGTTGTGCAGCTTTTCCAGGTGGCAGTAGCCGATGTCGCGGCCTGCCTTGTGCCCTTCCCAGATCAACGACTTGTCGCCGGTTTCGGCGATCTTCTTCGCGGTGTAGACGAACGGCGCATCCCAGCTCCAGGCGTCAGTGCCCGTCAGGCGCACGCCGCGTTCCAGCAGGTACATCGTGGCCTCGTAGCCCATGCCGCAGCCGGCGCTCACGAAGTCGTTGTAGCCGTAGCGCGAACCGGCACGCGTGTTGACCACCACGATGTCGAAGGGCTGCAGCACATGGCCGATGCGCTGCAATTCGGCTTCGACATCGGCGGCCGTGCACACGTAGCCATCAGGGAAGTGCCGGAAGTCGAGTTTCACGCCGGGCCTGAAGCACCAGTCCAGCGGCACCTGGTCGATGGTGATCGACGGCTTCTTGTCGCCCAGCTTGGCGTCCTGGGTGGAATGGAAGTGGTACGGCGCGTCGAGGTGGGTGCCGTTGTGCGTGGTGAGCGTGACCCATTCCGCCGCAGCGGCCTCGCCCTCCGGGTAGTCCTCGGCGGTGGTGCCGGGAATCAGGTGCATGAACTCCGCCAGCGTGTCCGCGTGCTTCTGATAGGTGATCTTCGGCGCCAGCGGCAGAGGGTCGGACAGGACGTCGTTCTCAAGATAGATCGACAGGTCGACAAAACGCGGCATCCTTTTACTCCTCGCCTGGCAGCGGTGCCTGCACCACTTGCTGATGGATCGCGCCAAACGGGGCGCTGCCGTCGGCTGCGCGCGCTTCCATGCGCACGCGCCCGCCGAATTGCATGAAGGGCGTCGATGCGCTGCCCTTCTCGATCGTTTCGATCGCGCGGCGTTCTGCAATGCAGGCAGAACCATTCTTGCCGCCGGCGCTGGAGACTGTGCCGCTGCCGATGATGGTGCCCGCCGACAGGCGCCGGGTCTTGGCCGCATGCGCGATGAGTGCATCGAACCCGAAATGCATTTCGCCGCCATTTGGGTTGCCGAACCAGCTGCCGTTGTAGTCCGCATGCAGGTCGAGGTGCACGCGTGCATCCTTCCAGGCGTCGCCCAGTTCGTCGGGCGTCACGGCCACGGGCGCGAAACTGGACGAGGGCTTGGCGTGGAAGAAGCCAAAGCCGGTTCTCATTTCGCGCGGGCCGAAGCTGCGCAGGCTGACGTCGTTGATCTGCACCAGCAAGGCAATGCGACGGCGTGCCAGCGCGGCGGTGCAGCCCAGCGGCACGTCGCGCACGATGACGCCGAATTCGCCTTCGAAGTCGATGCCGTGCGCTTCGTCGGGGAGGGGCAGGTCGTCGGTCGGGCCGAGAAGGTCGTCGGAGCCGCCCTGGTACATCAACGGGATGGTGTCCATGTCCGGCAGCGGCGCGATGTTGAAGGCCTTCTCCATCAGGCGCCCGTGGTTCAGGAAGGCCGAGGCGTCACACCATTGCGGTGCCCGTGGAAGGGGTGCCGCGGCCAGGCGGGGGTGGAAATCAAACGCCGACGGCACGCTGCCGTTGTTCAGTTGTTCGTAGAGGGCCTGCAGGCCGGGTTCGCAGTCCGACCAGCGCTCCACGGCGTCCAGCAAGGTGGCCGCCACGCCGTCGGCGCCGACCGCGCGGCGCAGGTCGCGCGAGACCACCACCAGGCGGCCATCCTTGCCCTGTTTCAGCGATGCGAGTTTCATCGGTGTGTGCCTGTTGCGGGCTATCTGACGGCAGGCGGCAGGGCGCCCAGCGCACTGGCGTGGAAGGCCAGCACACGCCAGACGCCGTCGTCTTCGCGTGCCCAGACCTGGGTGACCATGGACTCGACCTTGATCACTTCCGGCGCGCCGCGTTTGCGGGCGCGGTTGACTTGTTTGCCGTGCATCACGGCAGCGTCGCCGAGCAGGGTGACGCGCAGGTCGCTGCGCACCAGTTCCAGTGACTCGATGACGCCACCGGCGAACGCCAGATAGCTGCCCTTGTCGTCGTGGTTGCCACGGGCGTGCGTGTGGGTCAGGCGCTCCGAAAGAAGTTCGGAGAGGCGGTCGAAGCGCTGCCCTACGATGGCGCGGCAGCGTTCTTCTTCGAGCGCAATGAGATGCTGGGTGAGTTGGTCGTCGGCCATGCTGTCAGTGAAACGGTTTCAGGCGCAAAACAATGCAGCCGTGGTGGCCGGGATCCGGCTCATGCGTGGGAAGCGGCCGCCTGTGGCGCGGCTGTGGCACCGGCCGCGCTTGCGCGCCAGAAGCAGAGCACGGCCAGTGCCGCCACCACGCCGGCAGCAAGGGCCAGGCTGCCGTAGCCGAAGACCTTGATCAGCGTGCCGCCCAGGATGGGCCCGCAGGCCGCCCCGGTCATCACCATCGCGGGCGTCGCAGACACGGCGCGGCTCGTGGGGTCGAGGCGGGCCAGCAGGCCGAAGGCGAACGGGTGGGTGAAGATGATCACCGCGGGAAACAGCACAAAGGCCACGGCGTAGGCCGGGAACGCGCCGCTGTTGGCGATGACCGCACACAGCGCGGCTTGCGCCAGCGGTGCGCACAGCGTGACGGCCCGCACGGACCAGCGCTTCTCAAGCGCCGCGGCCAGGGCGCCCGGCACCAGGGCGAAGAGGCCCATCGCAATGAGCACGGCGGCCACGCCCTCCTTGCTGAAGCCGCGGTCGATGCCGGCCCGTTCGGCAAACGCGAAGGTCATGGCCTGGATCAGCGTCATGCAGCAGATGCCGGCAATGCCGAACCAGGCCCGCTTGTCCAGGCGTGGCAGACCTCCTGCGGTTCGGGCCGACCTCTCGGTGCCAGCAGGGGCCGGAAAGTACGCGGCGCTGGCAGCCGCGGCGACCAGCATCACGCCGGCGAGCACGGTGAACAGCGCCGGGCCGCCAAAGCCCGTGATCAGCTTGGGCACGGTGGCCATGAACAGCACACCGACTACGCCCAGCCCGATGCTCGCGATGGCGAACAGCCGGTGCGGCCGCGCACTGGCACCGACACTGCCGTGAACGGCACTCAAGGCACAGCCGACTGACAGCCCTGCAAGCGCGTGCAGTGCCGCCATGAACCCGTACGCGTTGACCCGGGCCAACAGCAGGAATGCGATGCTGGCCGCCACAAAACCGGACGCCGCGGCCACCCGCGGCGCCAGCCGGTTGAAGCGGCGCGCGAACGCGACGCTGCTCGTCACCACTCCGAGCAGAAACAGGGTCAGCAGGCCGCCGGACCTTTGTGGATCGAAGCCGTACAACCCGACCAGGACACCGATCCAGACCGGCAGCGCCACCAGGTCCACCATGCCGGCGCAATGGCCGACGATGAGGGCGGCGCGGCCGCGGCCGTGTTCGGCCGACGCTGCTGTCACCGCGCTCTCCGCGCGTCCAGCGAGAAGCGGCCAGGGCCCATGCCTGCCAGCACCAGCAGGCCGCCGAGCATGGCGATGTTCTTGAACATGGCATGCAGTTGCATGGTCTTCATCGGCTCGGTGTCGATCGTCCACGGGGCATGAAAGATCGGCGTGATGATCAGCACGAACAGCGCCAGCGCCAGTGCGCCGTGGCGGGCGCGCCAGCCGAGCAGCACCATCAGGGCGGCCGCGGGCTCCAGCACGATGGCGAGTGCGGCACACAGCTGCGGTGCCGGCACGCCCTTTGAAGCGATGTAGCCGGCCGTCGCGTCGAATCCGGAAATCTTCGACAGGCCTGAACCGATGAAGATGGCTGCGATCAAGAACCGCCCGATCAGCGCGCTGGTGTCACCGAGCGTGTCGTTTTGGCGAAGTGGCGATGATGGTGTTGCTTCAGGCGTTGTCATAGGAAGCCTCATTGAAGAGCGGCGAGCTTAATTGGCGGGTCTGCTGCGGGGAAATGGCTTCTGCGAATGCGATTTATCGAAAACATCCATATGAGGGTTACCCCTTGATCAGGCCGGCACCGTCCAGCCGATCAACGCGGCCGCGTTGCGGCCGAGGATGGCTGCCTTGTCGTCGTCGCTCAGGCCCGGCGTGCCCTGCACCAGTTCATGCACGGCGTAGTGCCCCATGTCGAACGGGTAGTCG
Source organism: Methylibium sp. (assembly GCA_031382215.1). Classification (GTDB taxonomy): domain Bacteria; phylum Pseudomonadota; class Gammaproteobacteria; order Burkholderiales; family Burkholderiaceae_C; genus LGRD01. The sequence continues at coordinate 86,590 of JANMYQ010000054.1, forward strand.
GTCCCGACGACGACCTGCGCCACGCCGACGCGGTCCACCAGGTGGCGCAGCGCGGTGGAGTCATAGACCACCGTGTCGAACCACACGCGCTTGAGCAGATCGCCCGGCGCCGTGCGGGTGTGCGCCGCGGCTTCGGGGCGCACCTCGAAGGCGTGGTTGGAGCGGCCGATGTAGGTGGGCAGGTAGCCACCACCGTGGACCGCCACCACCTTCAGCGCAGGGTGGGCGTCGAGCACGCCGCCGAAGATCAGGTGCGACAGCGCAATCGTCGTCTCCAGTGGCTGGCCGATGGTGTTGACCAGGTAATGCGTGTTCGCGCGCGCGCCCAGCGTGGAGCCGAACGGGTGAATGAACACCACGGCGCCCAGTTCCTCGGCCTTCTGCCACACCCCGCGCAACGAAGGATCAGACAGCTCCTTGCCGTTGACCGACGTGCAGATCTCTACGCCCTTCAGGCCCAGCACGCGGATGGCGTATTCCAACTGCTCGCAGGCCAGGTCGGGGTGTTGCAGCGCCAGCGTGCCGAAGCCCGCCAGCCGCTGCGGGTGCTGGGCGCAAAGCTGCGCGATGTGCTCGTTCTGCACACGCACGATCTCGGCGGCCAGATCACGTTTGGCCCAGTAGTAGTACTGGTTGGGCGACGGGCTGATGACCTGCACGTCCACGCCCATGCGGTCCATGTCGGCCAGCCGCTGATCGAGCCGGGTGAGCTTGGGCCAGGCCTGCGGCAGCATCACGCTGTTGTTGTGCGCGACGGACGCCTCGCCCATCGTTTTCAGCATGATGTCGGCTTCACCGGCCTTCTGCGGCGTGCCCGCCACCAGCGCTTCGACGGCCGGCGTCAGCACATGGCAGTGCAGGTCGATGGCGAACAGGCGCTTGCAGTGCGCGCCGCCGCCTGCGCCCGCGGAGCCTTCATCGCCGGCCGGTGCGCAGGCGCTGTGGTTGCAGAAGTGCAGCCACATGTCAGGAGAACCCCGGAACCTGCTTCACGCCGCTGCCGGCCGGCGGATGGGCGTGGTCTTGGGGGATCTTGGCGGGTGCGCCGGGATGCGGTCCCTTGCGTTCGGGCGTGTAGCCGGGCGCGTACTCCCATTCCCACGGCGCCGCGTCCAGCATGAAGGGCGCCATGTTGTGGACGAAGCTGAAGAAGCCGAACATGGGGTTCCACACGCGTGGCACCCAGCTGTCGTCGAGGTAGTCGGAGTCGGCGCCGTACTCCGCCTGGCCGCCGGTGGGGCAAGGCAGGTACATGAAGATCGACGACGCGATGCGGTGGCGGCCCAGGCCCCATTCCGACTTCGGCCAGCCCTGGCGCTGCATGTAGTTCGCGCCGACCATCACTTCGTCGAGGTCCTCGACGCCGTAATTCACATGGTCGAAGCGCACCTTGCCGTCCAGCCCCGGGAACGGCAGGTTGGCGTTGAGGAAGTACACGTTGTGGTGGTCGTTCGCGCCGTCGCCACGCGCAAAGATGCCGAAGCCCTTCTGAATGTCAGACAGCCTGAAGCCCAGGCGGTCGCGGTAGAACGCCCACGACGCATCGGGGTTGGGCACCTGGTAGACGACGTGCTGGATCGTCTTCGGTCGGGCCTTCACCTTCCACTTGCGCTGCGTGTTGATGCGGTTGATGTTGCCGGGCGAGTTGACCGGGTCCGGTGCCGAATGCACCGGGTTCTTGCGGAACAGGCGCAGGCCGAACGGGATGCCGTTGTCGTCTTGCGAATGCGCGGTGCCGTCGGCGTCGATGCGTACTTCGCGGTCGCGCGACAGTTCCTTCACCAGGCGATCGAGGCTGTCCTGGCGGTCGACGCCCCAGATGGTTTCCACCACGCCGGTGCCGGCCATCGCAGTGCGCGGCAACGAGGCGTCGGCGATGTGGCGCACGATCACGTTGCTGCCTTCGTCCATGCGGAACTGCGCGTGCGTGTCGCTCTTCTCCAGCAGCGGCAGGCCGAAGTCGATGAAGTAGCGCGTGCAGGCTGCGACGTCGTCAACGCCGTAAACAACCGATTCGATGCCGATGATGGCCATGGCGTTACCTGTTGTCCTGAATGACTGCGTTGCGTTGGCTTCCCAGGCCGGTGATCGTGCTTTCCACGATGTCGCCGGGCTGCAGGAAGCGGTTGTAGTGCGTGCCGTTGCCGGCGGGCGAGCCGGTGCAGATCACATCGCCTGGCAACAGCTGCGCGTTGGAAGACACGTATTCGACAAGGCGCGGAATGTCGAAGATCATGTCCGACGTGCTTTCGTCCTGCTTGGTCTCGCCGTTGAGCTTCAGCTCCAGATGCAGGTCATGCGGGTTGGCGATATGGCTGGCCGGCACGATCCACGGCCCGAGCGGCAGGTAGGTGGGGCAGCTCTTGGCGCTGAGCCAGTTGGTACCTAGCGCTTTCATGTCGCCACGCGCGTATATCCAATCGCGGTTGGTGATGTCGTTAGCCACCGTGTAGCCCGCCACATACGACATGGCATCGTCTCGGCTGACGTTGCGTGCGGCCTTGCCGATGACCACAGCAAGTTCGAGTTCCCAGTCGGGTTGTTGCGCCCACTGCGGCACGACGATCGGATCGTAGGCCCCGGTCAGCACCGAGATGGGCTTGACGAAGACATAGGGCTCACCCTCGCGTTGTCGCCGTTGCATCAGCGCTTCGGCATAGACACGCAACTCGTCGCGCGACATGCCTTCGGTGCCGGGGTTCTTGCCCGGCCCCATGTCGACGATGATGTCGACGACGTGCTTGAAGTAGTTGGCGCCGCTCATGAACAACTGTCGCGCAGCCACTGGCGGATGTACGCGCAGCGACCTGACAGGAATGGCCTGCGTGCCGATCTCGCGCGTCGCGCTCGAGGCGCCCGCTGCGAGCGCATTGACGGCTTCCTGCAGAACCGGCAGCACGACGGGCCAGAACTCGAGCAGCGCCAGCACGGAAGCGCCGTTCGACAGTGCAGCGGCGTGCACTATGGGCCGCAGCGCATCGACAGCGATCACGCGCTCTTCGTCGATCACCAGCCCTGCAAATGGAGATGCGCCGGCAATGGAAAAAGTGCCAAGCGCGAAACGGATGCTGTCCGGGGGTGCGTTCATGGCGGCAGAGGTTACGAAGTTGGTTGCGCTGCGTACAATGGTCAATGCCCATCGCACGAATCGATGAAGCACATACATCAGGGGTAAACCTGGCCCAGGAGACAAGCTTTCCATGCGTTTCAACAGGCTTGACCTCAACCTGCTCGTTGCCTTGGACGCACTGCTGACGGAGTGCAACATCAGTCACGCGGCCGAGAAGGTTCATATCAGCCAGTCGACCATGAGCCACTCGCTCGCTCGCTTGCGTGAGCACTTCGGCGATGAGTTGCTGGTGCAGGTCGGCCGCAAGATGGAGTTGACGTCGCGCGGCGAATCGCTACGACATCCGATCCGCGATGTGCTGGTGCGTATCAGCAGCACCATTGACACCCAGCCGGGTTTCGATCCGGCGAGTTCGGACCGTGAGTTCACACTCCACGTTTCCGACTACACGATGGAGATCCTGCTGCCGCACGCATTCGCACTGGCCGAGGAGCAGCGGTCGCGGGTGCGCTTCAAATTGCTGCCCCAGGTGGGAAGCCCCACACGCTCGTTGGAGCGCGGGGAGGTGGATATCGCACTGATGCCCAACGACTACTGCTCGGCAGAACACCCAAAGGAGGCGTGCTTCGAGGAAGATTTCGTCTGCGTGGTCTGGAGCGGCAGCAGGCTCGCAACGGAAGAACTGTCGATCGAACGTTACGTGGCTGCACGCCATGTGGTGATGGAGCCGGCGGGATCGGCCCAGCCAGCCTTCGAGAATGGGTTCGTAAAGCGACATGGAATCAGCCGCGAGATCTCTGTGGCTGCCTACAGCTTCACGGCGCAGTGCGCCATGGTCGTCGGCACCGAACTCATTGCCACGGTGCACAAGCGCCTGGCCTTGCGCGCCGCCGGCTACCTGCCATTGAAGTTGCAGTCCCCACCCGTCTCAATACCAGGCATGACCCTGTGCATGCAATGGCACCAACACCGGACGAATGACCCGGGTCTCAGGTGGCTGCGGGAGTTGCTGAAGCAGGCAGCGCTTCGGATGGACGCGCCACCGGCTTCAACAGGAAGTGCGCCAGCGCAGGCAGCAGGACCAGTGCTCCTAACATGTTCCATATGAACATGAATGCGAGCAACACGCCCATGTCGGCCTGGAATTTGATGGGGCTCGCGACCCAGGTAATCACGCCGACGGCCAGCGTGACGCCCGTCAGCATGACCACCTTTCCGGTGAACAGCAGCGCCCGGTAGTAAGACTCCGACAGCGATTTGCCGGCTCGCAGCCCGGCCATCGTCACCGACAGGATGTACAGCGCATAGTCCACTCCGATGCCGACGCCGAGTGCGATCACCGGCAGCGTCGCGATCTTCACGCCCATGCCGAGCGCCACCATCAAGGCTTCGGCGAGCACCGAGGTCAGCATCAGCGGCAGCACCGCCACGACCACCGCGCGCCAGCTGCGGAACGTCACGAAGCAGAGCAGCACTACCGCGCCATACACCAGCAGCAGCATTTGGCGCCATGCATCGCGTACCACGATGTTGGTGGCCGCTTCGATGCCCGCACTGCCCGCGGCCAGCAGGAACGTCGACTCGTTGCTGTCGTTGGCGCGCGCGAAACCTTCCACGTGCTGCACGACGCGCGTCAAGGTGTCGGCCTTGTGGTCATGCAGATAGACGTACAAGGTCAGCAGGCTGCAGCTGTCGTTGTACAGGCCGCGTGGTGCGCCGGCAGTCACCGTGTTGAGCATGCCCTGGTTCGGCAGGAAGTCGTACCACTTGGGGTTGGCCTCGTTGAGCCCCATGACCACGCGGCGCGAGAGCAGCGACATCGTGTTCGTGCCCTCGACACCGTCGAGCTGGCGCAGTTGCCATTCCAGCGCATCGACCTTGTTGAGCGTGGCGACGTTGGCGCACTGCCCGTCGGGTGTTCGCACCATGACGGCGAGCACGTCGCTCGAAGCGCCATAGGCCGAATTCATGAATGCGACATCGCGGTTGTAGCGGCTGTCGGGCCGCAGTTCGGGCGCACCGGGATCGAGGTCGCCGATCTTCAATTGCATGCTCACGGCAACCGCCACAGCAGCGACCACGGCGCAGGCCACGATGGCACGGCCGGCCCAGCGGCGCTGCGTGAAGCGGTACAGCCAGGCCCAGGCCGCGTGGCGCGACGCGCCGCCCGCTTCGGCAACTTCCGCGCGCAGGCTGCGCTGCGCTGCCGCGCTGCTGACGCCGGTGTACGACAGCAGGATCGGCAGCAGGATCAGGTTGGTGAAGATGAGTACGCCCACGCCGATGGACGCGGCGATGGCCAGCTCGCGGATCACCTGCACATCGATGACCAGCAGCACCGCAAAGCCAACGGCATCGGCCAGCAAGGCGGTCAGGCCCGCCAGGAACAGCCGGCGAAACGTCAGGCGTGCAGCGACCAGCTTGTGCGCTCCCCGGCCCACGTCCTGCATGATTCCGTTCATCTTTTGCGCACCATGGCTCATGCCGATGGCGAACACGAGGAAGGGCACGAGAATCGAATAGGGGTCCAGCGCAAAGCCCAGCAGCGGCAGCAGGCCGATCTGCCACACCACCGCGACCAGCGAAGCGAGTACAACGAGCGCCGTCGAGCGCACGCAGCGCGTGTACCAGTACACGAAGGCCGTCGCGATGAGCACGGCGATCGCGAAGAACACCAGCACGGCGCGCACGCCGTCGATCAGATCCCCCGCGATCTTGGCGAAGCCGGTGATGTGGATCTGCACGCCCTTGGCTTCGTACTTGGCGCGCAAGTCGTCGAGCTGGCGCGACAGCACGCCGTAGTCCAGCTTGCTGCCGTCCGGCGTCTGGTTTAGTAGCGGTACAAAGATGACGCTGGACTTGGCATCGCGGGCGATCAACTGTCCGATCTCGCCGGAGCGGGCCACGTTGGCGGTGAGCTGCTGAAGGCTGGCGGCCGAGCCGTCGTATCGGTCCGGGATGACCGACCCGCCTTCGAGGCCATCCTCGGTGACGCCGATCCAGCGCACGTTGGGCGTCCACAGCGAGCGCATGTGCGGCCGGCTCACGCCCGGCAGCAGGAAAACTTCGTCGCTGAGCTGGCGCAGGGTTTCGAGGTAGGCCGCTTCGTAGATCGTGCCCTTCGGGTTGACCACGGCAATGCGCAGCGAATTGCCCAGACCCTGTAACTCGCCGCGGAATTCAAGGAAGTTCTTGATGTACGGGTGCGACTGGGGGATGGTCTTGTCGAAGCTGGCATTGAGCTGCAAGTGCGTGGCCTGCCAGCCCAGCAGCAGCGTCACAAGCGCGCAGACCAGCACCACCAGCTTGCGGTGGCCGAAGAGCACACGCTCTATCCAGCTGCCCTTGGACGGATCGAACGACTGCACCGCGTCGGAGGAAAAAGCGGAAGAGATCTGCATGCTGGTCACGGACGGGCGCTTTCGGCGGACTGGATCTGCACCGCTCCCTGCATGGTGAGCGCAAGCCAGCCTGCGCGGGTGAGGAGCAGCGCGTTGGTGGCGGGCGCCGGTGTGGTGTTCAAGGGGACGAGGTCGGTGCCGCGGCGTGCAAAAACGAAGCCGGCCTGGTTGGCCAGCACCACGCCGCCGTCGGCCGCCAGCGCGGAGCCAGTGAACGTGGTGGGCATCGGAGTGCGCAGTTGCGACCAGGTGCGGCCTTGGTCAGGCGAGCTCCAGGCGTTGCCCCGCAGCCCAGCGACGAACAGCGTGCCGTCGGCAGGCAGTTCGGCCGTGAAGAAGCTGCCCTTGTAGGGCGTCTCCAGGCTCTTGAAGCTGCGCCCGGCGTCGGTGGACAGCAGGACGAGCCCCTGCTCACCGGCCAGCAGCAGCGTGTCGCCGCGCGCGCGCAGCGCGTACAGGTGGGCGCCCTTGGGGTTGTCCAGCCTGTCCGCCCATGACTGCCAGGACTGGCCGCCATCGGCTGATTCGAACGTCAGGCCGTAGGAGCCGGTGACGACGAGCCGGTTCGGTGCCACCAGCAGGTCGGTGAGCGGCTTGTCAGCACCCTCGGCCACCAGGCGCTCGGCCGAGCGGACCGCCGCGGCGTCGCCCGATGCGCGGGCCTGTGCCAGCACGACCTGCGCCAACGCACGACCGTCCGTGTGCCGGGTCCAGGTGGCGCCGCCGTCGGTGGTGGCGATGACCACGCCGCCATGGCCGACGGCGTAACCGGTGCGCTCGTCCGCAAACCGCACGCCGGTCAGCGTGACGCTCACCGGCACCGGTGCCTGGCGCCAGGTCTTGCTCGCGTCGCCGGACAGCAGGACGATGCCGCGTTCCCCCACGGCCACCACGGTGCTGCCCGCCAGCGCGGCGGCCAGCAGCACGCTGCGCTGCGGCTGCCGCGCCGTCAGCGCCGGGCGGTCAATGGCCGCAACTTCGGCCGCTGCGAAGGCGGCCGCGGGCAGCGCTGCGGCTGCTGCGGCGGCGCAGAGCACTGCGCGCCGCTGAACACCTGTCGTCATCTATCGCACACCTTCGGAGGCCAGCGCTTCAGGCGTGAAGAACGCATCGGGTTTCGGCTCGTTCGTCAGCATCTGGTTGGGGTAGCTGTTGAGCACGCTGTTCGCGACGTAGTCGCCGCTGATCAGGTCGTACTGGCCGAACGCACCCTTCAGCACGCCCGGGGCTTCCGGGGCGGCGTAGGTCAGATGCCAGCCTGCATTGACCAGCTGGCCCTTGGCGTCCCAACTGTCCGACAGGGTGCAGATCCAGCTGTCTTCATCGCAGTAGAAGCGCTTTTTCGGCTTGGTGTGGCGCATGCCCTGCTTCAGCGTGGCCTCCACCACCCACACGCGGTGCTGTTCCCAGCGCACATGGTCGGGGTTCAGGAAGAAGGGCAGCAGGACATCGGCGTCCTTGGTCGGCTGGAGGAACCTGTTTGAGTTGTACGGGATGTACAGCTCCTTCTTGCCCACCAGCTTCCAGTCGAAGCGCGACAGGCTGCCCGCAAACACGTTGAGCTCGTCGAAGTTCAGCATGCCGGCCGAGGCCGGCGTCGGCGCGTCGTAGCCTGCGGAGGGCAGCTTGCGCACACGGCGCTGGCCCGCCACGTAGACCCATGCCTGGTCGCCGACGGCGTCGTCGATGTTCTCCTTGCCCAGGATGCCTTCGCCGGCGCGGATGGTCGGCGCATGGCTGGCCTGCCGCAGCTGCCAGATCACGCCCTTGAAGTCGGCTTCCTTGTCCTTGTAGTAGTAGGGCATCGAGTAGTCGGCGTGGCCGCCTGAGGCCAGCACCAGCTTGCCGCCGGTGCCCAGCCAGACGTTGAAGTCCTGGTTCCAGGCCGGCGTGCGCCACGCCAGGCGGTGGTTCCACATCACTTCCTCGGCACGCTTGGGGATGGCGAAGGGAATGCCGCCGTAGGCGTTCTCCACCTTCGACGCGTCGGCGGTCAGCGACGACCGGGTCGCGTTCTTGAAGGTGTTGTCGTACACCCATTGCGGCGCCGCCATCGTGCGCCGCGACGGATAGACGTCGATACGGTAGGTGGCGTGCTTCTTGAACATCGCGACCTGGCTCTCGGCGAGCTTGCTCGCGTGCTGGTCGACGTTCTGCGCCGTGATGGACAACAGCGGCTTGTCGGCGGCAAACGGGTCGGGGCGCTTGCCGCCCTTGAACGTGCCGCCGGTCAGCCCGCCGGTCCAGGCCGGGATGCTGCCGTCGGCGTTACCGGCCTTTTCAGCGCCCAGCGGGGTCAGCGTGGACTTCAGGCGGGCCGCTTCGTCGGCGGTGACGCCGGCGGCCAGTGAGCCTTGCATGCTGACCGCGGCAATGGCAGCTGTGGCGATCATACGAATGGGATTCATGCTGGATTCCTGGTTGCGATTTCAGAACGCACGCTGCAGCGACAGCGACACGAAGTTGCGGTCCCGCAAGGCTTGAAGGTAGGTGGCCGAGCCGTTGATGCTGGACGGGCCGGGATTGCCGAAGTAACTGACGTAATTCAGGCGCACGTCCCAGACCTGCTCGTAAAGCAGGTTCAGCCCCACGCTGAAGTCACCGCCACCGTCGACGCCGAAACCGCTGACGGCCGACGAGCGGTTGCCCTTGAAGGTGTAGCCCAGCCCGAACGGCAGCGACACATCCAGGCCCGGCTGCGCGTTGAGCCATTGCGGCGCGAACACGACACGCGTGGAGGCGGCATCACGCGTGGTGTTCGGGTCGATGGCGCCAGCGTTCTTGTCGACGCTCAACCGGCGGTTCCAGGCGATCTCGGCCAGGAACGAACCTGCGTCCCAGAAGGCAGCGCGCGGCAACAGGTAGAAGACGTTCAGATTGGCATGCGCGGTGCGGCCGATTGCGTAGCCGGGGCGGTCGGCATTGTTGAAGCCGGCAACCGCCGACTGCGACAGGCTGACCAGAGGCGCGTTGTCGCGTATCGACGCCTCGCCGGCCACGGCGGCATCGCCCACGCTCGTGCTGAAACTGGCACCGAAGGCGCGGATGCCTTCGTGGTAGACCTCGCGCCAGGCGCCCACCGGCTGCGGCGCGACCGTCAGATAGGTGCGTGGTGCCTTGTCGTGGTAACGCAGCGCATAGACGCCGAACTCGGTGTTCCAGTCCTGCGGCGTGTAGCGCAGCCGCAGCCCGAACTGCCCGCTGTTCTTCGCTTCCACCACGCTGTGCGGGTTGCGGAAGGGGCCGAAGTAGCCCACTTCGGCGCCGGCAAACAGCATGTCGGTCGTCGAGAAGTAGCTGCCGACGCCGGGGAACCGGTTGCCACGCCATTCGAACTGGTAGTAGCCGCCAACGCTCACCCCGGGGGCCACCGTCACCTGCGTGCCGACCTGCCCGACGGGCATGGTCGTTTCCTTGGACGTGGATGTCGGCACGGACTGCAGCTTGGTGATGTCCACCGGCGCCATGCCACCGGCGATGCCATTGCCGCCGAAGAAGAGGCTCTCGCCCCAGATCTGCGCATAGCGGCCGGCGCGAAACGAGCCCGAGGCTTCGCCGAGCTGGTACTTGCCGAAAGCGAAGGCGTCCAGCACCTCGGCCTTGCGACCGTGCTGCTTGCGCGTGCCGGGCAAGAATTCGTTGTACGCGCCTGGCGACAGGCGGTTGACCGTCGCTGGCGAATCGTTGCCGTTGGACTTGTTGTAGACGCCGTCGTACCAGGCGGCGGCGCTCATGCGGAACCCGACGTCCTGGTAGCTGATGTCGAGTTCGGAAAACAGGTCGATGCGGTTGGAGATGATGCCTCGCGAGAAATTGCGGTCTGCATCGTCCGCATTGATGTCTCGGTTCGGTGCGCCCGCATAGCGCCCGGTGGCGGCGCCGCCGGACACGCGCGCATCGCGCTCCTTGACCCGCGCGGCGGTGCTGTAGCGGAACGTGTTGTCCCAGCGCACCTTGAGGTCAGGGTCGCCGGTGTCGAAGTCCACTGCATGGGCCGACTGTGTCGTGCAGGCCGCTGCAAAAAGCGTGAACTGGGGCAGCGCGCGGGCCAGCCATTTTTTCGTTTCTGATGCCAAGTTGTGTCTCCTCCGAGGCAAGGGATGACCGCCGAGCGGCCGAGGTGGAGGGGCTCTGTGCCGGCCCGGCGCGAAGAGTAAGGAAGGCGGGGTGGCCGGCGGAAGTGGCTTTTGTTGATCCGCGGAATCGACGCAGTACATACGTGGGGTTGCCACTGATATGGACTCCATCGATACGGAGAATCGAACCAACCCATTTCCGGAACGGCGGCGCGCTGGCTAGCCTTGCGGTACTGATTTCGAGATTGATGGAATGAAACTGCCCGGAAGAACTCTCATCGTCGGCGGCGGCATCGCCGGCATGTGTGCAGCCATAGAACTCCGCAAACGCGGTGTGCAGGTTGATCTCGTCGAGCTCGACCCGCGCTGGCGCGTCTACGGCGCCGGTATCACGCTCAGCGGAGCGACGCTGCGGGCCTTCACTGAAGTGGGCCTGATCGACGACATCATGAAGGAAGGCTGGTGTGCCGACGGCCTGGACATGTGCCTCCCGAATGGCATGAAGGTCGCAGAAATTCCAACGCCTCGGCTCGGCCGTGCCGACGTGCCCGGTGCCGGCGGCATCCTGCGTCCCGTGTTGGCGCGCATTCTGCGCGAGCACACGCTGGCCAGCGGCACCTCGGTGCGGTGCGGCGTTACCTTCAGCGCCATCGAGCAGGCAGCCGATCATGTCGCGGTGAAGTTCACCGACGGGCGCGAGGACACCTACGCGCTGGTGGTGGGTGCCGACGGGCTGTATTCCAACGTGCGCGAGTGGCTGTTCCCCGACGCGCCGAAGCCGCGCTACACCGGTCAGGGCTCGTGGCGCGCCATCGTGCCGCGCGGCGATGTCGAGCGCGCCTTCATGGCCGTGGGTAAGAACGTCAAGGCCGGCATCAACCCGGTGTCACGCGATGAGGCCTATGTCTTCGTCACCGAACGCCGCGACACGCCCGACCACATCGCGGAGCACCTCTGGCCGGACGCCTTGCGCGAAGTGCTGGCCGAGTTCGGCGGGCGCGTGGGCGCGGCGCGCGATGCGCTGAACGCCGAGTCGCGCGTGCTGTACCGCCCCTTCTTTGCGCTGCTGCTGGAACAGCCGTGGCACCGTGGCCGCGTAGCGCTGGTCGGCGACGCGGTCCACGCGACCACCCCGCACCTGGCCTCGGGCGCAGGCATTGGCGTTGAAGATGCCGTCGTCTTCGCGCAGGAACTCGAACGTGCGTCCGACCTGGAATCCGCACTGCAGGCATTCACCGCCCGCCGCTACGACCGCTGCCGCGTGGTGGTCCAGAACTCGCTGCGGCTGGGCGACCTGGAGCGCGACGACGCACCCAATGAAATTCACCAACAGCTGATGCGCGAGTCGATGACGGCGCTGATGGCTCCCATCTGAAGGACACAACCTTGCTCAATCTTGTTTCGTTGCACCACGTTCGGGTGCAGGTGCCCGACCTGGAAGCGAACTCGCGTTTCGCCGCGAGTTTCGGCCTGGTGGAAGCGCACCGCTCGGACTCGCACATCTACTGGCGCACCGCCGGCAAGGACAGCTACAGCTACGTGGCCGAAGCCGGCCCCGCGCCGCGGCTGGTGGCTGCGGCCTTCCTGGCCGCGTCCAGGGCTGAACTGGAACGGGCGGTTGCCGAATTTGGTGCCACGCCGATCCGGCCGCTGGAGGGGCCGGCCGGTGGTGAAGCCGTCACCGTGACCGACCCCGAAGGCAATGCCATCGACATCATCCACGGCGTTGCCGACCGCACCGCCGACCCGCTGCTGCCACCGCTGCGCGTCAACACGCCGGGCCATATGCAGCGCTTCAACGAAGCCCAGCTCGCACGCCCCACGGGGCCGAGCCAGCTGCTGCGCCTGGGGCACGTCGTCATCAACATCCAGAGCTTCGCCGTGGTGTCCGAGTGGTACCAGCGCGTGCTGGGCCTGGTGCCCAGCGACCGCTTCTTTGCCGGGCCGCCGCACAACTTCATCGGTGGTTTCTTCCGGCTGGACCGTGGCAGCGAGTGGGTGGACCACCACACCGTGGGCTTCTTCCAGGCGCCGGTGAATGCGCTGCACCACATCTCGTTTGAGGTGCAGGACTACGAGCAGCAGTTGGCCGCGCACCGCCACCTGCTGAAGGAAGGCTGGAACTTGGTCTGGGGCGTGGGCCGGCATCCGCTGGGCAGCCACGTCTTCGACACCTGGAAAGACCCGAACGGTATCCGCTTCGAGACTTTCAGCGACACCGACCTGTGCAACAAGGACCGCGCGACGGGTGACCATCCGATCGACAAATCCGAACTCGACCTCTGGCGCGACCAGGGACCCGAATCTTATTTCGCCTGAACACACATGACACTGAACAACGACACCGATGCAGCCACCGGGCTGCGCAAGGGCTCCTTCGGCATCGGCACCTATGCCGACGGTGGCCGCTCTTTTCCTGGCCTGGTGAAGCCGGATGGCAAGGTCATCGACCTGTCTTCGCGTTTTGCCGACACGCTGGCAATCCTTGCCGACTGGGAACGCAACTTCGACCAGTTGGTCAGCGTGAGCGCCAATGCCGAAGCGCAACACGACTTCGCGTCGCTGCGTGCCTTGCCGCCCATTGCCCGGCCTAATCTGTTCGGCGCAGGTGCGAATTACAAGACGCACTCGGCGCAAATGCTGACGAAGAACAAGTTCAACCAGCACAACCGGCTGCCGGGTGAAAGCGACGACGACTTCTTCAAGCGCAATTACGCGCTGATGGAGCGCCGCGCGAAGGAGGGCACGCCGTTCTTCTTTACCGGCCTGCATTCGTCGCTGGTGGGCGCCAACGACGACGTGGTGCTGCCCGTGCTGGGCGACCATCCCGACTGGGAACTCGAACTCGGCGTGGTCGTGGGCCGGCATGCGCGCTTCGCCAGCGTCGAAGAAGCCGAGACGCTTATCGCCGGCTACACCATCGTCAACGACCTCGGCACGGTGGACCTGTTCCGCCGCACCGACATCCCCTGGGGCTACGACTGGATCAGCAAACAACAGCCGACGTTCAAGCCCTTCGGGCCGTTCATCGTGCCGGCCGCGTTTGTGTCTATGAAGGACGACCTGCGCATCGAGCTCAAGCTCAACGGCAAGGTCATGCAGGACTGGCCGGCCAACGACATGATCTTCCGCCCGGCCAACATCCTGGCGTATGCATCGGAGCGTGTGAACCTGACCCCGGGCGACCTGCTGTTCACCGGCTCGCCCCCCGGCAACGGCGCGCACCACGGCATCTTCCTGAAGGACGGTGACGTGATGGACGCCAGCATCACCTACTTGGGCCGCCAGCGGAACAGGTGCGTACAAGAAAGCAAGCCTGCGCGGCCGCTGGCCTACGGGCACTGGAAGAACGCCGCCGAACAAACGGCGGAACCAGTACGTCAACACACAAGTTCAGGAACGTAATGTCGCCCCAGCTTCCGGTCCGCATCCTGCCGAGTGACCTTCCACTCGATGGTTCGCTGCTGGGCGTTGCGCGCTTGCTGCCAGGCATCGACTTCGGAGCGAAGTACCTGTTGGCTGGCCACGCGCCGGTCCAGGCACTGACGATTGAGGATGCCGATCTCGATCTCCGCCATGTTCAGCCAACTAGCGTGCTTCGGCGTGTGGTGGAACTCCACCCGACGCAGGAGTTTGGCGGCGGCATGCTCGCCCAGGACGTCGTCGAAGCATTTCCTGAAACGGGTGTTCGGGTTGTCCAGCACCAGATGCACCCGACGCGCTTTGGCACACGCGCCAACGAGCAAAGCTTGGATGAATGCAACGAAGTCGATCTTGCCACGACGATCGGTGACGCTGACGATTCGCTGCCCCGCCTTGGGCTCGACGGCAACGAACAGGTTGGTCGTGCCGTTGCGCGTGTACTCGTAGTCGTGCTTGGCCGCGCTGTACGAGGTCATGGGCAGCGGCGTTCGGCTGTGGCCGATGAGTTGCAGGCTCTTCTCGTCGATGCAGATGACCGGCTCGGCTTTGGACAACGGCCGAGCGTACAACTCGAGCAGCGAGTACATGCGACAGCGGTACTCCTCGGTGAGCGCGCCAATGCACCACATCAACCTGCGCCAGGGC
>JANMYQ010000055.1:0-39255 GCA_031382215.1 Methylibium sp.
CTTCATGGCGGCAGATTACACGCATGCGCGCGGTGCCGGTGCGCGAAGAATCCCGTACGTGGGCGGTACTTCGCCTGGCCTACTTGCGCCAGAACTGCGGCGTGAACAGCACCAGGATTGAAAACAGCTCCAAACGCCCCAACAGCATGGTGGCTGTGCAGACCCAGGTCTGCACATCGCTCAGCCCCTGGAAATTGCCCGACGGGCCCACCTGCCCGAGCCCCGGACCCGTGTTGTTGATGCAGGCAATCACCGCGCTCGCAGCGGTCACCAGGTCCAGCCCGGTCAGCAACAGCACCAGTGTCATGAAGATCGCGGTGGCGCCGTACACCAGCATGAAGGCGAGCACCGAGAACAGCACCGGGCCGTTGACCGCCGTCGTGCCGATGCGCACCGGGTTGATCGCATGCGGATGCACGATTCGCACCAGTTCACGCCGCGCCTGCTTGACCAGAATGAGCGCGCGAACCATCTTGATGCCTCCACCGGTGGAGCCGGCAGAGGTGGCAAAGCAGCACAGCAACAGCATCAGCACCGGCGCGAACACCGGCCACAACGCATAGTCGACGGTGGCAAAGCCGGTGGTGGTGGCGACGCTGACGACATTGAATGCGGCGTGCCGCAGGCTCTCGCCGAAAGTCGGGTACGTGCCTTGTGCGGTCAGCAGCAGCGCCACTGCGAAAACGCCGAACGCCAGCACGCCCAGGTAGGTGCGCGCCTCCACATCGCGCAGCACCACCGCGAGCGAGCGCTTCTTCCACACCAGGAAGTAGAGCGCGAAGTTGATGCCCGACAGCGCCATGAAGAACACTGCCACCGCTTCGATGGCCTGCGAGTTGAAGGCGCCAAAGCTCGCGTCGTACGATGAGAAGCCGCCCAAGCCCATCGTGGAACACATGTGCATGAAGGCGTCGGCCCAGCCCATGCCGGCTGCCGCATAGGCAAAGAAGCAGGCAATCGAAATGCCAAAGTACACCGCCCACAGGCCGCGCGCCGTCTCGGCAATGCGCGGCGTGAGCTTGGTGTCTTTCATCGGCCCGGGCGTCTCGGCCTTGTAGATCTGGCTGCCGCCGACACCCAGCAGCGGAAGAATCGCCACCGCCAGCACGATGATGCCCATGCCCCCCAGAAGCACCAGCAGGCACCGCCACACGTTGATGGACAACGGCAAGCTCTCCAGCCCGGTCATCACGGTTGCCCCGGTCGTCGTCAGGCCCGACACGGTCTCGAAATACGCGTCGGTAAAACTCATCGCCGGCAACTGGAACATCAGCGGCAAGGTCGCGAACGCGGGCAACACACTCCACACGAGCGTGACCAGCAAGAAGCCGTCGCGCGGCTGCAACTCGCGCCGGAAGCGACGCGTTGCAAGGTACAAGCCCAGCCCACTGGCCGCTGTCACCATCAAGGCCTTGACGAATGCGCTCAGGGCACCGTCACTCGCGCCCCATGCAAAGGCCACCGGCACCAGCATCGTCAACGCCAGAATGCCGACGATCACACCGATGATGTGCAACAGCGGAAGAAGGCTTCCCATGCGTCGGCGTCAGAAGAACGTGGCGCTGACCTGGAACAGCTTTTCCACCTCGCGCACCATGCGCTTGCGAGGGAGGAAGACGATTACGTGGTCGTCGCGCTCGATCACGGTGTCGTGGTGTGCCATCACCACCCGCGTCGGCTCGTCGTCGTGCTCCAAGCCGCGCACGATCGCTCCGATCTGCGCGCCGCGCGGAAGGCCGATCTGCTCAATGCGCTTGCCGACCACCTTGGAGCTCTTCACATCCCCGTGGGCCACGATTTCCAGCGCCTCGGCCGCGCCGCGGCGCAGGCTGTGCACCGCCTCCACATCGCCACGCCGCACGAAGGCGAGCAGCTCGCCGATGACGGTCTGTGACGGCGAGATCGCGATGTCGATCGTCGTGCCCTGCACCAGGTCGGCGTAAGCGCGTCGGTTGATCAGCGAAATCACACGGCGCGCGCCCATGCGCTTGGCCAGAAGGCAGGCCATGATGTTGTCTTCATCGTCGCTCGTGAGCGCGATGAACAGATCCATCTCGCGAACGTTCTCCTCTTCCATCAGCTCTTCGTCGGTGGAGTCGCCGTTGAGGATGAGTGAGGTCGACGGCAGCTGCGATGCCAGGTAGTCGCACCGCATACGGCTGGTCTCGATGATCTTGATCTGGTGCGAATCCTGCAGCTCGCGAGCCAGGCGCAGGCCCACCTTGCCGCCACCGGCGATCATCAGGCGCTTGACCGGCCGGTCCATCTTGCGCAGCGCACCGAGCACGGTACGGATGTCCTCGGTGGCGGCCAGCACGAACACCTCGTCACCGGCCTCGATGCGCGTCTTGCCTTCGGCCAGTACGCGCTCGGTGCCGCGGTAGATGGCGACGATGCGCATCTCGGCACCCGGCACAAGCTTGGGGATCTCGGCCAGGCTGTGCTGAACCATCGGCCCGCCGGCCACGGCGCGAACGGCGATCAGGCTGACCATGCCCTTGGCGAACTCCAGAACCTGCAGCGCCTCGGGGTACTCGATCAGCTTGCGCACGTACGACGTGACCGACTCTTCCGGGCAGATCACGTGGTCCACCGCAAAGCCGCCCTCCTTGTTCAGCATCGGCGAGCCGTTGACGAACTCGGGCGATCGCATGCGAGCGATCGTGGTGGGCACGTTGAAGTTGTCGTGCGCCACCTTGCACACCACCAGGTTGGTTTCGTCCAGCGGCGCGCAGGCGATCAGCATGTCGCAGTCTTTCGCGCCGGCCTCTTCGAGAACCGAGGGCTGGATGCCGTTGCCAGCCACGCCGCGCAGGTCGAGCCGGTCTTGCAGAGCGGCCAGGCGCAGCGGGTCGGTGTCGACGACGGTGATGTCGTTGCGCTCGGAGACCAGGCTCTCGGCCACGCTTTCGCCCACGCGGCCGGCGCCGATGATGATGATGTTCATGTCGTCAGCACCGCCGGGCCGCCCCAAGGTGCTAAGCGCCACCTTGGGGGGCAGCGAACGAAGAGAGCTTGGGGGCTGTCATCCGACCATTGTGACTTCGGCGCCGGCGCCGCGGATGTCACCGGCCGGCCGCAACGCATCGAGCGCCTCGGCGCCGGGGTACAGGCGCCGCAGCGCCGCCAGCGTGAGCTCGCTCAACAATGGCAGCAGTTCACCGGCGAGCCGCTCGACCTCGGCCGCCTGCGCCACGGCATCGGCTTGCGCACTGCGGTCGTGCCACACCTCGTCCAGCGCATCGGTGTACGGCGCGACCGCCTCTTCGACCACCACCTTCCAGTGCGGCGGCGACTCGCCCTGCGCCCACTCGCCGCGCCCGCGTCCGAAGTGCGCGACGGCCAGGTAGCGCAGCAGCGCGGCGTCGAGCATGCTGTCCAGCGCTTCGGCGTTCCACGTCAGCCACGACTGTTCGGTGCCGCGCACGATGTTGTAGGCGCGCGCCAGGCCGGCCGCGCCGAGCGCGCCGAGAATGCCGCCGGCCAGCATGCCGCCGCCGAGCGTGAGCCCGCCGGTGGCCACATCGGCCTTCAACCCGGCCAGCGCGCCGGTCAGCATGCCGCCCAGTGCGGCGGCGTTGCCTTCGTTCAGGCGCAGGCGCATTTCATAGTGTGTGGCCAGCCGCCGCAGGATCTCGCCCTGGGCCTGGCCGTCCAGGCCGTGCAGCGAGATCAATTGAGCAGTGCTGGCGCGCACCTCCGTGTCCATCGCGTCGGCCAGCGCGCGCTGCGCCTGCGCCTGCGGGCCCGCTTCGGCCTTGCCCAGGCCCAGCGCGGCGCGGGCCTGGCGCAGCCGCGCGCCCAGGCCGGCCACCTCGGGCATCGGCACACGCGCGGTGGCGATGCGCGCGAGGCTGCGGGCCAGCGCCAGCATGGCCGCATCGAAGGTCGCACAGCGTTGCGCGAGCCAGGCATCGGCCAGGCGCTGCATCAGGGTGCGACGCTCACCTTCGAGCGCCTGCGCAATGGCCTGCAGCAGCGTGTACTCCTGCACCCAGCAGCGCGCGAAAGCATCGAGCGGCAACACCGCGCGCACCTGGGCGTGGGCCGCCAGGTGCTCGCGCCAGCGCTGCACGTCGGCCTCTTCGAGCGCGGCCTCGCGCGGCGCGCCGAGTTGGTTCAGCAGCACGATCACCGGCTTGCCGACCCACGCCAGCAACTCCATCTCGGGCGCCACATAACCGGCGGCGGCCGGCTCTTCCGCGGCGTTGACGAGGTACAGCACCACGTCGGCCTGCTCGCGCACGTTGCGCAGCGCCTGCTGGCTGGACCAGAACGGCCGGTCGCGCCAGCGGTCCCACACCTCGCTCAAGAACCAGCCCAGCGGGTTGCCCGCCTGGCGCATGCGCCTGGCCAGGCGCACGCTGTCGCCGAAGCCGGGCGTGTCCCACAAGCGCAGGCTCTCGCCCGCCGAACTTCCGCCCGGCGGCGTTTCGAGCAAGGTGAAGGCGTCGGCAAATTCGGTCACGTGCGGCGCGTCGCGCACCGTGCCCACGTCGCGCGCCAGCAGCGTGCGCGCCAAGGTGGTCTTGCCGGCATTGGTGTGCGAGACCAGGCTGAGCGAGATCGAGCCCGGTGCAGTCATGCGGCGCTCCGAGCCTGGCCCAGCGCCGCCTGCAGCGCCAGTTCGGCGGCCGGAAGGTCGGGTGTACTCAGGTCGACGAACACCGGCACCGTGTTCAGACCGCGCGCAAACGCCTGCCACGCTGCGCGCCGCTGCGGCAGCCGATCCGACGTGGCCCCGAAGCGGCGCACGAACGCTGCCTCATCGACCAGCACCAGCACTGCGGCCGGCGCGGCCTGGCGCGCCAGCAGCTCGACCAGGCGGCCCTGGTTCTCGGCCTCGGGCGTGGCCGTCAGGTCGAAAAGCGCGGCTGCGAGCGTTGTGCCACGCGGCACCAGGGCATGGGCGGCCGCTTCGTCTTCAGCGCCGAATGCGAGCACCGGCGCCAGGTGCACCTGCGCTGCGTCGCCATACAAACGCCCGAACACCGCGCGCAAGCCCAACTCGGCTTGCGCGCCAGGCGCCTGAGCATAAGGCAGCACATGCACGCGCACCGCGCCGCCCTGGCGGTGGCGCAACAGGCGCTGGAAGTAGGCATCGTCCAGCGGCAAGGGGAAGTGCTGCGCCAGCCGACGCGCGCGCCAACCGCTCCACAACGCCAGCGCGGTGCGCGGCAGCACGACGAAGATCGCCAAGGTCAGCGCATACAGGTGGATCCACAGCGCCGCCGGCGCGCCGCCGCGGAGCGCGTCGGCTGAAAACCGCAGTGCCTGCAACGCTTGCGCGTCGGGCAAGCTCAGGCTCGATGCGGCCAGCGCAGGCGCCAGCAACACCGACAGCCAGGCATGCACCTGGCTCGCGTCGAGAAAGGTGCTTTCCCAACCGGCGCGATAGTCCAGCACCAGGCCGCGCAAATACATGCCTGCCAGCAGCCCCAGGCCCAACGCCGCTGCCGCGGTGTGCAGCAGGCCGCTGGCGCGCGCGGCCGACAAGGGCGCGCTCAGCCGCACCCAGTGGGCCGCGAAGGCCTGGAACACCGGGCTGCGATCGGCCAGGCCGCGCGCGCCCGACAGGTCGAACAGGCGCTGCAGGCCACGCGCCCAAAGCCCTGAATACACCCCCGAATACGCACCCGGCCGGCCGACGCGGCGCGAGCGCAGGCCGCGCATCACGCCCCACAGCAGCACCGCATAGACGATCAGGTTCCACGCCACCACGCCCCACACCGGCGGCGCGAGCAGGTTGATGCGCTGGCCGCTGCCGATCGCGTCGATCAGCACGCCCGCCAGCAGGCCCAGCGCCACTGCACCGACCCACCACGAAGCGCGCCACACGCGGCGCCGCAACGCAGCGGCCACCACCGCCTCGCGCGGCGCGAGGCGCTGCATCGCATGGTGGGCACGCTCGGCCACGAAGCGCTCGGCCGGCGCGTCGGCAGGCACCGACTCCAGCGCCGCACGGCTGGCCCAGGCGCCGTCTTGCGCGCTCCAGCGCGAACCGGCGTCGGGCGCGGTTTCAAACGCCTGCAGCAGAGCAGCCTGGCGCGCAGCGGCTTCGTTCATCGAGGGCGCAAGCTCAGGCTCCCAGCTTCCGCGCCAGGTCAGACAAGTCGGTGGCGGTGAAGTCGAAGACGAGGTCTCCCACCGGCTCACCCTGCCCCCCCGCGCCGTACTCGAGCGGCCGCGTGACGTACGCCGTGCGCAGACCCGCGCGCTGCGCGCCGGCCAGATCGCTCGGGTGCGCGGCCACCAGCATCAGCTGCGCCGGCGCCACGCCGAGCAAGCGCGCGGCCATCAAATACACCTCGGGGTCGGGCTTGTACTTGTGGATCAGTTCGCCCGACAGCACACAGTCCCACGGCAAGCCGGCGTTGCGCGCCATGTTCATCAGCAGCGAGACGTTGCCGTTCGACAGCGTGGAGATCGGGTACCGCGCACGCAGCCGGTTCAGGCCCGACACCGTGTCGGGCCACGGCATCAGCCGGTGCCAAACGCGGTTGAGGTGGTCCAGATCGTCGGCCGACAAGCCCTGCAATCCGAAGCGCGGCAATAGGCTGTCGAGGATGCGGCGATGCAAGCTGTCGATGTCCACCCACGCCGCGCCTTCACCGCGCGTGCTGTCCATCGCCGGCTTGTAGCCTGCGCGCCAGGCGTCGGCAAAGGCTGGCCAGTCGACCTTCAAGCCTTTGGTCGCCGACAGTAGCTCGCCTTCGCGAACGATCGAACCGCGCCAATCGACGACGGTGCCGAACACGTCGAAGGCGAGCGCACGAATGTCGAGAGAGTGGGTGGCCATGGCGAGCAACAGGTTGGACTCGGCCCGCGATTGTGGCAGCGCCCCGCGGCCGCACCGCCGCAGCCGGGCCAGCGCCGCCTACCCCGGCCGGCCCGAGCCCAGCCAGTGGTCGGCAAAGTCCGACAGGTCCTGGTGCACCGACTTCGCGAGCACCAGCTCGTCCCCGGTGTTCGGGCTGCCATTGGGCGCCCGCAACACCAGCGCCGTGTGCACGTCTTGCGGCACGCCACGCATGTACACGATGTAGTCGTCCACGAAGGCCTGCGGCCGCAGCGCCGCGATCGCATCGGCCTTCGGGCTGCGCTCGCCCTCGTGGTGGCCGGTGGCGATGACGCGCTCGATCGGAAACCCCAGGTCGCGCAGGTTGCGCAAGCGCGCCGCCTCGAACTCCGCGTCCAGCGCCGTCACGCACACCAGGTCGAAGCCGGCGTCGTGCAGCCGGTGGCACGCGTCCACCGCCCCGGCGATGGCCGGCAGCGAGGTCCAGAATTTCTCGTCGAACTGTGCGCGCAAGTGCAAGCGCTTGTCGCCCTCCAGCCGATCCACATGCCAGCGGTCGATCGGCCAATAGGCCAGCGGGTCGCGCTCCGCAGGGTACACGCCGAACGCGCGCTGCCAGGCGGTGGCGTACCCGATGTGCAAGTCAACGAGGACGCCGTCGGCGTCGAGGGCGAGGATGGGGCGGGGCATGGCGCAACTGTAGCGGGAGGGGGAAGCACCTTCATGTGAAACGGCGTATTCAGGATCAAACGGGCTGTTGAGAACCCCGCCGCGCAGATTCACTGGCGCAAGCGCTCTGCGTGACACGTGAAATCAATGCAGCCGGATACCTCGAACGCGCTCGCTTGTTCAATCACTATCGCGTACCAACCTCATGGCGATAGTCCGTCCAAGTGAAAAGAACTTGAAATGAATGTAATGGTGATCGAGCATGTGGCGGTGGCCAAACTGCCGGCGGCTTGGCGTGCCAAGCTGACCGAGGCGGCTGTTGACGCCACCGTGACGGTGCGCCTTGAAAATGAGGTGCAAGATGGACCGCATGGCCGGCGGCGATGAGCCGGCTGTGATGTCGCCCGAGGATGTGGCCCAGGAGATCGCCACCATGCGCGCCGAGCGGCGCGCGAAGAACGCGAGCTGATCATCCTCGTGGGGAGGCGCACCGCTCCTGCTGTTGCACGCCGGGCGTGAGAAGCGGGTCGATCTGTTCACCAGCGCGGCGCTGCTGGCCGAACTCACCGACATCCTGGGGCGGCGCAAGTTCGACAAAAAGATCGCCGCGTCAACCTTGACCGTCGATCAGCTCGTGGATCGCTATGCGGCACTGGCTGCGCTGGTGCGGCCTACGCCAACACCCCGCATCGCGCCGGATCCGGATGACGATGTGGTCATCGGCACTGCGCTCGCGGCGAAGGCTGATTTGATCGTCACCGGTGACAAGCCGCTGTTATCGGTAGCCGAGCACCAGGGCGTGCGCATCGTCGGCGTCAACCAGGCCTTGCAGCTCATCGGTACCGCTTGATGTGGCGAAGCCCGCGCAGGGCCAAGTACGCCTTCAGGTCAAGGTAAGCGCGCGATGAACCCCAGCCCACCCTGGTTGTCGGGGAGACGGCGCCGGCCACGCTTTGGGTGGCCTGCGGCTTGACAACGGCGATGCCTACGTCGCCTGTGGTGGAGCGTTCAATGGGCTATCGCGTGCTAGTCTCATAGCGACAGCCCGTCCAAGTGAAAGGACTTGAAGTGAACGCAATCGTGATCAAGCATGTTCCGGTGGCTGAGCTGCCGGCGGCTTGGCGTGCCAAGCTGACCGAGGCGGCTGTTGGCGCAACCGTGACGGTGCGCATTGAAAACGAGGCGCAAGTTGCATCACCGGCCGAAGAGTTTGTGACCGACGACCCGGCCTTCGGCATCTGGCGCGACCGCGAGGATGTGGCCGACGTGGCCGCGTATGTGCGTAAGGTCCGCCAACCCCGCTACAACCGCGACGGCTCGCGCAACGAGCCTTGATGATGCTGGTCGACACCGATGTGTTGATCTGGCACCTGCGCGGCTACCCGCAGGCCACGCGCCGGCTCGATGAACTCGGCGCGCTCACGCTGTCGGCGGTGAGCTATCTCGAAGTGCTACAGGGCGTGCGCAACAAGGCCGAGCTCGTGGCAGTGAAGAAGATGCTGCAACACCTCGCGGCCACCTTGCTGCCGGTATCCGAGGCCATCACGCGGCGGGCGATCGAGTTGATGGAAGCCATTACCTTGAGCCACGGGCTTCAGATGGGCGATGCGCTCATCGCCGCCACCGCGCTCGATCACGGGCTGCCGGTGCTCACCGCCAACGTCAAGCACTTCGGGACAGTTGGCGGGTTGAAGGTCGAGGCGTTCTTTCCCTGAGGGATGCAGCAATCACACGGGGCAGGCAAAAGGCAAAACCCGACCCCAACTTTCCGCGCAGCCTTCGGCATCTGGCGCGACCGCGAGGACATGGCCACTTGAGGAAGGGATGATTGAATGAAAGACCTGACCCCGAAACTCTTCCGAAACTCTTGATCACGGGCAGTCACGAAGGAGCGGACATGACAACGGTGCAAATCAACTTGCCAGATGAGTTGGCGCAGAAGGCGGCCAGCGCGGGGCTGCTGTCGGCCGATGCAATGGAGGCCATGCTGCGAGAGCAGTTGCGCCGCCGCGCTGGCGAGGCGCTGCAAGCGACGTGGCAGCGCGGGCCGGGCGAGGAACTCACGCCCGAGATCGAGCAGGAGATCGTCGAGGAAGTGCGCAAGGTGCGCGCCGAGCGGCGCATGCGCGGGGCGAGCTGATGCCGGGCCAAGCGCATCGGCCACAGCCACCGCTGCGGCTGGTGCTTGATACGAATGTCGTGGTCGCCGGGCTGCTGTGGAACGGGCCGCCGCGGCGGCTGATCGAGTGGGCCATCGAGGGCGTGGCGGTCGAACTCTTCAGCAGCCCGGTGCTGCTCGATGAGCTGGCGCATACGCTGGGATACTCGAAGTTCGCAGGGCGCATTCAGACATTCGCAACGAACATCGAAGCGCTTGTCGGGCAGTACACGGCGCTGGTGTCGTTGGTGATGCCGGCCAGCGTGCCGCGTGTAGTGGCCAATGATGCCGACGACGATCATGTGATCGCCGCAGCCGTCGCGGCGCGCGCCGAACTCATCGTCACCGCGCGGGAGGTGGCCGACCGGATCGAGGCAAAACTCAAGACCTGACCCCACTTTCCGCGAGCGTGCTGCGCCGAGGGGCTTCGGCGGCGCCGGCACCCCCAACATCTCGGGCCACCCATTGCCTCCACAAGATTACGGAGGCAATGGGTGGCCTATGAGGCAAGAGGACCGTTGGCGCCGCGTGGCACGTCAGAATCGTCGGCAAAGTCAGGGCTGGGTGCGATGTCCATTTGACCCTGAACATGACGAGAATCTTCGCGCTAGCATGCAATGGTCGCACAAGAGGGGGTCGCAAATGATCGTCAAGACAGGCTCCTTCTTCGCTCCCCACAGTTTCGCCACCCTTCTTCTACTCGGTATTCTGCTGAGTTATTCGCCACGGGCTCTTGCTGATTCCAAGCAGCTAGCTGAGCTACTGGTTTCCCTGTCGAACGCTCGTGGCGACGCAGTTGGTCGAGCCAATCGCGTGCAGTCGTGTCCATCGCTTATGCGTCAGAAGTTGGTGGCTGACCTCATCCTCAAGTACGACGATGCGCGCACCGCGCATAACTCTGTAATAGCCGGATGGACGCGAGTGTTGGCCGCAGGCCAATTCTCACCGACAGACGTAGCAACCGAAGATCGTCAGCTCAGCCTCGCGCAATCCCGTGTGCGAGAGTTCGCCGATGCATCCCGCGCCGCGATCCTTCGCTCCGGATGCCTTACCACGAAGGCCAACTGGCTGGGAGGAATTGCAGTGGCGATACTGCCAGTGGCGGTTGACAAGCTTTGGGACTACTTCAAAGCGCGTGGCAGAGACGACGAATCTAGGCGGAACTTGATTCGTGACCTCGAAGGCTACTTGCTGCCTGCTTGGAACTCCGTGGGACCTGTCGCTGTCTTTGACTGGACCAAGGATGCCTTCCTGGCTGCCGGTGTAGTGAGCTACCAAGACCTTCAGGGCGGCGGCGTCAGCATCTATGTCAACAAGTACGCGCTGATCAAGGAGCCCAACAAGTACTTCACCGCGTTCAAGGAACCTCCTCCGGCGTTGAAGGGTGCGTACTATCTGTACTCGGGGCCGCTTGAAGAGCTCTCGGAGTACGCAGTCATAAAAGGCCCCGGGATTTCTCCGGACAAGTGGCCATTGAAGTGACGCAACTCCACAACTATCAGCAGTGCATCCGTCGGCTCATGCAGATGGAGTCCCAACGCTTCGACCACCATGCCAAACCTCACTGAGAATCTCAAGCTTGAGCGGTGCCCGCACTGCGGAACCGCGAATCCGAACCTAAAGCACCAACACCACTTTGAGACACATGACCATGCGGGCCAAGTACACCGAACGTGGTCAATCTACGTCTGCGGCAGCTGCGGCGGTGTCGTATCTGCATGGGCGGCCAAGTGGGGTCAGCTGATTGGAGGCTGCCACCCAACTTTTGAGTCGATAGATCTGGAAATTCCTGAGCGTCCGCGCGCGTACCTCAAGCAAGCGTCAGAAAGCATGCACGCACCCGCTGGTTCCGTTATGTTGGCCGCCAGTGCAGTGGACTCGATGCTAAAAGTAAAGGGATACATAGACGGCACGCTGTACACACGCATTGACAAGGCAGCGAAGGACCATGTCATAACCAGCGACATGGCGGCTTGGGCGCACGCGGTGCGTCTTGATGCAAATGATCAACGGCACGCCGACGAGTCGGCAGGCCTTCCGACAGAACAAGACGCAAAGAGAGTCCTTGCATTCGCGGCAACACTTGCGCAGATCATGTTCGTGCTCCCATCGAAGGTTGCACGTGGGCTTCAAGGTGAGGCCTAAAGCCCTTCGCGCAACCGACGCCAACGGCACGCACCCGTTAGCTCCACGTTAGCAGGCTGTGAAAGTGACCGAGCAAGTCGTGGCCACGCCATGACCACCCTCCTCCCCATGCGCCCCGAGCGCTACGCCACCTACCTTGAGTCGGCCATTGCCGGTTACGCGCAAGACAACGTCTCGGCCGGCCGCTGGCCGGAGGTCGGCTCGCTGGCGCGCTCGCGTGATGACTTTGCATCGCTGCTACCGCGAGGGCTGGCCACACCGGAGCACTTTCTCTACGAGATCCTGTCGCACGACGGCGGCCCGACTATCGGCAGCCTGTGGGTCCACATCGAGCACAAGTTCGGCGCGGTGTCGGCTTATGTGTACGGCATCAAGGTCGAGCCGGCCTTCCGGCGCCAAGGGCACGCCGAGCGCGCGCTGCGGGCGCTCGAGGCGCTGGCCGTGGTGGCCGGTGCCGGCGGCATCGGGCTGAACGTGTTTGCCGACAACGTTGGCGCGCAGGCGCTGTACCGCAAGCTCGGTTACGTGACGACCAACTTCAACATGCGCAAGGCGCTGGGCTGATTCCGCGAGCTCTGCGCACGCGCACCCCTCACTGCCCCAACCGCGTCACCGAACAAGTCCCCTTCCCATCAGCCTTGAAGCAGAACTCCCCCGTCAGGCTGGAGCTCTCCCATGGCACCTGCATGCGCTGGGTGTCGCGGGCCACGTTAATGCGCACCTGCTTGAACAGCAATTCCACCGGCAGGCCGGGGGTCTTCATGTGTTCTATGAAGTGCTTGGTGTACAGGCTGTGTTCTTCCTTGGCGTTGTCCAGCGCCACCCCGCCGGGCGAAGTGGAGAACGCGACCATCGTGCCGGCCGGGGCGTCGATGGCGGCCAGGCCCTTGGTGGGCACGCCACGGTATTTCAGGCGCCGGCCGTCGGCGGTGACGATCTCGCCGCCCGAGAACGGGTTGTTGCGGCAGGCGTCGAGGATGACGATGTTGATGCCATGCTGCACGCGGCCCAGGCGCTCGATCAGCTCGCCCACGTCGGCGCTGCGGCCGGCCACGTCGTCTTCGCCCTTGATGTCGGCGTCCACCGGCAGCAGGTAGTTCTTGCCCTTGGACTGCAGGCCGTGGCCGGCAAAGAACACCAGGCGCACGGTGGCTTCGGCGGCCCGTGCCGAAAATCGGCTCATCGCATCGAGCATGTCGGCCAGGCCGGCGTCGGTGCGCAGGGTCACGTCGAAGCCGAGTGTGCGCAGGCTGTCGGCCACGGCCTTCGCGTCAGGGACCGGGTTCTTCAGCGGGCCGACGCGGTAATTGCCATTGCCGATGATCAGGGCCAGCTTGCGCTCTTTGGTCGCGTTCGGGCCTGCGATGGTCTGCGTCTGCGCCCGTACCTGCAGCACGCCCTGCGCTGCAAGCCAGCCGCCCAGCGCGGTGCGCGTCATGCGGACCAGCGCGGTGCGCCGGGTCGGGCAGGCCTCGGGTGCGGACACGAAGTCGGAGCGGACATGGAGCTTGGTGTTCATGGAACGAACCTCCTGGGGTGTCAGTGGCCGCGCGGCGGCACGGCGTCCACCGTCAGCACGGAGTCGACAAAGGGCGCGGCCTTGAGCCGAGTGCCGGCGTCCAGTGCGGCGTCGGTGGGCACGCGCACGTAATAGTCGCCGAGCTGGCCGGGGCCGCTTTCGATGTTGCCTTGCACGCCCACCAGCAGCATGCGGATGTCGGTCTCGCTCGCTTCGGGCTTGAAGGCGATGCGGAACAGTTGCCCGCTGGGCGCCGCCGCGCCGGGCAGCGAGCGGACCTGCGTGTACTCGGCGTCGTCGCTGCCCGCCAGCTTGAAGATGAAGCCGGCCTGCACCACGATCACCAGCGCAGCCATGGCGAACGCCGGCGACAGGCGCATGCCCTCGAACCAGCCGCGAATGCGCTCGGTGAGTGTGGGCGCGCTCGGCGCGGCGCGGCCCTGCATCGGCACAGCGGCGGCTTGCGCTGCGGTGGCCTTGGCGATGGCCGCCTTCTCCACGGCCGCGTCGGCGCGGATGCGCCGCATCGTGCGCTCGAAGCCGATCTCGTCCGACACCTCGGGTGCATCGGACAGCACGCGCTGCTGCACCTGCTGCAACAAGGCCAGCTCGGCCGGGGCGTGGGCGTGCTTTTTCAGCGCGGCTTCGACCTGCGCGCGTTCGGCGTCGGTCACGGTGCCGTTGGCGTACCAGGGCAGCAGTTCGAGGAATTGGCGGTCCATCATGTTTCTCCGTTCGCCTTGGCGCCTTCGGCTTTCAGCATCAGGCTCAGGCAGTTCTTCAATTTCTGGCGGGCGTGAAACATGCGCGTCTTCACGGTGCCCTCGGGGCAGGCCTGCACCTGGGCAATTTCGCCGAGCGACATGCCTTCGAAGAACACCAGGTGCACACATTCGCGGTGTTCGTGGCTCAACTTTTCCATGCAGTGCCGCACGTTGTGCTCGCGCTGGCGGCCGGCCATCAGCTCGAACGGGCCGGCTTCGTCGGACGGCAGCACCTCGGCCATGTCGTCCACATCGTCCTTCTGCGGTTCGGCGCGGCCCGAGCGCAGCCGCATCAGCGTCTTGTAGCGCGCAATCCCGATCAGCCAGGTGCTGAACTGCGACTCGCCGCGAAAGCGCGTGGGGTGTACCCAGACTTCATGCAAGGTGTCGGACACGATTTCCTCCGCTGCGGCCGGGTCGTTCATCTGCCGCAAGGCATAGGCATACAGCTTGCGGCTGAAGGCCTTGTAGAGTTGCTTGAACGCGCTTTCGTCTTGTTTGGCGATGCGCTCGAGCAGCAGGGCAATCTCGGCAGGTTCCATGGGGCCGTCGCTCCGGAGTGCATTGGGAAAATGCATTCCATGGTATCGCTCCGGCCCGGTGGCTTCCAACCGCAATGCTGTGCAGGCCGCCCGGGGCATTGTTCAGGCGCCGCGGAACTGCACGCGCCGGTTCTCGGGCTTGCTCGCATCTTCGCCGTCCACCGGCCGGTCTTCACCGAAGCCGACGGTCTTCAGGCGCTGCGCGTCCAGCCCGTGTTCGTTGACCAGGTAGCGCTTGACGGCCTCTGCGCGCTTGCGCGAGAGCTGCAGGTTGTAGGCGTGCGTGCCGAGCGCGTCGGTGTGGCCTTCGATCAGCACCGCGTTGGTGGGCGGCAGCAACTTGATGCCCTGGGCCACTGCGTCGAGCTGTGCGCGCGCCTGCGGCAGGATGTCGGCCGAGTCGAACGCAAACCGCACGGGCAGCGCAATCGACTCCGGCTGGCTGCGCGCCGGCGCCAGTTCGACCGACGCGGCCGCCACCGGCGATGAGGTGGCCGCGCCGCCGCCACCGACGGCGTGGGTGCCGGCCGACAATGTTGCGGTGGGCGAAGCGTCGTCGCGCGAGGCTTCCGGCAGCAGCCGGATCGAGCGCGTGCGCACCGGGCCGGCCAGGATGCGTGAGACCTCGGCCGGGTCGATGCGAACACCGTCGCGGTAGTACAGCATCTCTTCCTTCGGTCCCGCCCAGGCAGATTGCGCGACGGCATTGGCGACGAGCAGGGCGGTGATCAGCAGCAGTTTGGGCGTCATGGCGGTCTCCTGAAATTCAATGAAGGTGGATGGCTCTGTGTTGCAGCAAGCGGCGGCGCGGTTCAAAGCGCCGCCGCCGGATTTGCACGCGCGTCACTCGGCATGGGCCAACGTCACCGGCTCCATCGTCGGCACACGGCGGCCCGTCACTTCGACGGGCGGCAACTGCACGACTTGCACTGCCGCGTCAGCCGGGGCCAGGCGCTTGCCGGCCACCTCGACGGCGGGCAGCATCACCACCGGCATGTCGAGGGCGGGGGCGGCGGCGCGGCGGCCGGCGCCTTCGGGCGACATGCCGGCGGCCACCGCCACGGCGACCAGCAGGCCGAGAAGGGCGGCGTTGAGAAGGTTGTCGTTCATGGTGGGCTCCTGCAAGTTGGGGATGAAGGTGTGAACCTGATGCCATTGAGTTGCAAGGCATCGCAAGGCGGTTCAAACAAACTCTTCCCCCGGGGAGCCCGGGCGCAGCGCTTTCCACTGGTGCGCAGGTGTGAAACCTACGGGCGCTTGGGCAGCGCCGCCGCCAGGCTCACGCTGCTCACGGCGCGGTTGGCCTTGAGCTGGTTGACGCTCGCCGCTTCGGTGCCGGCCGGCACACGAACAAAGTAGTCGCCCTGCGGCCCGGGGCCGGCGGCCACGTCGCCCTGCACCGCCACCAGCGCCAGGCGGATGTCGACCTCGCGCGCGCCGGGCGCGAAGTTAAGTTTGAGCAGAGCGCCCGCAGCGGTCGGGCCGGGGCCGACGGCGCGGATCTGCGCGGTGTCGCCAGCCATGTCGTCGACAGACGGCTGCAGCAGGTTGTAGATCAACCCGCCCTGCACAGCCATCAGCGCCACGCCGGCCAGCGCCAGCCCGGGCCGCATGCCCAGCGATGCAAAGAAGCCGGTGATCCATTCGCCCACCGTCGGCCGGTCGCCGCGGATCAGGTGCAGGGTGCGCGCCAAGCCCACCGTGGCCGGCACGGCCGGCATGTCCTGCTGCACATGGGCCTGCAGCGCCTGGTGCCAGGCCAGCTCCTCGCGCGCCTCGGGGTGCGTGGCCAGGTGCTGCTCGACCCACTGCCGATCGGCTTCACCCAGGGTGCCGTTGACGTACCAGGGCAGCAGCTCGTTGAACTTCTCATTCATGGACTGGCCCTGCTTCGGGTGGCATCAAAACACTATAGCCGCGCGCGTTGTTGGGAAAGGGCAGGGCTAGCGTGGCCAGGCGCGCTCGTCGTCGACGCTGCGGATCAGGCAGGTGGCGTTGGCGGTGTCGGCCACGTAGATCGGCTTGCCGTTGCGGTCGGTCCCGTTCATCTTGATGCCGTACTTGGCGCTGTCGGCCGGCAGGCTGATGTTGTTCTCTTCGAACAGCAGCCGGCCCTGTTGCCAGCAACGGATCTGGTAGTGCCCCTGCTTGAGCGATTCCACCCCGTCTGCGGCGGTGATGCCGGCCTGCGCCGCCGGCGGCAGCAGCAATGCCAGCGCCGCGGCTGCCGCGACCGCCACGGCGGCCACCAGAGGCAGTGGGAGGGTGTCAGCGAGTTTGAACATGGAAGTCCTCCTGAACGAGCGCGCCGCTCGTGGCCTTGACGAATGCGTTGCGAACCTGGTCCATCGAATTGAGCGCCAGCGGTTCCAGATCGACGCCGACCACCGCCTTGGGCAGGGCCGCCATCACGTCGCGCCGGGTAGCGAAACAGGCCACCGTCTCCTTCAGTCCCTTCGGGTTCATCGTGATCTCGAACCGCTTGGTGCCGGGCAGGGTGAGGGGCTGCGAAGCGCTCACGAACGAGTCGGTGCTGAAGCGGTTCGGGAAGAAGCGCGTGATCTTGGCCGACTCGTCCTGCAGGTAGCAGTACACATGGGCGTCCTGCGTGGGCCGCACGATCAGGCTGATCGACTCGCCCTTGGAAAAGCGCGTCTGGTTGTTGATCGTGGTCAGTGCCAGGGTCAGCGGGCGCGGGTCGGCCGCGGCCGCCTTGGCCGTGGCGACGGCAGACGGCGTCGCCGTCACCGTGGCGGTGGCCACCGGGCCCGTCGCGGTCGGTGCTGCAGCAGCCGGCGCCGCGGCTGCCGCTGCGACTGGCGCTGCCGCTGTGGGTGCCGCGGCCGCCACGTCCGGCGCGGTCACGCTGGCAGGCTTGGCGGGCCGGGCGATCTTGGCGTGGTCGGCGCCCAGGTAGGCCTTGAAGAAGGCTTCATCGACCACCGCCTCGTTGCTCAGCCCGAGTGCGGCGCGGTAGTTGCCGATGGCCGTGTCGATGGCCGGGTTGAACTTGGCGTCCACCGGGCCTTCATAGAAGCCGCGCCGGCGCAGCTGGTTCTGGAAGTACGCCACGATCTCGCCCCGATTCGAGGCCATCGAGTAGTACCAGTCCGCGATCTCCTGGCGGATCTCATCGTTCGTCGCCGGGTCGCCGCCCAGGCAGCTCCAGTACGGGATCTTGGTCAGCTTGCCCATCAGCTCGATCACGGCCAGCTCGACCAGGCCGCGCAGCGCCTGAGACTGCCCCTCGGACTTGCTCAGGTTCATGCTGTAGCTCACGCCGAACTTGTGGTACGCCGCGTCGCCGTCGATGCCCTTGCCCGACTTGAGGATCACGACCGAGTTGCGCGACGTCACACCGGCCAGGATCGACATGTCGTCGGTGACCAGCACGCTCAGGTCCAGCCCCAGGATCGACGAGGCCGCGTCCTTGGACACACCCAGGTTCAGGAACGGCTGGAAGCCGATGCCGAGGTCCTTCTGGTTGCGGATCACGTTCTCGTCGAGCTGCGAGATCGAGCCCTTGATGTCGAACTGCGGAATCACTTCATAGGCGCTCTGGCGCTGCGCCGTCTGCAGGAAGCTGATCACGTTGGTGGCGTCCTTGCCGTAGGCCACCAGGCGGATCGCACGGCTGCGCTTGGTCATGTCGGAGACGGCGGTGATCAGCATGTCGCGCGTGCCGGCGTTGACCTTCTTGGTCTGGTCGAGGATCTCCTCGACCAGCATGGTCACGTCGCGCACGCCGTAGTCGATCATCATGTTGTCCATGCAGCGCAGCGCCGTCGAGAAGCCGGTGATCGAGCGGTGCGGGCGCGCTTCGGGGCCCTGCTTCAGGGCCTCGGTCTGCTTCTGCGTGGGCTGCTTCACTTCCATCGTGGAGCAGCCGGCCAGTGCCCCGGTGAGCGCCGCGGCGACCGCAGCCGCCCGGGCCAGGCGGCGCAAGGGGTGGGGCACAAGGGTGTTCATGATGATGCTCTCCGCTCTCTTTTCGGTTTTCAGTTGCAGCCGCGGCCGGACACGTTGTTGATGGCGTTCGGCGCGAAGATGAACACCTCGCGCGGCGCCGTGCCGATGCGGCCGTTGGTGTTGATGTTGCCGATGTTCTGGCTGCCGCATTCCTGCTCGGGCTTCTCTTTGGCGTTCTTGTCGAGCTGCGTCAGCGTGGCCTGCTTGGCCTTTTCCTTGGCGATCTTGGCGCGGAACTTGATGTCGATGTTCATCTCCGACTCGTCGGCGCGGGCCAGCGGGCCGGCAACCATCAGGGCCAGGGCCGACAGGGCCAGGAAGGTGCGGGTGGTGTTCATGTCGGGTTCTCCAAGGGGTTGGGGGGGCAAATCGCCCGCTGTCCCACTGAGTTGCAGCGGCCGGGCCGGCGGTTCAAACAACTTGTGGTCGAGTGTTGCGCCGGCCCGGCCAGGAAAAATCGCCGCAGCGCGTGAGCGGTGCGGCGATTCGGGTGAATCCGGTGGTGAACCGGACTTCGGTCGCTGGACTTATTCCACGACGCCGATCTTCTGCTCGGCCTTGGAACCCTTGCCGCTGGCCTTGTTGGTGGCGTTGTCGGCGTAGATGTTCACGTCCTTGATGGTGCCGAACGTGGCCTTGCCGATTTGCTGGGTCGCCACGCTGTCCTTGCCGGTGGCCTCGTTCTTGGCGTTCGCCGCGAACACGCTGACGCGCTGCAGCTTGCCGCCGGTGTCGGCCACGCCGATGTCCTGGTGAGCGACGCTGTTCTTGCCCGACGCCTTGTTCTTGGCCTTGGACGCGTCGATGTACGAGTCCTGGATCTTGCCGTTGCCGAAGGCCACGCCGATGTGCTGCAGGGCCTTGCTGTTCTCGGCGGTGGCTTCGTTCTTGGCGTCTTGCGCCCAGATGTCGGTGTCGCGGATTTCACCGGCCATGCTGACCATCGAGGTCAGGCTCAGAGCGGCGAGGAGGGCGACGGTGGTGAATGCTTTCATGGTGAACTCCTGAGTGATGATGATGAGTGGGTTTCGGTTTTCGGTGGCTTGCTGCTTGATTTGCTTGCCATCCGCCCATTGAGTTGCAGCCCCGTTCACGCCGGTTCAAAACTTTTTTGGGCCGCTGCTGATGTCGGGCGGCGTCGTACGATCGTTCTTGCCGCGCCGCCCTCTTTCCCAGTTCACCGCAGTTCACCCGAGTTCACCCGAGTTCATGACCCCGCCCCCCGACAACCCCGAGGAGGCACCGCCTCGGCGCTTGACGGGCCTGGCGAACCTGCTGGGCGCGCTGCGCAACCTGGGCCTGCTGGGCGCCCACCACGGCACCGACGCCGGCCTGGTGCGCTACAGCGCCGACGACGGCCAGAGCATCCCGGTGCGCATCACCGGCGAGGGCCCGCCGGTGGTGCTGGTGCACGGCCTGGGCTGCTCGCACAAACACTGGATGCCGGTGGCCAAACGCCTGGCGCACCGCCACCGCGTGTTCGCGTGGGACGCGCGCGGCCACGGCCAGTGCCGCACCGAGCCCGACGCGCCGATCACTCTGGCTCGGCTGGCGCGCGACCTGCATCAATTGATGGAGCATTTCGCACTCGATCGCGTGACCTTGGCCGGCCACTCGATGGGAGCACTGACGGTGATGCACTACCTCGCCGAATTCGGCCCCGCGCGCGTGGCTGCGGTGGCGGTGGTGGACCAGTCGCCACGCATCGTCACCGACGCGCAGTGGCGCCTGGGCCTGTTCGGCAGCTGCAGCGCAGACATGCTGGGCAACCTGATCCATGGCGCGCGCACCAACCTGGCCGAGACCGTGTTGAACCAGGTCGAGTCCCTGGCCGGCGCGTGGCTGCGCCCGCGCCTGGCCGCGCAGGCGCCGCTCGGGCGGTTGCTGCGGAGCTGGTTGAACCACGTCGAGGTGATGCCGCTGCTGGACCTGGCCGAATCGCTTGCCCAAGCCGACTTTCGTTCACTGATGCCTCGCCTGGACCTTCCGCTGCTGGTGGTGCTGGGCGCCCGCAGCCCGCACTACGCCGGCCTGCCACTGGACGCCTGGTACCGCGAGGCCGTGCCGCACGCCAGCATCTCGGTCTACCCGCGCGCCGGGCATTCGCCGCACTACACCGAGCCGGCGCGGTTTGTGCGCGAGTTGGCTACTTTGATGGAGGCCACTTTGATGGAGGAGCGGGGCTGACCCCGCGTGTTCGCAGCGCTTCACCCTCAAGCGTGTGGACGCGCGGAGCCTGCCTCGCGTGCGAGGCCGCCCGACCGCCTTCAATGCCGCGCGCTTTTGCACAACAATCTGCGCACGCCTGCCCGCCGCCGTTCCCCACGCCCATGCTCCGCCGTCGCTTGCTCTCGTCGACCCTCGCCGCCGCGCTGGCCGCCGCGTGTGCGCCGCTGCGGCTCGCGCGGGCACAGACGCAAGCACAAACACAAACACAAACACAAGCGCCAGCCAAGGCCGCGCCGCGCCGCCTGGCGCTGGTGATCGGCAATGCGCGCTACCCGGACGTGCCGCTGAACAACCCGAGCAACGACGCGCGGCTGATGACCCGGACGCTGCAAGACCTGGGCTTCGAGGTGACCCTGGGCACCGACCTTCGGCGCACCGACTTCCTTTTGGCGCTGCGGCAGTTCGCCAGGCAGATCCCGCCCGGCGCCGACGTGCTGTTCTATTACGCCGGGCACGCGGTACAGATTCGCGGCAGCAACTTCCTGCTGCCGGTGGACATCCAGAACCTCAACGACCCCGACTGGGTCGAGCAGAACGCGATCAACCTCGACGGCCCGGCGATCCGCCAGTTGCTGCAGCGCGATGGCGCGGGCGTGCGCCTGCTGTTCATCGACGCCTGTCGCGACAACCCCTTTGCCGCCGGCACGAACCGCGTGGCGGCGCTGACGGCGGGGTTGGCCTCGGTGCAGGGCTCGGTCAACATCGACGGCGGCGTGCTGATCGCCAGCGCCTCTTTGCCCAACAAACCGGCCGAAGACGGCCCGCCGGACGGCAACGGCGTATTTACCGCGCACCTGGCGCGCGAGATGCGTGTGCCCGGGCAGAACGTCGAGACCATGCTGAAGAAGGTGGCCGTGCAGGTGGACCGCGAGACCCGGCAGACCCAGTTGCCGATGTTCGCCAGCAGCCTGACGACCGAGTTCTTCTTCAACACCGGCCGGCCTGCGCCCGGCGCTGCGCAGGTGCAGATCGTGCAGCCGGCGCGCAGCGTGAACATCACCGTGCGCGCCGACCCGGCCTTGAATTCCGACGCGAAAAAGCAGCCGCGCAAGAGCGTGATGTGGGTCTATGTGCTGAGCAGCACAGCTGCTTTCGAGAAGGCCGGTTTCGACGCGCTGTACGAACGCGCCGAGGCCACGCTCGGGCCCGAACTGCTGGGGCGCGAGAGGCTCTACCTGAGCCCCGGTGAGTCGTACACCTTGGCGCTGGACCTGGCCTCCAGCGCGCGCGCCATCGGCGTGCTGGTGGCCTACCGCGAGCCCGACGGCGAGGGCTGGAAGGCGCTGCTGCCGCTCGCGGGTGCGGGTGCGGGTGCGGCGGGAGCGGTGGGAGCGGGCAGCGCACCGCTGCCGCTGCGCATCGATGCCGGCGCGCGCCGCGTCAGCATCGCGCTGGCCGGCTGAAACCACCATGCACGCCACGCACGCCCTGCATGCCATTGCGCTGCCGCCGCACCCGTGGGCCGCGGTCGTGCACCGCAGCGCGCGGCCGCTGATCGCGCTGGCCACGCAACTGCGCAGCGCGGTGCCGGCCCGGCCCGCCGCCACCGAAGCCACCTTGACCACGGCGGTGGAAACTTTCGAGCGCGAGCTCACTGCCGCCGGCTGCGACGCGCGCACCGTCACCGCCGCCAGTTACCTGCTGTGCGTGTGGCTCGACGAGGTGATCGCCCCGCACGCCTGGGCCGCCGCCACCTGGCCGGCCAACGGCCTGTTGCAGCGCTTTCATGGCGAGGCCGACGGCCGCACGCGCGTGTTCCAGCTGCTCGACCGGCTGGTCCGTCAGCCCGAGGCCGACCGGCCGCTGCTGGAGCTTTTTCATGTGTGCCTGAGCCTGGGCCTGCAGGGCCGCTGGCAGGACACACCCGATGGCGCGCGCCAGCTCGCGGCGCTGCGCGGGCGCCTGGCCCAAGTCCTGCACTTGAATCCCACGCCAATGGCGGTGCCACTGGCAGCGCGCTGGCACCCCGCGCTGGCCGAGCGCCGGCCCGGCCACGCGCGGCGCCTGGCCATCGCAGGGTTGATGGGGCTGGCGCTGGCCGGGCTGGGGGTCTACAGCGCCAGCCAGTGGCTGCTGGCTCGCCAGGCCGACCAGGTGTTCGGATCGTTGCAGGGGCTGGAGCGGGCGAGCCGCAGCTCGGTGGCGAATGCGGAGGCGACTGCGCAGGGGACTTCGCAGGGAAAGGCGGCAGCGGCGTCTGCGGCAACGTCGCCGAGCCTCCCCGGCCGCATGGCCAGCGGGCTGGCGGCCGACTTGCAAGCCGGCCGCATCGCGGTGCGCGATGAAGCCCATCGCAGCACGATCGTCGTGCCGGCCGACGGCCTGTTCGAGGCCGACACCACGCAGGTGGCGAAGGCTCAGGCGCCCCTGCTGGAACGGGTGGCGCAAGCGCTGGCACGGGTCGGCGGCCGGGTGCTGGTGACGGCCCACGCGCGCTCCGACGCGCCGCGTTCGGCACGCCTGCCCTCGGCCGCACAGCTCGCCGACGAATGGGCGCGCCACGTGGCGCAAGTGCTGGAACGCAGCCTGCCGGCGGGCAGCGTCGCGAGCGAAGGGCTGGTGATCGCGTCGGACGCGCCGGGCGCGTCCGACGCAACCGCAACCGCAGCCGCAACCGCGGTTGCTACCGCGGCAAAGCTGCCCAGCCGCATCGAGATCACGTTGTTCCCGTGAACCCCGTGAAACCCGCCACCACCGCCCCCACCCTGCTGCAGGGCAGCGTCAACGTGCTCGGCTTTGGATTGCTGGTGTGGTTCGGCGGGCCGCTGGTGGCGATTGCCGACGTGCGCCCGCTCGAAACGCAGGCGGCGCGCCTGCTGGTGCTGCTGGTGGCGGGCGCGGCCTTCGTGCTGGCCGGCCCGCTGCGCCAGTGGCAGATGCGCCGCCGCAATGCCGCGCTGGTTGATGTGCTGCAGCCGCCGGCCGGGGCGCAGTCGCTGGCGCCACGTTTCCAGCAGGCGCTGAGCCTGTTGCGCGACGGCGTCGAGACGACCTCCGGCGGCCCACCGCTGCTGCGCTGGTGGCGGCGCCGCCAGCAACTGGTGCGGCTCCCGTGGTACCTGTTCATCGGCGCGCCGGGCGCCGGCAAGACCACCGCGCTGCTGCATTCGGGCTTGCGTTTTCCGTTGGCCGACAAGCTGGGCACCGCCCCCGTGCGCGGCGTGGCCGGCACACGCCAGTGCGACTGGTGGTTCACGCAGCAGGCGGTCTTCATCGACACCGCCGGCCGCTACACCACCCAAGACAGCGACGCCGCCGCCGACGCGCGCGAGTGGCGCAGCTTCCTCGGCCTGCTGCGCAAGCACCGGCCGCGCCAGCCGATCAACGGCGTGCTGGTGACGGTGAGCGTGCCCGACCTGCTGGCCGGTGGCGCCGAACTGGCGCGCCAGTGCGCCGCCGTCAATGCACGGCTGCAGGAATTGCGCAACGAGCTCGGCTTGTCGCTGCCGGTCTATGTGCTCGTCACCAAGGCCGACCTGCTGGCCGGCTTCACCGAGTTCTTCGACGTGCTCGACGGCGAGCAACGCGCGCAGGTCTGGGGCACGACCTTTGCGCACGCCGACGGCGCCAAGCTGCGCGGCCCGGCGCGTCCGTCGGCCGAGGTGCTGGCGGCCGACCTGCAGGCGCTGGTCGAGCGCATCCAGGCCATCACGCTGGACCGGCTGCAGCAGGAATCGGCCGCCGCGCGGCGCTCGCCGATCTACCACTTTGCCGCGCAACTCGACGCCTTGCTGCCGGCGCTCACCGCATTCGCCGATGCCGCATTGGCCCACGCCGACGAGCCGCCGCGCCAGCACTTGCGCGGCGTGTACCTGAGCAGCGGCACACAAGAGGGCAACCCGATCGACCGCGTGCTCGGCGCCATCGCGCGCCAGCACGGCGTGCCCGAACGCGCGCTGGTGCGGCCCGACGGCAAGGGCAAGGCCTACTTCCTGAACCGGCTGCTGCAAGGTGTGGTGATCCAAGAGGCCGAACTGGCCGGCGACAACGTGCAGCGGCTGCGCAAGTTGCGCCTGGCCTGGCTGGCGGCCGGCAGCGCAGCCGCGCTAGCCATGCTGGCGCTGATCGGCGCCTGGCTGCTGAGCTACGGCAACAACCGGGCGCACATCGCCGGCGTGGGGCAGCGGGTGCAGCAACTGGCGCAGCAGGCGGCGACTCCATCAGCGCCGTCGGCACCTGCAGCACCGTCAACTTCGTCAGCGCCATCAGCGACAACAGCGACGACAGCGTCGTCATCGACCCGCTGGCTGCCGCTCTACGAGGTGCTGCGCGACCTGCCGCGCGATCTGCCACACCAACGCGGCGTGCCCACCGACGCCGTGCCGCCCGGCCACGGCTTCGGGCTGTTCCAGGGCGCACGGCTGGCGCGCAGCGCGCAGCAGACCTACCACCGCGTGCTGGCCAACACCCTGGCGCCGGTGCTGGCCGACCGGCTGGCCGCCGAGTTGCGCCAGGCAGAAGGCGACCCCGCGCTGCGCTACCAGACGCTCAAGACCTACCTGATGCTGGTGCAGCCCGAGCGGCTTGACCGTGCCACCGTGCGCGCCTGGGCCGCCGCCAGCTTTGCGCGCGGGCCCGACCCGCCGGTCGATGCCGCGCAGCGCGACGAGTGGCTGCGCCACGTCGATGCGCTGCTCGAACGCAATGGCTTCCAGGACGCGGTGCTGATCGACACCGCCGCCGTGCAGGCCGCGCAGAAGGCGCTCGCCGCCGTGCCGTTGCCGCGCCGTGCGCTGGCGCGGCTGGTGCGCGACGAAATGCGCGACGAGGGTCGCGGCGCTCGGCCCGAACCGCCGCGCCGACTCGACAGTTGGTTGGGCCCTTCCTTCGTGCTGCTGTTCGACCCGAAGCCCGCCAAGACCGCTGTGACCGCGGCGACTGCTGCAACCGCCGTTGCCGACGTGAACCCGCTGTTCACCCGCGAGGCCTTCACGACCCGCGTGCTGCCACGCCTGGACGCCACGCTGCAGCAACTGGCCGACGAAGAAGGCTGGGTCCTCGGCCTGGGCAACCAGCGCAGCGAACAATGGCGCGCCGAGCCGGCTGGGCGCGCCGCCGTCGCGGCCGAGGTGGTCAAGCTGTACGCCGCCGCCCATGCCGATCAGTGGCAGGCCGCACTCGATGCCTGGCAATTGCACCGCCCGGCCGACGCCGATGCGCTGGCGCGCCTGAACACCCAACTGGCGGCGGCCGATTCGCCGCTGCGCAAGCTGCTCGAGCTGGCGCGCACCGAGCTGAGGTTCGTCGATGCCGGGGCAGAGGGCGCCGCCAAGCCGCTGGCCAAGCTGGCCGACGCGGTGCTGGCCGAACGCTTTGGCGCGCTGCGCGCGTACGCGGGCGGGCCCGGGCCGGCCGCCATCGACCGCGTGCTCGCCGTGGTGGCGCGCTTCACCCTGGCGGCCGGCGGCGATGCCGGCGGCGCCCAACTCGCGCAGTCACTCCAACAGGAAGCGACGCAGGCACCGGCCCCCTTCAACGCCATCTGGCGCACGCTCGCCGAAGCCCTGCTGGCGGCCCAGCAGACCGCCCTGCGCCAGGGACTGGTGGCGCGCCTGGACGACGTGGCGGCCCAGTGCCGCAGCCTGACGGCCAACCGCTACCCGTTTTCTGCCACCGCCACCCAGAACGACGTGAGCCTGGCCGACTTCGCGCGCCTGTTCGGGCACGACGGCCTGCTCGACGTATTCTTCCGCAAGGAACTGCTGCCCAACGTGGACACCCGCAGCCGCCCGTGGCGTTACCGTGAAGGCATGGTGGTGGCGGGTGACTCGCTGCTGCGCAGTTTCGAACGCGCCGAAGACATCCGGCGCGTGTTCTTCAGCCCCGGTGCGCCGCTGCCGCGCCTGCAGTTCACCCTGCGCCCGGTGGAGATGGACGACGCGCTGGAAGAGTTTGCGATCGACATCGACGGCCAGACCTTGCGCTACGAAAACGGCCCGCGCGTGCAACGCAGCTTCACCTGGCCGGGCCCGGCCGGCGCCACGCGCGTGATCCTGCGCGCCAAGGGCCTGGCCGGCGAAGGTTACGAGGGCCCGTGGGCCTTGCTGCGCGTGCTGACGCGCCAACCGTGGGAGCGCGGCGAGAGCCCGGCGTCGAGCCGCGTCAGCGTCAGCGACCACGGGCGCCGCCTGGTGCTGGACCTGGGCTTGCAGGGTTCGGCATCCACCGGCGTGCTGGCCAGCCTGGCCTCGTTCCGTTGCCCGGAGGCCAGACCATGACACGCCGCGCCCCACCCAAAAGTCCCGCCAATCCCGCCGCGGGACCTGCGCCCGCCACCGCGCCGACGCCGCCCCCCGGCAGCACGGCCTGGTACGGCAAGCTGCCCGCGCGAGGCGACTTCGTGAGCCAGGGCCTGTCGCCCGCCCAGGTGCGCGCCTGGGACGGCTGGCTGCAGCAAGGGCTGCAGCGCGCGGCCAAGCGCTGGCCGCCCGATGTGCTCGAGCGCCGGCTGCAGGCCTTCCCGCCGTGGCGCTTCCTGGCCTGGCCCGACGGCCCGGCCGGTGGGGTCTGGGCCGGCGTGCTGGTGGCCTCGCACGACCGTGTCGGCCGGGCCTTCCCGCTGACCGTGTTGCAGGCGCTGGAGGCAGCGCGCCTGCCGGCGCTCGACTGGCTCGACATCGAAGCCGCGCTGGCCCGCATGGCCGATGCCGCGCTCGACGCGACCGACCTGGCCGACCCGCAGACCACCGAGGCATTCGAATCGCTGCTGCTCGGCCTGGGCCTGGTGTTCGCGCCGGATCGGGTGGCCGGGAGAGTGGCGATGCGCGTGCCGGCGCCAGCCGATGCGTGGTCAGCGCGCCCGCAGCAGTCGCCGCTGGACCTGCTGCGCAACAGCCCCGGCACGCAGTCGCTCTGGTGGACCGAGCCAGTGCCTGGCACCGCGCCGCTGCCGCTGGGCGACACCTGGCCGCCGCACGCCGAGTTGTTGCTGGACGTGCTGGGCGGGAGCGATTGACCCCCCGAAGCGCCTGCGGCGCTCCCCCCAGGGGGCGCCGCCAGCGGCCCGGCGAAGCCGGTTCCGCGACGGCCGCTTGATCGGCTGGCCATGCGGCCCTGCCGCGCCGTGATGGGGTTCAGCCGGCTTTGCTGCCGGAGCCGGTCTCCGAGTCATCGGGCAACGCCTTCTCTCGCACACGCCGGGCCTGGGCTTCGTAGGCCTTGGTGAATTCGCGCCCGAAAACGGTTTCGAAATCGTCGTCCAGGCGCGCCGTCATCTCGGCATGGCGCTGGCGGTAGCGCCGCCACAGCGCAGCTTCGTGCAGGGTCGGCAGGGTCGACAGGCCTTTGGGCGGGCCCTCCTCGCGCACCACGTCTTCAGGGCCCAGGCGCGCGATCAACTCGAACATGGCCGCGCGCATGCCGGCCACCACGGCCAGATGGTGCACCAGCAGGTCTTCGTGCGCGTCTTTCAGCGCCGCCACCGGCTCCAGAAAACCGGGCGTGCGCTTGGCCGCCAACAGGTGGGCCAGCGCGGCCAGCGCGTCGGGCGCGAACTTGAGCGGGTTGTTCTGGCGCCTCGCGATGACGGTGACCTCGGCACGCATTTCGCGCTTCACGGTGGAGCGGCTGTGCAGCAGCGCCAGCGAGCCTTCGATGCTGGCGCGCAGCAGTTCGCCGATGTGGCGCATCCACTCCGGCGTGAGTGCCATCGGAGCGACCATCTGGGTGCTGGTTGCACCGGTGCGCAGCCCCAGGCCGGCGCCTTCCATGAAGGCCTGCATCAGCATGGCGCGGGTGTCGTCGTTCAGCGTCGGCGGTTCGTTGGCAACGGTTTCGAGGGGCGGCGCCGGCTCTGCGGGGACAATCTCGTGCGCGGGCTCGGGCGCAAGTTCAGACAACGGCACAGCCGCTTCCGGCAGGCGCTGAAACGATGCCGCGAGCAAGGCCGGCGGCGGCTGCAAGTCGGGCCGCGGCGCCAGCACCTCCTGCAGCGACTCGAAGACGCGCAACTCGGCGCCTTTGGGAGCCGGCGGGTACGCGCCGGAGCGCAGGTCCAGGTCCACCTCGGCGGTGCCGGCCCGTGGCGGCGAGGCAGCGGCAGCGCCAGCCGCAGCCGCAGGGTCCGGCACCGCAGCGGGCGCCGCGGAGCTGGCGGAATCGAGGTCGAACCACTCGTCGAGCCGCGCACGGGCACGCCGCGCAGGCGGCGCTGCCAGCCAGGGCTCGGGCGGGGGTTCCTGTGCTGGCTGCATCTGCGGCTGCGGCTGCGGCTCGGGCGCTGGCTGCCACTGCAGCGGTACCGGCGCGGCGACTCGCGGCGCCACCACCGCCCGGGCCAGCAGGCTGACACGCAGATCGAAGCCGCCGATATGGATCACGTCACCACTGCGCAGGGCCAGCATGCCGCCATGCGGCACGCCGACTTCGTTGACGCGCACTGGCGCGCTGGCGCTCAGGCACGCCAGCAGCACCTGGCCGTCTTGCCGGCTCAGGCGGGCGTGCTGGCGCGAGATGATGCGCAGCCCGTCGGGCAGCACCACGTGGCAGTTGGGCGCGCGGCCGATCGTGACCAGGTCGTCGTCGAAGCTGCGCGCGGGTTCGTCGGTGACCGGCCCTTGCGGTGTGGCAATCAGCTGCAGCGCGATCGCCCCAGGCGTCACGCCCACGATTTCCACAACTGCGCCTTCAGCGCCGCAGCGTCGATACCGTCGCCGGCCTGCTGCACGATCATCTCGACGAACTGATCGCGCGTGGTGGCCTTGGCCGCCACGCGGCGCGCCATCACCTTGGCGATGGGACCGAGCTTGCCCACCATCACCGCGGCGGCCTTTTCCACATCGGCCGGCGTCAGGCGCGCGCCGGTGTCCACCAGGGTGGGCTCGCTGTCGCGAAAGCCCGAGTGGTGGGTGCGGGTGCGCGAGTTGGTGAACCCCGTGGTCGAGGTGGCCGAGGGCCCAGCCAGGAAGCTCTC
The DNA here is from genome assembly GCA_031382215.1 of Methylibium sp. Classification (GTDB taxonomy): domain Bacteria; phylum Pseudomonadota; class Gammaproteobacteria; order Burkholderiales; family Burkholderiaceae_C; genus LGRD01. The sequence goes on from JANMYQ010000055.1 coordinate 29,706, forward strand.
GCGCTTTTGCGGGTCGGGAATGTGTGCGGCCACGCGCTGGCGCAGCGCGTCGAGCGTGCTGGTCTGCTGCGCGGTGCGGCGCACCAGGATCTTGGCGATCGGGCCGACGATCTGCGCCAGTTCGCGCTCGATGCCGGCCAGCGTGGCTTCGTTCCAGCCGGTCGGAACCGGCACCGACGGGGTGGCGCCGGCCGGCGGCGCGGCCACCGCCACGTCGGACGGCGGGATCAGCCGTTCTGGCGCCAGCGGCAGGGGCGACCAGCCAGGGGCGGCGATGTCTTGCAGTTCCTGGCGGAATTCGGCCGCCGACGCAAAGCGATGCAGCGGCAGGCGCGCCAGCGCGCGTTTGATGATCGGCTCGAACGGCGCCAGCACGGCGTCGGCGTCGTCGCGCACCAGCGGGTCGGGCTCGCCGTAGACCACGCGGTACATCATGGCCTGGTCGGTGCCCGAGTACGGCATGCGCCCGGTCAGCAAACGGTACAGCACCACGCCGGCCGAGAACAGGTCGACCCGGCGGTCGACCTCGCCGCCGGTGTATTGCTCGGGTGCCATGTAGCCGGGCGAGCCCAGCACCGATTCGGTGCGCGTGAACTGGCTCGATTCGATGCGGGCGATGCCGAAGTCGGTGACCTTCAGGCGCCCGCCTTCGGTGATCATCAGGTTGGCGGGTTTGATGTCCCGGTGCAGCACACCCTTGCCATGGGCTTCGGCCAGCGCGTCGAGCAACTGGACCAGCAGCGACGCCACCTCCGAGGTCGTGAAACGCCAGCCGCGTGACAGGTATTCGCGCAGGCTCTGGCCGGCCACGTACTCCATGGCGATGTAGGCGCAGTCGGCGTCGTCGCCCACGTCGTAGACGGTCACGATGCCGGGGTGGCTGAGGCGGCCCGCGGCCTGCGCCTCGAGGCGGAAGCGGGCCGCCACGGTGGAGTCTTCATGGCCGGCCTCGAGCAGGTGCTTGCGGATGGTCTTGATGGCCACCGGCCGGTTGATCTGCGGGTCAAAACCGAGGTAGACCACGCCCATCGCACCCGCACCGATCACTCCCTTGACGGGATAGCGACCCAGGCGTTCGGGGTGCGGTTGGTTCATCGTGAGTCTTCAAATATTGGCTTCAACCGTCGAGCATCTTCATCGCCTGTTCCAGGCTGCGCCGCATGCGGCTGAAGGACTCGGCAAGCACGCCGATCTCGTCGCGCCCGCCGAGCTTGAACTCGGGCGCCTGCATCTCGCCCAGGCTGACCCGGTCGGCCAGGCCGGACAGCTTGGTCACCGGGCGAATCACGGTGAACCACAGCATCAGGTTCAGCAGCACGGCAATCGCCACGAACACACTGCCGAGCGAGGTCATGAACACGCGGAAGGTCTTTTCGGCCCGCGCCAGCGGCAGCGCCATGGGCACCGACACGACTTGCGCACCGATGACCTCGTTCAGGTTCCAGCCGAAGCCGTTGGCGGGGCCGTATTTGTCGAGCAGCGTCTTGGGCGCGGCTTCGACCGTGCTGTGGCATTCCAGGCAGGCCGGGTTGGTGATCTTGATCGGCCGGGCGATGTAGAGCATGCGGCCCAGCGGCGTGTCGCGCTCGCCGAAGAGTTCGGTGGCCTCGGTGCCGCCGCGGAAGCGGTTGACGAGGTCGGCCTCCCATTCGACGGCGCGGTCACGCGGGTTGGTCGGGTTCAGGGTGGCTTCCTTGTAGCCGTAGTCGGGGTACTTCTTGCCCAGCGCGTGCAGCACCTCGGTGGCCGAGTAGGCGGGGATGGTCTGCGGCAGGAAGGTGTACTTCAACTGCGTCTCCAGCAGCGGCTTGATCTGGCTGCTGGTGTAGTTGCGCACCGCGATGGAGCTTTCCATCAGCAGCCGGGCGTTCTCGAGGATCTCGTCCTGCGCGTTGCGCTGCAGCAGTTCGCGCGACAGGTAGCCGCAGCCAAGCAGCCCCGCGATGAAGACCAGGGCAAAGATGAAGTTGAACTTGAGCAGCAATCGCATGGGGTTCTCCAGTGATCCGTGGGAGTGGGTTGCACGCCCCGGGCCAACGGTTCAATCAGGTTCAGTCGGGATCTGGATCTCGGGATCTGGATCGGACGTCAATCAGGCGCTCGCGCTGCCGACGCAGCGGCTGCAGCCGCGGTGGCCGACGCCGCTGCGGCTGCCCTGGCCTCACGTGCCCGCTTCGCGTCGGCCAGCTTCTTGGCCGCCTTCTCGGGGAACACGAGCGGGTCCCATTCGGGGTGGGCGGCGAGGTTGGCGATCATCGCGGCGCGGAAGGCCTTGTCGCGCAAGCGCGGGCGCCAGCGCTCGACCATAGTCAGGCGCAGGCCGGGCTCCGCGGCCAGCCAGCCAGCCACGTCTTCGTAAGCCACATCGCCGAGCGGCTTGGGCGTGACAGGGTTATCGCGAAACTTGGCCGAGCGGCTGGGCAGCGGGTCGCGGAACGGGCGCGGCATCTGAGCCAGGAAATCGGGCGTGGGCCGCACCGCCAGCTCGGGCTTGTCGCCCAGGCGCGCGATGACGAAGTTGTTCGGCGCCAGCGCCAGCGGCGGGCGGGCGTTGCTGCGCTCGACCAGCTTGACCGCCCCGCTCTCGACGAACACCGCCAACTCTTTCGGGCTGGACAGGAAGATGGTGGCGCCGCTGACAGCGCTGAACTCGAACTGCGGCGTCACGCTGTCGCCCGGCACCGGCTTGTCGGCCGGCTGAGTCAGCTTGAGCCAGCCCTGCAGCACGTACACGCGCGGGTTCACCGCAGTACGCGAGAGCCCGCGCGGCGCGAGCATCAGGCGCGACGGGCCGCCGACGCCGATGCGCCCACCGTCGCTGAACTCGATCTGCACGAAGCTGGCGGGCGCGGTCTCGATGATGTCTTCGTTCTGCAGCGCCACGCCTTCGGCCAGCGCGAGCTTGGATGTCTGGCGCACCAGGGTGGCCTTGCCTTCGAGAATGCCGACCATGGCGCCCTGGGCGAACGCGCCCGGGTGCGAGAAGGCGACGAGCACCGCGACGAGCAGGTGCTGGCGGAGCGAAATCACGTTGACCTTTCGATACCGAAGTTTCACTTGATCTTCGGGGAGCCCCTGCACTGCGTCAATCCCCAGTGCTATCTAGTCAAAGCGTGGGTACCTCCTCATTCGAGTGGTGCCCACGCCGGGTGCCCGCGTTTGCCCATCCACGCTCAGGTCTGGGGCAATGGGCGCGGCAGGCGCGCACACTCTTCGAACACGCGCGCCGTGCATTGCGCGCAGACCGTGCGGTCGAGCCGATCGAAGATCGTCGCGATGGCCACGCGCTTGGTCGGGAAGATGTGATCGCGCCCGATCTCGGGCATGAAGCTGATGTGCTCCCACAACGCCAGCACCTGCGGGCGCGGGCGATGGAAGTAGAGATCGCCGCCGACGTTGCGCCGCGCCAGCAGTTCGGCGCGCCACAGGTCGGCCGCGGCCAGGTCGATGAAGTTCATGCTCTTGGCCATGACCAGCAGGTGCTTGGGCGCATGGGGCGCGGCCCGCAATGCGCGCAACTGTTCGCCCACGTGGGCCACGGCGCCGAAGTAGACCTCGCCTTCCATGCGGATCATCTTGACCTGCGGGCACTCGGGCAGCGGGTTCGGCGTGTCGGTGACCACCACGAACGGCCGCTCCGCCGCGGTGCTGTTGAAGCCCATCACACGCATCGACGGCTTCGACGTGCGGTAGACGAACGCCACCAGCGACAACAAGGTGCCGAGCAGGATCGCCAGCTCCAGGCGCACTGTCAAGGTGGCCACCAGGGTGGCCAGCGCAATGCCGAAGTCCTGCCGGCTCAGGCGCCACAGGCGCTGCCACGCCGGCAGGTCGAAAAGTTGCCAGGCCACCAGCATCAGCAGGCCGGCCACGCCGGCCAATGGAATGCGCGCCAGCAGCGGCGCGCTGAACGCCAGCAGGGCCAGCAGCCAGACCGAGGCAAACACGGCTGCCAGCGGAGTGCGCGCGCCCGCCTCGAGGTTGGGCAGGGAGCGGTTGAGCGAGCCGCAAGCCACGTAGCACGAGAAGAACCCGCCGACCATGTTGGCCAGGCCCTGGCCGGTGAACTCGCGGTTCGCGTCGATGGGCTGGCCGGTGCGCTCGGCCAACGCCTTGGCGATCGAGATGGACTGGCCCAACGCCACGATGGTGAGCGCAAAGGCGATGCCCAGCAGATCGGGAACGGCCTGCCACTCGACCCGCGGCACCGACAAGCGGGGCCACAGGCTTTCCAGCTTGCCGGTCAGCGCCACCGTGCCGAGGCCGGCTCGCTCGATCACGAGGGCCAGCACCGACGCAACAGCCAGCGCGATCAGCAGGTGCGGTGCGTTCCGGTGGGCGCGCCGCACCAGCAGCGCGATGACGATGGTGGACACGCCGATGAGCGCGGCGCCGGGCACCACCTGCTGCCACTGCTGCCGCAGGTGCGCCAGCACCGCAAGGCTGCCGTGCCCGGCGGGCGAACCGAGCCCGAACAGCTCCGTCAGCGCATGCAGCGCGATCAGCGCAGCGGCGCCGCTGGTAAAGCCGCGGAGCGTGGAGGGCGAGATGAAGTTGGCGATCGCGCCGAGCCGGAACATGCCGATCAGCCACTGCATCACGCCGACCAGCACCGTCACCGCCAGCGCGAGCTGGATGTAGTGCGGCGAACCCGCCAGGGCCAGCGGTGACAAGGTGGCGAACAGCGCCAGCGAGAGCGCGTTCGTCGGCCCCGTCATCACATGCCAGCTCGAACCGAACAGCGCCGCCACGATGCAGGGCACGATGGCGGTGTACAGGCCGTACTCGGCCGGCAAGCCGGCCAGCGAGGCGAATGCGATGCCCTGCGGCAAGACCAGCAGCGCCCCGAGAATGCCGGCCACCATGTCGGCGCGCAGCGTGGCGGGGCCGACCTGTTGCACCCACGGACCGAACCAGCGCACGGCGACGTCACCCATGCAGTGACTTTAAGCGCGCTTCACGCCTGCAGAAACGCGCGCAGAAACGCCGCCCCAGAAGTACAAACCCCTCCCGACCGTGAGGAGGGAGGGGTGGGTGGCTGACGCCACCGATTCGGGGCTCCGGAGGTAGAGGGTCCGGGGCTCCTGGTGCGCAGTGACTGCGCCCCGGTGTGTACCTGCATGCAGGCAACTCAACCTTAGAACTTCGGCCGCCAAAGATCAAGTGAATTCGCGCCGGCGGACTCCAACCCATCCCGGCGCCTTCAGTTCGGCGCATGAAGGATGTCATTCAACAACCCCGCCACGCGTTGTTCGACCGCCGGGTCCATCGTGATCACGCGGCCCCACTCGCGAGTGGTTTCCCCTGGCCACTTGTTCGTGGCGTCCAGCCCCATCTTGCCGCCCAGGCCGCTGACCGGCGAGGCAAAGTCGAGGTAGTCGATCGGCGTGTGCTCGACCAGCGTGGTGTCGCGCACCGGGTCCATGCGGGTGGTGATGGCCCACACCACGTCGGGCCAGTGGCGGATGTTCACGTCGGCGTCGGTCACGATGATGAACTTGGTGTACATGAACTGGCGCAAGAAGCTCCAGATGCCGAACATCAGCCGCTTGGCGTGGCCGGGGTAACTCTTCTTGATGCTGACGATCGCCAGCCGGTAACTGCAACCCTCGGGTGGCAGGTAGAAGTCGGTGATCTCGGGAAACTGCTTTTGCAGGATCGGCACGAACACCTCGTTCAGCGCCACGCCCAGCACGGCCGGCTCGTCGGGCGGCTTGCCGGTGTAGGTGCTGTGGTAAATCGGGTCGGGCCGGTGCGTCAGGCGGCTGAGCTCGAACACCGGGAACCAGTCCTGCTCGTTGTAATAGCCGGTGTGGTCGCCGAACGGTCCTTCCAGCGCGTGCAGGTAACCCTTGACTTCCTTAATCGGGATGCCGTGTTCGCTCACACCTGTGAAGCCCGGCGCCGCGGCCGGAATGTGCCCTTCGAGCACGATCTCTGCGCTGGCCGGCACCTGCAGCATCACACCCGCGTCACCCACGGCCGAATCGACCACCTCGGTCCGGCTGCCGCGCAAGAGACCGGCGAACTGGTATTCCGACAAGGTGTCCGGCACCGGCGTCACCGCGCCCAGGATCGTGGCCGGGTCAGCGCCCAGCGCCACCGCGATGGGGAACGGCTGGCCCGGTTTGGCCAGCGCGAAATCGCGAAAGTCGAGCGCGCCGCCGCGGTGCGCCAGCCAGCGCATGATGACCTGGCGGCGGCCGATCACCTGCTGGCGATAGATGCCCAGGTTCTGGCGCTGGCGCGCATTTGCGTCGCCTTGCGGCCCGCGGGTGATCACCAGCCCCCAGGTGATCAGGGGGCCGGCGTCGTCGGGCCAGCAGGTCTGCACCGGCAGTTGGGCGAGGTCGATGTCCGGCCCCTCGTATACCACCTCCTGGCAAGGCGCCTGGCGCAGACGGGCGGGTTTCATGTCCCACAAAGCCTTGCCCATCTGCAACAGTTTGCCAGTGTCTTTCAGGCCTTTGGGCGGCTCCGGCTCCTTCAGGCTGGCCAGCAGGCGGCCGATGTCGCGCAGCTCGCTCACGTCCCCTGCGCCCATGCCCAGCGCCACGCGCTTCGTGGTCCCGAACAAGTTTGTGAGCGCACGCATCTTGGCATCGCCAGGCTGCGCGAATAACAGCGCTGGGCCGTTGGCACGCAGCACCGCGTCGCTGAGGGCTGTCATCTCGAGTCGCGGCGCCACCGGCTCGGCAATCCGGCGCAGTTCACCGACCTTTTCCAGGCCCACAAGGAAGTCACGCAAGTCTCGGTATTTCATACAAACGGTTGATATGTAACCAAAGACCGCCTTGACCAGCCGCGAACGCGCTCCATAGAATGCGGCCAACCCTGAATCGAATCAGGGAAAACCCGCGCCTCCGGTGGTTGGAACCGAGACGGCGCCGAGACCGGTCAGTGCGATAGGCCAAGCCGATCGCCGAGCCGAAACCCGGAAGATTCCGGAATCGGACACCGGCGACCCACAATTATCGCCGTCGCCCACCGCCGCCCCGGACTTCACTGTCCGGCCGCCGATGGGTGCCGGCAGCAACCGAGGAGTGACATGAAATCGCTTCGAGAATGGACCACGCTTGCCGACGCCACCCGGCGTGGCACCGCCAGCTCCATCGGCGTGTTTCTGCGCGATGTCGGGCAGGGCTTGCTGGAAGTGAGCCACAACACACTCGCCCTGCTGGGGCTGGTGGTGGTGGCCGCACTGGTGTTCACCGCCAACCACAACGAGGCGCTGCAGAGCGCCGAAGCCCAGATGCTGACGTGGCTGCAGTCGCGCCACGAGTCGCGCATCGAGCCCGTCCAGGAGCCCGAAGTCGAACGCGCCGAGCCCGATGCGGTGGCCCGCGCCACCGCGGTGGACCCGAAGGCCCTGACGCTTCAGCAGGCCGCGGTGGCGCAATGGCTGTCGCGCCGATACCGCGTGGCGCCGGAGCCGGTGAGCCGGCTGGTGCAAGAGGCCTGGCTGGTGGGCCACAAGGCCGGGCTCGACCCGACCTTGATCCTGGCCATCATGGCGATCGAATCGAGCTTCAACCCGTTCGCGCAGAGCGCCGTGGGCGCGCAGGGCCTGATGCAGGTCATGACCAAGGTGCACGACGACAAGTACGAGCCCTTCGGCGGCAACCATGCGGCGTTCGATCCGGTGACCAACCTGCGTGTCGGCGTGCAGGTGCTGAAAGAGTGCATCAAGCGCGCTGGCAGCCTTGAAGGCGGGCTGCGCTACTACGTGGGAGCGGCCAACCTGACCGATGACGGCGGTTACGCCGGCAAGGTGCTGGGCGAGCAGAGCTACCTTCGCGAGGTGGTGCGCGGCAAGGCGGTCTCGCCGAGCGTGGCCCCGGCGAAGGCGCCGACGGTCAAGGACGAAGAACGGATTGCGCTGCTGAACTGAGTGAGCTGCTGGGCAGACGCCCGGTAGCCGCGTGCGGGCCGCTACACTAGCTGCACTGCACAACTGGCGATGAGGCCCCACGGGCCGGAGGTGGTTAACCACCGGGAAGTGCGGTCGGGGCGTGCGGGTGGCACGTGCCGGTTCAGCCGTTCGCCTGGGCAGCCCCGTGTTTGCGTGCGTCTTGCGCGCATGTCGCTTTGGCACGGGGACATCTGACGCACAGGACTGCCAACCATGTTCGACCGCCAACAATCCACCGTCGCCAACGTCGACCCCGAGATCTGGTCCGTCATCCAGCGCGAGAACCAGCGCCAGGAAGACCACATCGAGCTGATCGCTTCGGAAAACTATGCCTCGCCGGCCGTGATGGCCGCGCAGGGCAGCCAGCTCACCAACAAGTACGCCGAGGGCTACCCCGGCAAGCGCTACTACGGCGGTTGCGAGTTCGTCGATATCGCCGAACAGCTCGCGATCGACCGGCTGAAGCTGCTGTTCGGCGCGCAGCATGCCAACGTGCAGGCCAACTCCGGCTCGCAGGCCAACCAGGCGGTCTTCTTCGGGCTGCTGCAGCCAGGCGACACGATCATGGGCATGAGCCTGGCCGAAGGCGGCCACTTGACGCACGGCATGCCGCTGAACATGAGCGGCAAGTGGTTCAAGGTGGTCAGCTACGGCCTGACGCCGAAGGAAGAGATCGACTACGACGCGATGGAGCGGCTCGCGCACGAGCACAAGCCGAAGCTGATCATCGCCGGCGCGTCGGCCTACAGCCTGCGCATCGACTTCGAGCGGTTTGCCAAGGTCGCCAAGGCGATCGGCGCGATCTTCATGGTCGACATGGCGCACTACGCCGGGCTGATCGCTGCCGGCGTGTACCCCAACCCGGTGCCGTTTGCCGACGTGGTGACTTCCACCACCCACAAGAGCCTGCGCGGCCCGCGCGGCGGCATCGTGCTGATGAACGACGAGGCGATCGCGAAGAAGATCAACAGCGCGATCTTCCCCGGCATCCAGGGCGGGCCGCTGATGCACGTGATCGCAGCCAAGGCGGTGGCCTTCAAGGAGGCGCTGGAGCCATCGTTCAAGCTTTACCAGCAGCAGGTAGTCAAGAACGCTGCGGTGCTGGCGCAGACGCTCACCGAGCGCGGGCTGCGCATCGTCAGCGGCCGCACCGAAAGCCACGTGATGCTGGTCGACCTGCGCCCGAAGAACCTGACCGGCAAGGAAGCCGAAGCGGTGCTGGGCAGCGCGCACATGACCATCAACAAGAACGCGATTCCGAACGACCCCGAAAAGCCGATGGTCACCAGTGGCGTGCGCATCGGCACCCCGGCAATGACCACGCGCGGCTTCAAGGACGAGGAAGCGCGGGCGACCGCCAACCTGATCGCCGACGTGCTGGAAAATCCGCGCGACGAGGCGAATCTGGCCACGGTGCGCGCCAAGGTTCACGCCTTGACCAGCCGCTTCCCGGTCTACAGCTGAAGCCCGCAAACAGTCCGGCCGCGGCAACAGCATGAAGTGCCCGTTCTGCGGCCACCAGGAAACGCAGGTCGTCGAGACCCGCGTTTCCGAAGACGGCGACTTCGTGCGCAGGCGGCGCCAGTGCGGCGCCTGCGAGAAGCGCTTCACCACTTACGAGCGGCCGGATGTCAACTT
>JANMYQ010000083.1:0-1951 GCA_031382215.1 Methylibium sp.
CACGCGCAAAAAGCGCATGGCGGATGGCAGCTTCAAGGAATATGCGGTGCAGGACCATGCCTGGCGCCTGTACCGGCATCTCAAGGGCCGGGACGCGCCGCTTACCGACGCATTCGTGACCGCGCTGGAGATGAGCGCGCAAGCCCATGCGGCGATGGTGGCGGCGGTGGCGCCATATATCGACACCGCCATTTCCAAGACCGTCAACGTGCCGGCCGACTACCCGTACGCCGAGTTCCAGAACCTGTACCTGCAGGCCTGGGAATCGGGCCTCAAGGGCTTGGCCACCTACCGGCCCAACAGCGTGCTCGGCTCGGTGCTGAGCGTGTCGAGCGTGGCAAGCGCAGCCACCACCGCACCGGCCGCGCCGCTGCAGCTGGGCGACGCGAACCGGCGCCTCGCGCTAGAGCGCCTGCCCGCACCAGTGCTGTCGTCGCTGCGCTGGCCGGGGCGGCCCGAGTTGCCGTCGGGCAACCCGGCCTGGACCTTCATGGTGCACCACCCGTTCGGCGACTTTGCGCTGTTCGTCGGCGAACTGGCCGGCACCGACGGCGGGCCGCCACAGCCCTTCGAGGTGTGGGTCAACGGCGCCGAACAGCCGCGCGGGCTCGGCGCGCTGGCCAAGACCTTGTCGATGGACCTGCGCGCCAACGACCCGGCGTGGTTGCGGCTCAAGCTCGACGCGCTGGCCACCGTGGCCGAAGAGCGCAGCTTCGAGATGCCGTTCCCGCCGCACGGCGAGCGCCGCCTGTTCCCCGGCGTGGTGGCCGCCACCGCCGCGGTGATCCGCTGGCGCTGCGAGCAGTTGCGGGCTTTGCCGCACTTGGGGCCCAGCGGCCCGACGCCGGTGATGGATGCGATGTTCAGCATCGAGGAGCCGCGTACCGGCCCGTCAGGCACGCTGGCCTGGTCGGTCGACGTGGACAACCCGGCCACCGGTGAAGCCTTCACGCTCACGCTGAAAGAGATCACGCTGCCGGGCCCCGACCGCGCGACCGTGACCCGACCCTGCGCAGTCGGCTTCTCCGGCAACTACCCGCGCGCGCTCGACGGGCTGGCGCGCCTGCTGTCGCTCGACATGCGCGTGATCGACCCGGCCTGGATCGGCATGAAGCTGCGCAAGCTGCTGAACTACGCCGAGCCGCTGGGCCACTTCATGGCCTTCGTGCCGGGCCTGCCGCACGGCGAACGTCGCCAGCAGACCTGGCCGTCCACCGTGGCCTACCTGGCGCGCCTGATCATCCACCGCTACGCGATGCTCGGCGTGCTGAACGAAGAGGGTTACCCGCTGCGCGACATGGGTGTGCTCGAATCATCCGGCAAGCCCGCCGAGCGCAGCACCGTGATGGCCGGCCGGGTGTGCCAGGAGTGCGGCAACGCCACCGTGATTCACAAAGACGGGTGCGACTTCTGCACCGCGTGCGGGGATGTGGGGCAGTGCGGGTGAGCTGACCCTGCGCCTGTGGTGAGCAGCTAGCATGACCGCCCCACCCATGAGCAGGAGAACGAAGGTGATCGCCAAAAACACGATCTGTCTCTGGTACGACGGCACCGCTCTGGAGGCCGCCACCTTTTACGCCGAAACCTTTCCGGACAGCTCGGTCGGGGCGGTGCACCGCGCGCCCGGCGACTACCCTTCAGCAAGCAGGGCGATGTGCTGACGGTCGAGTTCACCGTCATCGGCATCCCTTGTCTCGGCCTGAACGGTGGCCCGATGTTCAAGCACGACGAGGCGTTTTCGTTCCAGGTGGCGACCGACGACCAGGCCGAAACCGACCGGCTGTGGAACGCGATCGTGGGCAACGGGGGTCAGGAAAGCGCCTGCGGCTGGTGCAAGGACAAGTGGGGCCTGTCGTGGCAGATCACGCCACGAGCCCTCATCGCTGCGATCACCGACCCCGATCACGCCGCGGCCAAGCGTGCTTTCGCGGCAATGATGGAAATGCGAAAG
>JANMYQ010000277.1:0-8234 GCA_031382215.1 Methylibium sp.
GATCACCAGCCAGGCCGTGCCCACCGACAAGCGCACGCCCGTCAGCATGTAGGGCAGCACGGCAGGGAACAGGATGCGCGTGATGACCTTCCACTCGCTCAGGTTCAGCACCCGCGCCACGTTCAGGTAGTCCTGCGGCACGCGTTGCACACCGACCGCGGTGTTGACCACCATCGGCCAGATCGAGCAGATGAAGATGGTCCAGATCGCGGCCGGGTTCGCGGCCTTGAACACCAGCAAGCCGATCGGCAGCCAGGCCAGCGGCGAGACGGGCTTGAGCAGGCTGATCAGCGGCGAGAACATGCGGTTCATGAACTCGAAGCGGCCGATGATGAAGCCCATCGGAATGCCCACCGCCGCCGCCAGCCCGAAGCCGATCGCCACGCGCTCCAGCGAGAACAGGATGTTCCAGCCGATGCCCTGGTCGTTCGGCCCCTTGCTGTAGAACGGGTCCGCGAACAGCTTCACCGCTGCGTCGAAAGTGGCGGCCGGCGTTGGGAAGGTGCTGCTGTTCATCGTGAACAGCGCCCAGATGCCCACCATCAGCGCCATTCCGATGACCGGCGGCAGAACCCTCAACCACAGCCCGCGCCAGTCGTAGGGCATGCGGGCGGCGGGCGCGGTGGGCGTGGCGGTGCCGGCCGCCGCCTTGCCGGCCGGCGTGGCTGCCGACTGCAATGTGGATGAGGGTGCGCCAGCGGGGCTTGACGGGCCCCCCAGCGGCGAATGGAAAACAGCACTGACCATGATGGACTCCCTTCCCTTTGAATCAGGCGCTCAGGCCTTGACCTTGAACGAGTCGGCGTACTTGGCCGGGTTGCTGCCGTCCCACACCACGCCGTCGATCAGCTTGCTGGAGCGCATGTCGCTCTTGGGCACGCTGACCTTCAACTGCGCTGCAGCCTGCTTGTAGATCTCGGTCTGGTTGATGGACTTGGCCACCGCCAGGTAGTCGGGGTGGTCCTTCAGCAGGCCCCAGCGCTTGTGCTGCGTGAGGAACCACATGCCGTCGGACAGGTACGGGTAGTTGACCGACCCGTCGTTGAAGAACTTCATGTAGTTCGGGTCGTCCCAGGTCTTGCCCATGCCGTTCTGGTAGCGGCCCAGGATGCGCTGGTTGATCGCGTCGACGCTGGTATTGACGTAGCTCTTCTCGGCGATCGTCTCGGCCATCTTGTTCTTGTTCTGAAGACCGCCGTCGATCCAGCGGCTGGCTTCCAGCACGGCCATCACCACGGCGCGCGCGGTGTTCGGGTTCTTCTTGACGAAGTCGCCGGTGGCGCCGAGCACCTTCTCGGGGTGGTCTTTCCAGATGTCCTGAGTGGTGATGCCGGTGACGCCGATGCCGTCGATGATCGCGCGGTGGCCCCAGGGCTCGCCGACGCAATAACCGTCCATGTTGCCCACCCGCATGTTGGCCACCATCTGCGGTGGCGGCACGGTGATGACCTTGGCGTCCTTCATCGGGTTGATGCCCACCGAGGCCATCCAGTAGTACAGCCACATCGCGTGGGTGCCGGTGGGGAAGGTCTGCGCGAAGGTGTATTCACCCTTCTCCTTGGCCATCAGCGCAGCCAGCGAGGGGCCGTCCACCGCGCCCTTGTCGGCCAGCTTCTTCGACAAGGTGATCGCCTGGCCGTTGTGGTTCAAGGTCATCAGCACGGCCATGTCCTTCTTCGGCCCGCCGATGCCCAGGTGCACGCCGTAGACCAGGCCGTACAGCACATGCGCCATGTCGAGCTCGCCGTTGACGAGCTTGTCGCGCACGCCGGCCCACGAGGCTTCCTTGGTCGGGATGATCTTGATGCCGTACTTCTCGTCGAACTTCATCACCGATGCCATCACCACCGATGCACAGTCGGTCAGCGGAATGAAGCCGATGCGCACTTCCTTCTTTTCCGGCGCGTCCGAGCCCGCCGCCCACGCGCCCGGGTTCACGCCCGCCGTGACCGCCACCGCGGCGGTGCCCTTGATGAACGTTCGACGTTTCTCGCTCATGAGACCCTCGTGTGTGGACATGCCAACTGCTCCTTGAAGACCAATGAAAAAGGCGTCTCGACACTGGCCGACCCGCACAGGAATGCAGATCGAACAGGGTCGGACGCCATTGCCCGTTTGCTGGCCGCGCACACGCCGTTGTGCGCGCGGAATGAGCTTGCACTTGCACGAGCCGTGCCAGCGAGATTGGCCGGAGGATCGAGACTTCTTGCCGCCTCAGCACCAGATGCGAGCGCGATTGCGCGCGAGCGCGAGTCCGGACACCCGACTGGCTCCGAAATGGTGCATTGCAGCAACTTCGAGGAAATCAGCCGCTCAGCCGGCCGGGCGCAACAGCTCGCGTGCTTCGATGATCCGTTCGGCCGCGTCGGCCAACTTCTGGCCGCGGTCCATCGCGAGCTTGCGCAGGTGTTTGTGCGCCGCGTCTTCGGAGAAGCCGGCCTGCTCCATCAGGATGCCTTTGGCGCGCTCGATGGTCTTGCGCGCGCTGAGCTGCGATTTCGCGTCTTCGAGCTCAGCCCGCAGCGCCTTGTCCTGCTCGAAGCGCAAGATCGCCACCTGCAACACCGGCGCCAGCCGCTGCGGCTGCAGGCCAGCCACGACGTAGGCACTGACACCGGCTTTCAGCGCACGGCGCAGCGGGTCTTCCGCACCGTCTTCGGCAAACACCACCACCGGGCGCGGGTTGTTGGCCGACAACGCGGCCAGGTGCTCCAAGGTGTCGCGCGTGGGTGATTCGCTGTCGACGATGACGACGTCGGGCGTCAGTTGCAGAACGCAGTCGTGAATCAGGGTGGCCGAGTCGAGCACGCCCACCACCACGTAGCCCAGGCGGGTCAGTTCGTCACGAATCAGCGGCACGCGGTGCGCACCGTCGTCGATCAGCAGAACCCGGAGATTGGGGGGTTTGGGTTTCATGGCGTGGCAACACTTGAAGGTGCCACGCTGCAAGAAGTGCGCCGCCCGCGCGGTGGGCCGCTCGGTCAGGCGCTCGGTCTTGCGCTCGGTCAGCTACTCGGTCAGCCGCGCGGCCTGCGGGCCGCCTCGGGCAGGCGCGCCAGTCGTGCTGCCTGCGGTTTCCACTCGTCGCGCCGAATGCGCCCCTTGAACGCCGTCAGCTGCGAATCGACGTAGGCGATGTCCTTGGGGGTCCACTCGGCAATCTGCCAGAAGTAGTAGACGCCGACGTCGTGCAGCATCTTCTCCAGCACTTCTGCCACGCCGTTGATCCGCTTCAGGTCGTCGGCCTGGCCAAAGGCCGCGCGGGCCAGCAGGTTGCGGCTGCCGCTGCGCACCAGTTCCTTGTCGATCGGCGCAACGGCGAGCGCGCGCGGGGCGGGGGCGAGCACGCGTGCGAAGGCCGGCAGCGCTGCCAGCCCGGCCAGGCTTGATTCGAGCCCGCTCATACGCTCCATCAACGGCCCCAGGTCAATGGACAGGGCGGGCGGTATGGCGATGCCGTGCAGCGCCGCCTCGAGCGCCGCCATGCGCTGGTGGGTGGGGCCCAGGTCGAATGTCGGCTGCGGCGCGGCCAGCCTGCGCTCCAGCCCGGCCAGTTGCGCCTCCACGCGGCTCAGGTCGGCCGGCTTGGGCTCGGGAAAACGAATCGCGCCGACAGTTCGCTCCAGGGCTTCGAGGCGCGAACCCAGCGGCCGCAGGTCGACGGGCGGCGGCGCTTCGGGCAGACGGATCGCATTCAGGCGCGTCTCCAAAGCGCCGAAGCGGCTCAACACGGCGGACAGATCGGGCTCCTTGGGCACCGGGAAGCTGATGCCTTTGACGCCCCGCTCCAGTTCGGCGAGGCGCGCATGCAAGGGTTGAAGGTCCACCGGAGCCGGTGCGTCCGGCATGCGGAATGCGGCCACGGCGCGTTCCACGGCATCGACCTTGCTCTGCAGCGGCAGCAGGTTCACGGCCGGCGCCGGCTCGGGCCATTTGAAGGTGGCCAGACGCGTTTCCAACCCACCCAGGCGCGCCAGCACGGCCGACAGATCGGGCTCCTTGGGGGCCGGGATGACGATCGCCCGGATCGCCTTGTCGAGCTCACTCAGCCGAGCCTGCACCGGGCCCAGGTCGGTGGCCGCCGCAGCCGGCGGAATGCGGATCGCCGCCACAACCTGCTCGACGGCCTTGATCTGCGAGTGCAGCGGCGCGAGGTTGACGGCCGGCGCGGGTTCGGGCCACTTGAAGGCCGCCAGGCGCGCGTCAAGACCGCCCAGGCGGGCCAGCACGGGCGACAGGTCGGGCTCTTTGGGCTCCTTGGGTTCCTTGGGCACAGGGATCGAGATGCCCTTGACGGCCTTTTCGATCTCGGCCAGGCGCAACTGCAACGGCCCCAGGTCCACGGCCGGCGCCGGCTCGGGCATGCGGATGCCTCCCACGCGCGACTCCAAACCGTCCAGGCGCGCTAGCAGCGGCGCGAAGTCCGGTTCTTTGGGCGGCGGGATGATGATGCCGCGCACGAAAGCGTCGAGCGCGCCCAGGCGCGACTGCAACGGCGCCAGGTCGGTGGGTGGCGTGGGTTCGGGCATGCGCAGCGCGGCCATCGCACTGAGCACTGGGCTCAGGTCGGTCGGTGTGTGGTGCGGAATGTGAATGCCGCGCACATCGGCCTCCAGGCTGTGCAGCCGCGCGAGCACCGGTTCGAGGTTGGCAACCGGTGGGTTGGCGAGCTTCTCGTCGAGGCTCTTTCTCCAACGGGCCCAGTCGGATTGCCAACTGGTGTATTCGACGGTCACGTCTTCGTAGCGCCGCCGCGCCGCCCACCAGGCCAACCAGGCACCGAACAAGGCGGCCAGCAGGAGCAGGAACACGATCTTGGCGAGCAGGTAGCTCATGGCAGTCTCCGGTTGTCTTGTGGTCTTGGGGATCGGCTCGGATCAATCCAGCGGGCGAAGTTCGATGCGTCGATTTGCCGCGCGGCCCGACGCGCTGGCGTTGTCGGCGCGCGGCCTCGTGGTACCGAAGCCCTCGGCGATCAAGCGATCGGGCGCCAGCCCGCGTGCGATCAACGCGTCGCGCACGGCCGCCGCACGGGCCGTGCTGAGGGCCTGGTTGAATGGTTCGGTGCCGAGCTTGTCGGTGTGCCCTTCAATGCGCACCTTGGCCGGGCAACCCCGCGCCGCAGCGGCCAGCTTGTCGAGCAGCGCATTGCTGTCGGAACGGATCTCGGCTCGCCCACTCGCGAAAAGAATGCGCGTGCCGCTCAGCAACCCGGCCAGGGCCTGCTCGCACGCCACTGCGGCGATGCGGGCGGCCGGCGCCGGCGTTGGCGCAGCTTCAACTTTTGCGGGTGGCGGCGGCGCTGCGGGGGGAGGCGGCGCCGCGGCAGTGGCAAAGCGCCCCTGCACATCCACGGCGCAAAGCTGGGGCCCGATCCATGTGGGGCAGCTCGATGCCCACGCCAGTTGCACGGCCCGCTCGCCCGCACCGGCCTGCGGTGGCCGGCCCGACAGCAGCACGTTCTGGCCCGACACCTCGACATCGACCCACTGCAGGCCTGCGGCATCGAGATCGGCCCGGGTCTGCTGCCGCACGGCAGTTTCCACCCAGTCGCGCGCAAACGGAGACAGCGCGAACCAGGCGAGTGCCGCCAACCCCAGCGCAGACAACAGCCCGCGCCAGACGAAGGGCCACACTGGCGGGTCGCGGCGCACGAAGAAGCGCCGGGTCGTCGTGACGGCGCGCTGGGCGGTGTAGGTCGCAGCGTTCGAAACCATGCGGCGTCTCCGGTGGTTTTGCAGGGCCAGGAGGGCTCCTGCAAAACCAGTCTAGAGATCGCAGTTCGATTTCGGCCGGCCACTTTTCAGGCCCGCGGACAAACGCGCACGCGCGTCGTGCATTGGCAACCTGGGCGGAACTACTGCGCTGGCAGCAGCCCCAGAGAGCGACTGCCGAAGCAGCTTGTCAAGCCCGCAAGTCACCGGCCAGGCTGGCCAGCGTTTCGGCAGGGATCGCCATGTGCGCGGGATAGTGGGTGTGGTCGCAGCCGAGCTTGACAGCGGCGCCCGCGCGCACCGCGTCGCGCGCGGCCTTGCTGAACTCGAAGCGCACGAAATGCACCGCCGAGGTCTTCTCGTCGTTCTCGCGGTCCAGGTCTTCGTCGGCAATGGCGTGGACGCGGGCATGGCCTTCGACCTCGACGAACAGCCGGTCTTCCACGCCGATCAGGCGCGCCAGTTCGCGCTTGCGCTCGTGTGCGTCGGGGTACTCGATCAGCATCGTCGCTTTCCAGTTGCTGCCGTCGGGCACGAGTGCGGCGTAGGCGTCGATCTCGCTCTGGATGCCTTCTTCGTCGAAGATCTTCTCGATGTGCAGCATCTCCTGGATCTGGCGCCGGATCGTCTTTTCGTCCTCGAACTGCAGCGTGATGTGCTCGCCCAGGTGCACGCTGCGCAGTTTGCGGTGGGCAATGAATTCGGGCCGGCCGGTCTTGCGGACCTTGGCGTAGGCCTCGAGCGTCATCAGGCTGTCTTTGGTGATGGGGCTGCTCATGTCCTTTCCTCCGGATCAAAGGCCGTAGGCGATGCGTACCAGGCTCAGCGGGTGCTGCAGTTTGGCGGCAGGCAGCGCGTTTTGCGCCATGCCCTGGGCGATGTGGTGGCCGGCGAGTGCGCAGTCGGAGCTGATGTAGTCGGGCTCGTCCTTGGCCATGGCCTTGAAGACCGGCTTGCCGATCTTCATCGCGATCGCGTGGTACGCCGTCTTCACGCCGTAGGTGCCGGCATGGCCAGAGCAACGCTCCACGGTGTTGAGCTGCACGCCGACGGTCTGGCCGATCAGCTTGAACACCTCTTCGGTCTTCTTGCCGATCTTCTGCACCCGGCCGTGGCAGGGGATGTGGTAACTCACCTTGCCGAGCGCCTGTTTGAAGTCGAGCTTCAGCAGCCCGTCCTTGTGGCGTGCCATCAGGTATTCGAAGGGGTCGAACATCGCCTTCTGCACCGCGGCCACGTCGGCGTCGCCGGGGAACAGCAGCGGCAACTCCTGCTTGAACATCAAGGTGCACGACGGGATGGCGGACAGGATCGCGTAGCCCTCTCGCGCGTAACGCGCCAGCACCGGGATGTTGGCTTCCTTGTGCTTCGCGACGCCGTCGAGGTCGCCGAGTTCGAGCTTGGGCATGCCACAGCAGCTTTCTTTCTCGACGATGACGTACGGAATGGCGTTGTGGTTCAGCAGCTTGACCAGGTCGTGGCCGATGCCGGGTTCGTTGTAGTTGACATAGCAGGTCGAGAAGATCGCCACCTTGCCGGGGGTGCGCTCGCCGTTGATCACCGTGGTGGCGTAACCCTTCTTGTCGGCGCTCCAGCGGAAGCGCTGGCTCGCGAGCTCGGGCAACCAGGCGTCGGGGTGCACGTGCAGCGCGCTGTCGAGCAGCTTGCGCATCGGCTTCGTCTTGTTCAGCGCGTTGACCGTCTGCACCACGATCGGGATGCCGGCGAACTGGCCGTGCGTGTCGGTCGAAGCGAGCAGCTTCTCGCCCGCGCCGACCTCGCCGTTCTTGAACTTGATGGCCTTGGCGCGCAGCATGGTGTGCGGGAAGTCAAGGTTCCACGCGTGCGGCGGCACGTACGGACACTTGGTCAGGTAGCACAGGTCGCACAGGTAACACTGGTCGACCACGCTCCAGAAGCTCTTCTTGTCGACGCCATGGACCTCGCCGTCGGCGGTGGCGTCGACCAGGTCGAACAGCGTCGGGAACGAATGGCACAGGCTCACGCAGCGCCGGCAACCGTGGCAGATGTCGAAGATGCGCTCCATCTCCTTCTCGCACGAAACCTGGTCGTAGAACTCCGGGTTCTTCCAGTCGACCGGGTGGCGGGTCGGGGCTTCGAGGTTGCCTTCGCGGGTGCTCATTCCTGACTCCTGCGCATTCTTGTTTCGCCAATGAACAAGGGGCACGAAGCCCCTCGTTCTTGAGCGTCAGATCACCTTAGTCAACAAGCGCATCGAGCGCCTTCTGATACCGATTGGCGTGCGAGCGCTCGGCCTTGGCCAGCGTCTCGAACCAGTCGGCGATCTCGTCGAAGCCCTCGGTACGCGCCTGCTTGGCCATGCCCGGGTACATGTCGGTGTACTCGTGCGTCTCGCCAGCCACGGCGGCGGCCAGGTTCTGGCGGCTCGAGCCGATCGGCAGGCCGGTGGCCGGGTCGCCCACGGCTTCTAGGAATTCGAGGTGGCCGTGTGCGTGGCCGGTCTCGCCTTCGGCGGTGGAACGGAACAAGGCAGCGACG
>JANMYQ010000116.1:0-2951 GCA_031382215.1 Methylibium sp.
CGTTCGGCACGCTCGCACGTCTGGACATCACCGGCCGAGTCGTTGCGGCGACGCCGGCGATGGTGATGATCGGCTCGGCGATCGGGCCCGTGCTCGGCGGCACGCTCGTGAAGCTGTCCGGTTACGGCGCCATAGGCGTGGCGGCCGCCTTGATCGATGCCGTGGCGTTGGTGTGCTTCTGGAACTTGACGCGATCGACGGACGCTCGTGATGTCAGTTTGGCCAGGCGGCAGGCGTGATCTCGGTGGCGCCTCCGCCAACTGAAGAGGCCACCGATGTCTCGGCGCGCCCGGAGTGTCCGCGCGACCGACAGTCAATGGCCGCTGGACTAAACCGCTCTCGCGGTAGGCGCTCCGGGTGAGGTCGAGGTTGTTCGCGGCGCTGGTTCTGCGAAGTTGACGAGCGAGGCAATCCGCCTCGTTCATCAACGGAGCTGCAACCATGGACACGACCGCCCGCACAGGCTCGCCGCTGCGTCAACGCATGATCGAAGACATGCGCATGCGCAAGCTGGAACCCAGGACCCAGGAAGGCTACATCCGCGCTGTTCGTAAGTTGACCGTCTTCCTCAAGCGCTCACCTGACACAGCCACAGTCGAGGACCTGCGCAACTTCCAACTGCACCTCGTCGACGCCGGCACCTCGCCCATCACGCTCAACGCGACGCTGACGGGTCTGAAGTTCTTCTTTGACATCACCCTGGGCCGAGGCGAGTTGATGGCCAGGATGCAGCCGGTGAAGCTGCCACGCACCGTGCCCGTCGTGCTGAGCATGAAGGAAGCCGCTGCCCTGATCGCCGCAGCGCGCAACATCAAGCACCAAGCGGCGTTGTCGGTGGCCTATGGCGCGGGCCTGCGCGCCAGCGAGGTCTGCCGTCTCAAGGTCGGCGACGTCGACAGCCAGCGCATGGCGCTGCGGGTCGAGCAGGGCAAGGGTGCCAAGGACCGCTACGCCATGCTCAGCCCGGTGGTCCTGCAGCGGCTGCGCGCCTGGTGGCGCATCGGCCATGCCCAGGGCAAGATCCTGCCCGGCGGCTGGCTCTTCCCGGGGCTGGATGTGATGGAACCGCTGAGCGCACGTCATCTCAACCGTGCCGTGCATGACGCCGCCGCGGCCGCAGGCTTCGCCAAGTGCGTCACCACGCACACGCTGCGCCACTCCTTCGCCACTCATCTGCTGGAGCGCAAGGTCGACATCCGCGTGATCCAGGTGCTGCTGGGCCACAAGAAGCTCGAGACGACATCGATCTACGCCCACGTGGCCACCGACCTGCTGCGCGAAGTGATCGGCCCGCTGGAGGAGTTGCCGCCCTCGTCGTGAGGAGGGTGCTGTGGGGCGGCCTGCTCTGGAGGTCGCCGACATCTTCCGCGCACACGGCCCGGCTTGGCGCGAGGCGCAGCGCGGCCACCTGAGCCTGGCGCAACTCAAGGTGATGTCGGCCATCACCCAGTGCCGCACGGCGGCGCTGGGAGGGCATGTCCTGCGCTGCGAGGGCTGTGGCACCGACCAGATCGCCTACAACTCCTGCCGCAACCGGCATTGCCCGAAGTGCCAGAGCACCGCAGCCCAGCGCTGGCTCGACGCCCGACAGGCCGACCTGCTGCCCGTTGAGTACTACCACGTGGTCTTCACGCTGCCCGCGCCCATCGCCGACCTCGCATACCAGAACAAGGCCGTGATCTACGGACTGCTGTTCGACGTGGCCGCCGAGGTGCTGCAGACCATCGCCGCCGATCCGAAGCATCTGGGCGCGCGCATCGGCGCGACGCTGGTGCTTCACACCTGGGGCTCGGCGCTGACGCACCACCCGCATGTGCACGGCATCGTGCCCGGCGGCGGGCTCTCGCTCGACGGCAAGAGTTGGGTGGCATGCCGGCCGGGGTTCTTCCTGCCGGTGCGGGTGCTCTCCAGGTTGTTCCGCCGTCGCTTCCTCGAAGAGCTTCACCAATTGCATCAGGCCGGCAAGCTGCAGTTCTTCGGCGAACACGCGGCGCTGGCCGACGCCAAGGCGTTCAAGGCGTGGCTCGCGCCACTGCGCCAGTGCGAGTGGGTGGTCTATGCCAAGCGGCCGTTCGCCGGGCCGCAGGCCGTGCTGGCGTACCTGTCGCGCTACACGCATCGGGTGGCCATCTCGAACAGCCGCTTGATCGCGATGAACGAACACGGCGTCACGTTCCGGTGGAAGGACTACCGGGTCAAGAACGGCAGCAAGGGCCGCACGCGACACAAGACGATGACGCTGGCGCCGGGCGAGTTCATGCGGCGCTTCTTGCTGCACGTGCTGCCGGGTGGCTTCCATCGGATCCGGCACTATGGACTGCTGGCCAACGGCAGCCGCAGGGCCAGCCTGGCTCTGGCGCGCGAGTTGTTATGCGTACCGACTGTCGCAGTCGGGCGGGACGACGGGGGTGACCTCGGGATCCAGCAGCCGACATTCATCTGCTGGCACTGCGGCTGCGCGATGGTCATCCTGCAGACCTTCACGCGCGGTCACGCGATCCGTGCACCGCCCACCAGGCAGGCGCGATGAACACCATGCTCATTCGAAGCCAGGTGCCGGCGCTGCTCGTTGCGCCGCCGGCTGGGCAGCATCACGTCTGCCACCGCTGGATCCACAGCGAGCGAGTTCGTGGCACCGCGCGAACACCCTGCACCTATGGCGAAGGCGTCACCGGCTGTTCCCCTGGGGGCAGGTTGAACACCGATATCGGGATGCGCGTGCAACGGGATCGCCCCAAATCGCCATAGCCGCGAAGCGTCAATCGAACCACTGCGGCATGCCCCGCGGTTTCCTCCCTTGGGGCTTGTCCAACACCTGCCCTCGAGACGATGCCATGCGCACGTCCGTGGCTTGCGGCGGGCAGGTATCGGACAACCCTGAACATGAGCCGTCGGTCGACCCTCGTCAACGGAACGCGACCGATAGCGGACGTCAGAAGTCCCGACCGGTG
>JANMYQ010000124.1:0-32180 GCA_031382215.1 Methylibium sp.
TGTTCGGCACCCACCCCTTGCTGTCGTACGCGATCGTCGGCCTGGGGGCGGCGGCCTACTCGCCGGCCAAGTACGGCATCCTGACCGAGCTGCTGCCGAACTCGCAGCTCGTCAAGGCGAACGGCTGGATCGAGGGCCTCACGGTGCTGTCGATCATCTTCGGCGTGCTGCTCGGTGGGCAGCTGGTCGGGCCGGTGGTCTCGCAGCACCTGCTGAGCTTCGACCTGCCGCTCATCAACACCGGCATCGACACCGCGCCCGAAGCGGCGATCTCGGTCATCCTGTTCCTGTACGTCATCGCGGCCGGCTTCAACCTGCGCATTCCGCGCACCGAAGCGCCGCTGCAGCCGCTGTCGCACAGCCCGAAGGAGATGGTGCGCGACTTCTCCAGCTGCAACGCGCGGCTGTGGAACGACAAGCTCGGCCAGATCTCGCTCGCCGCCACCACGGTGTTCTGGGGCGTCGCCGGCAACATGCGCGTGATCGTGTTCGCGTGGGCCGCGGTGGCGCTGAACTACTCGCTCACGCAGGCCTCGACGCTGGTCGGCGTGGTGGCCATCGGGATCGCGGCCGGTTCGATCGTCGCCTCGCTGTACATGCGGCTGGACCAGGCCACGCGCGTGATCCCGCTCGGCATCGGCATGGGCGTGCTGATGATCGGGCTGAACCTGATCACCAACGTCTGGGTGGCGGCGCCCTTCCTGGTGCTGCTCGGCGCGGTCGGCGGCTTCCTGGTGGTGCCGATGAACGCGCTGCTGCAGCACCGCGGCCACAACCTGATGGGTGCGGGGCGTTCGATCGCGGTGCAGAACTTCAACGAGCAGGCCTGCATCCTGGGCCTGGGCGCGCTCTACGCGGCGATGACGAAGTTCGGCTTGTCGGCCTTCACCTGCATCGCGATCCTGGGCCTGCTGGTGGCCGGCACGATGGAGGTGATCCGGCGTTGGCACATCAGCAACACGGTGCTGCACCGGGACGAGATCGAGCGGCTGCTGGCCATCGCTCGAAGCGACAAACACTGAGCGCAGCGCCGGCCCGCAGACGCAGGCACTGACGCCTCACTGCATCCCGTGCCACCCCAGGTCCACCACCACCGGCCGGTGATCCAGCCCCAGGTCGGCGCCAATCTGCGCGCTGGCACACGACCAGCCCGGGCCAAGCAGCACATGGTCGATGCGGATGCCGTGCCAGCGCGTCGCCTTGCTAGCGCCGAAGCCCCAGCCGGCGCATGAGAATGCGTTCGTGAAATCGCCCCAGTGGGCCCGGTAGATGGCGCTTTCGACCGGCATGTTGAAGTCGCCCGCCACGATCAGAGGGCCGCTGGTCTGGTTGGCGAAGGCGCGTGCCAGCACCGACTCGATCTCGCGCTGGTCGATGTTGGATTCCATCTCCGACGCCCCGCCCAGGCCGCGGTGCATCACGGCAGTCAGGCCCTCACGCACCGTTTCGAGGTGCAGGTTGATCACGTTGACCACACGGCGTGGCGTGACCACCTCGTAGCGCACGATCACGCCGCTGCCGCCCATCTTCCAGATTTCCTTCGCGTCGCGCACCTCGACCTTGCGGATCGGGTGGCGGCTCACCATGCACGAGCCGTGCTGCAGCTCGACCTTCCATCCCGCCTTGATCAGCGCGGCCTTGGCCGGCTCGATGGCGTCATGGCACTCCTGGAATACCGCCATGTCCGGCGCCGATGTTTCGAGCCAGGGCGCGAAGCGGCCGGGGGCAATCTCGCCGCCGCCGATGTTGTAGCTCAGCACGCGCAGTTCCGGCTGCACCTCGGGCGCGCGCAGTTTGGCCGGTGTGGGCGGCACGAAGCCCGCCACCGCCAGCAGCCACACCGGCACGGTCGCCGCCAGCGGCCACAGCAGCCGCGGCCGCCGCCACAGCGCCCACGGCACCAGCACCGCCAGCGGCAGCAACCAGATCCAGCGCGGCGCGAACAGCAGCAAGGTGGCCGGCCACCAGGCGTCCGACGCGCGCTGGATCAGCAGCGCCACGCCGACCAGCGCCAGCGCATACAGCCACACCAGCAACTTCAGCCCGCCGCTGCTGTGCTTGCGCTTGGGGAGCTGGGCAAGAGGTGAAACCGGGACGGTGCGGGCCATGGCCGCAGAAGTCTACAGGCCGGGTGCGGCCCGGCCCGCCCGACAATCCGACGATGTCTGCCGTCTTGCCACCTATTGCCGCGTCGCGCGCTTCGCTGCTGGCGGCCGGGGCGCTGACCTTCAACGCACTCGTCTGGGGCACCTCGTGGTGGCCGCTGCGGCGCTTCGAGGAGCAGGGCCTGCACCCCTTGTGGACCACGCTGTTCGTGTACCTGCTGGCGGTGGGGGTCATCGTCGCGGCCCGGCCGCAGGCCGTGATGCAGGTGGTTCGCACCCCGGCACTGTGGGTGCTGGTGCTGGCCGCGGGCACCACCAACGCGGCGTTCAACTGGGGCGTGGTGATCGGCGACGTGGTCCGTGTCGTGCTGCTGTTCTATCTGATGCCGCTGTGGGCCGTGCTGCTCGCGCGGATGCTGCTGCACGAGCCGCTCACGCGCAACGCCGCCGCGCGCGTGGTGCTGGCGCTGGCTGGCGCGGCCATCGTGCTGTGGCCGCAAGCTGGCGGCGGGCCATTCACCGCTTGGGAGCAGCTGCCGATCCCGCGCTCGCTGCCCGACTGGCTGGGCGTGCTCGGTGGCTTCTCGTTTGCGCTCAACAACGTGATGCTGCGGCGCGAGGCGCACCGGCCCGAAGAAGGGCGTGCGCTGGCGATGTTCCTGGGCGGCGGCCTGGTGGCCGGTGTCCTGGCCACGCTGCT
This sequence comes from Methylibium sp., assembly GCA_031382215.1. Classification (GTDB taxonomy): domain Bacteria; phylum Pseudomonadota; class Gammaproteobacteria; order Burkholderiales; family Burkholderiaceae_C; genus LGRD01. Next base: position 2,806 of record JANMYQ010000124.1, read on the forward strand.
GGCGCTGAACGGCCAGGTGGCGTGGCCGCCGGCGCCGGCCTGGGGCTGGGTCGCGGCGGCATGCGTGCTGTCGGTGGTCTATCTGGTGGGCAACCTGGCGCTGCAATACGGCGCCTCGCGCCTGCCGGCCAACGTGACCGCGGTGGTCATGCTCACCGAGGTGCTGTTCGCGTCGCTGTCGGCCTGGCTGCTCGGCGCCGGCAGCTTGTCGGGCACCTTGCTGCTGGGCGGCGGCCTGATCCTGGCAGCGGCCCTGCTGTCGGCCTTCGAGCCCGGGCCGGCGGCACACTGAGTGCGCGGGGGCTACCATTTCCGCTTCCAATCAGCCACTCGTTGGAGAACCCATGACCACGATCTACGACTTCGAAGCCCTGTCCATCGACGGCAAGCCTGCCCACCTTTCGACCCAGCGCGGCAAGGTGCTGCTGATCGTCAACACCGCCAGCGCCTGCGGCTTCACGCCGCAGTTCGGCGGGCTGGAGGAGCTCTGGAAGGCCTATCGCGAGCGTGGCTTGGTGGTGGTGGGCTTCCCGAGCAACCAGTTCGGCGGCCAGGACCCGGGCGCCAATGATGAAATCGCCTCGTTCTGCGAGATCAACTACGGCGTCAGCTTCCCGATGATGAGCAAGACCGACGTGAACGGCGCGCAGGCCCACCCGCTGTGGAAGTGGCTCACGGCGGAAGCGCCGGGCCTGCTGGGCAGCGAGGCGGTGAAGTGGAACTTCACCAAGTTCCTGGTCGGCAAGGACGGCAAGGTGCTCAAGCGCTACGCGCCGAACACCGCACCGCAGGCGATGAAGGCCGACATCGAGGCCGCGCTCGCCGCCTGACGACCCACCCCCGAAGCGCCCTCGGCGCTCCCCGCGGACCGGATAATGCGGGCGGTACTTCCTCCGACAGACACCCAAGAAGGCGCCCATGTTCCAGCACGTCGAACCCTTTGCCGGCGACCCGATCCTGAGCCTGAACGAAGACTTCCAGAAGGATCCGCGGCCGAACAAGATCAACCTCAGCATTGGCATCTATTTCGATGATGCCGGCCGCATTCCGGTGCTCGACTCTGTGCGCCGAGCTGAAGGCATGGTGGTCGCCAAGGGTGGCCCCAAACCCTACCTGCCGATCGAAGGCGCGGCCAACTTCCGCACCGCCGTGCAGCACCTGCTGTTCGGTGCCGGGCACGAAGCGGTCACCTCCGGTCGCGTGGCCACCATCCAGTCGGTCGGCTCCAGCGGCGGGCTCAAGGTCGGGGCCGACTTCATCGCCCGCTGGTTGCCTGGCAGCGAGGTCTGGGTCAGCGACCCGACCTGGGACAACCACCGCTCGATGTTCGAAGGCGCCGGCCTGAAGGTCCACACCTACCCGTACTACGACTCCGCCACCGGAGGCCTGCGCTTTGCCGACATGCAGGCCACCTTGCGCGCATTGCCGCCGCAGAGCGTGGTGCTGCTGCACGCCTGCTGCCACAACCCGACCGGCGTGGACCTGACGCATGCGCAGTGGGACGAGCTGATCCCGGTGCTGCGCGAACGCCGCCTGCTGCCCTACCTCGACCTGGCCTACCAGGGCTTCGGTGACGGCATCGAGGCCGACGCGTATGCGGCGCGTGCGCTCGCGTCGGCCGGCTTGAGCTTCTTCATCGCCAACTCGTTCTCCAAGAGCATGAGCGTGTACGGCGAACGCTGTGGCGCGCTGAGCGTGGCCTGCCCCGACGCAAAGCAGGCCGTCAACGTGCTCGGCCAGCTCAAGTTCACGGTGCGGCGCAACTACAGCAGCCCGCCGATCCACGGCGGCCAGATCGTTGCCACCGTGCTCACCGAGCCGAGCTTGCGCACGCTCTGGGAAGCCGAACTCGGCGCGATGCGCGAGCGAATCCTGGCAATGCGCAAGCAGCTGCACGCGGTGATGCAGGCCAAGGTGCCGGGCCGCAACTTCGACTACTTCCTGACCCAGCGCGGCATGTTCAGCTACACCGGCCTGAGCGCCGCGCAGGTGGACGTGCTGCGCGAACAGCACGCCGTCTACCTGGTGCGCTCGGGGCGCATGTGCGTGGCCGGCCTGAATACCCACAACGTCGAAGCCACCGCGGTGGCGATGGCGCAGGTGCTGGCCAGCCGGTGACGCCTAGCGGGGCCGGCGCCGCTGGGGCAGGCGCCGTTTGGGGCCGTCGCCAAGGGGCGCAGCGAGAGAGCAACAACAACACAGGGGAGACCATGGCCAACTGGCTGCAACGCGTGGGGGCGATGTTCAGCGGGCGCAGCGCCGAGCCGGCTGCGCTGGCGCGGCCGGCCCCGCCAGCGCCGCAGGCCCCTTTGGTCCCCGCCGCGCCCAGCGCTGCCCAGGCACCTGCCCCGGCCGTCCCGGAGTCTGCCCTCGACCTGCAAACGCGCTTGCTGGTCTGGCTGATCGGCAGCCGGCTGGACGACCCGCTGCGCGACAGCGAACGGCGCCTGATCGAGCAGCTCGACGCGCTGATCGCCTCGCGTGAATCGATCGCGAGCCTGCTGCCGCGCGCGCCGGCCGTGATCCCCCAACTGATGAACAGCCTGCGCGACGAGAACCAGTCGACCAGCGCGCTGGCCCAGCGCGTGGCGCGCGACCCGCACCTGGTGATTGAAGTGATCCGCATGGCCAACAGCGCGCAGGCGCAAGGCAATGCGCCGGTGACCGACATTGCCGACGCGATCCGCCGCCTCGGTATCGGCGGCCTGCACCGGGCCATCCTGCGGGTCGTGCTCAAGCCGATGTTCGCCAGCCAGGGCAACTCACTCTCAGCCCGCTGCACCCAGCGCCTGTGGCAGCACTCCGAGGCCAAGGCCGAGGCTTGCGCGCAAGAAGCCAGGGGGCGAGGGCTGGACCCGTTCGAAGGTTACCTGGCCGGGCTGATGCACAACGTCGGCTGGACCGCCGCGCTGCGTGCGCTCGACCGCATCGAACCGCACACGCCGGCCCAGCTGAGCCTGCCCTTCGTGGTCGCCGTCGAAGCGCGGCGCGACACCTTGTTCGGCTTGCTGGCCACGTCGTGGCAACTGACCGACACGCTCAATGCACTGGCCGCCGAGCTTCAGCAGGACGGGCTCGCCCAGGCCACGTCGCCGCTCGGCCAAGCGCTGCGCGCGGCCGAACAGCGGGCTTCGATCGAGGTGTTGTTGCCATCAGGCCGGTCTGGCCGGTAGGTCAACGCTGATCAAACTGGCTCTTGATTAGCGACGATCCTCAGCCCGCCGGCCGCCGTTCCCAGGAAGGGCGGCCGGCGGGCTTGCAGCTGCCCCTGAGGCAGCTGAGGATCGTCGCTAATCAGGAACTGGCTTGGCGGCGCCGAACCAGCGGCGCGCAAACAGGCCCAGCCCGGTCGCCACGCTGGCAAAGCGGTCGCCGCGCACGACCCGTGACGCCGGAAACGCCGCACCGATGCGCTGCGCCAGCAGGCGCAGGCCGGTCGAGCCGCCGGTGAAATAGAGCGCGTCGATCTGCGCCGGCTTCAAGCCCGCTTGCGCGGCCGTCACCTGCGCGGCGTTGACGATCGCCTCGATGTCGGCGTCGATCGCCTGCACCGCATCGCGTTCGCTCACCGGCACGCTCAAGGCACGTTCGACATGGCCCAGGTCTATGCGCGTATCGCCGCCTTCGGCGACCGCGATCTTCGCGGCTTCGGCCCGCGCGGCCAGTTCGTGGCCCAGGCGTTCAGTCACCACGGTCATCAGGCGTTGGTGGTGCAGCGCCTCGTCGTAGAAGCCGCGCATGCTGCGCAGTTCGGCCACCCGTTGCGGGCTGTAGACGGTGTTGATCAGGTGCCAGGTGGCAAGGTCGAAGTACACCCCGCTGGGCACCTCGCGCGGCGGCGCGCCGGAGACGCTGGGGCCGAAAGCACCGTAGCCGAACGAGGGCAGCACGCGGGCCAGTTCGATGCGGCGGTCGAAATCGGTGCCGGCAATGTGCACGCCGTGGTTGGCGAGGATGTCGTCCTTGCGCTCCAGCCGAGCGGCGCGTTGCGGGCCGACGCGCACGATGGAAAAGTCCGACGTGCCACCGCCGATGTCGGCGACCAGCACGAGTTGTTCGGCGCCGACCACTTGGCGTTCGTAGTCGAACGCCGCGGCAATCGGCTCGTACTGGAACTTCACCTCGCTGAAGCCGACCTGCGCCGCCGCCGCCAGCAGCGCCGCCTGGGCCTGCGCGTCGCGCGCCGGGTCGTCGTCGACGAAGAACACCGGGCGGCCCAGCACCGCTCGGGTGATGGGCGCGCCAGCCTGCGCTTCGGCACGGGTTTTCAGGTGCTTCAGGTAACCGGCCACGATGTCCAGGTACTTGGCGCCGCGGCCGCCGCCCACGTCGGTGGTCTGGTCGATCAGGCTGCTGCCGAGGATGCTCTTCATCGAGCGCATCAGCCTTCCGTCGATGCCGTCCACGTAGGCCGCCACCGCGGCACGGCCGAAGGCGCGCGGCGGGCCGGCGTTTTCAGGGCCTTCGACAAAATAGAACACCGCCGTGGGCATGGTGGTGTGGCCAGGTTCGAGCTCGACCAGGCGCATCTGCGCCGCACCAATGGGGATGGCGATGGCCGAATTGGAGGTTCCGAAGTCGATGGCGCAGAACATGGGGGTGGCGGCAGAAGGGGCGCAATTCTAGAGGTGGCCAAAAGCCGGCCCGGCGGGCACACTGACTTTTTTTCGCGCCGGCTGCATCCAATCCGGTCCGAGCCTCGTCTGTTCAGGCAAGACACCGTGTCGGTGTCTCTTCAACCATCCACCAGGAGCTTTGCATGAAGACCACGATCGCCCGCCTGCTCGCCGCCACCGCGCTGACCCTGGCCCTGAGCCCCGGTTTTGCCGCCGACACCTCGCCCAGCCCCACCGCCGCGCCCGACAAGCTGGCCCCGGTGCGGGTGCAGATTGCGCAGAAGAACTGGGTGGCCGCCATCGCCGCGCTGAAGGATGTCAACGACACCGGCAATGCCGACTGGAACAACCTGATGGGCTTCACCCTGCGCAAGGCGCCGACGCCCGACTTTGCCGGCGCCGAGAAGTTCTACAACGAAGCGCTGCGCATCGACCCCAAGCACAAGGGCGCGCTGGAGTATTCGGGCGAGCTGTACCTGATGCTGGGCGAATTGCCCAAGGCCGAGCAGCGCCTGGCCACGCTGGACAAGCTGTGTACCTTCGGTTGTGCCGAATACAGCGACCTGAAGAAGGCGATCGCCAACTTCAAGGCGGCCGGCAACAAGTACGTCGGCAGCAGCACCTACTGAGCTGGCTGCACCGCCTGCTGCACCGCCTCTCCGGGCTGCCCGCCCTGTGCGGCTTACTGCTGTGACGAGCGCGGCGCCGAGCCGCCCGAGCGCGGGCCCGATTCGCGCATGATGTAGCGCTGCCGCGCCGCGCCCGGGTCGTCTGCGCCCGGCAGGTGCACGCCCAGCGGGCTGGCCGCGTCGCGCCCCGCCATCGGTTTGACGCAGCCGATCGCGATCAGCGCCAGCGCACTCAGCACGCCGGCCAGCAGCGTGCCCCAGGTCAGGCCTTTCGATGAACCCTCAGTCATTCGGAACCTCCTGTGACAAGTGGCATGGGTCGTGCGCGTCGCATCGCACAGTGTGCGCCGCGGCTGCGCATGCGGTGACGCCGGGGCGGTATTCACTGCCTTCACAATGGGTTTGCACTCCCGCCGGCGTCATGACCCCTCGCCATTTTTTGTTCGACCGCTTGAGCCGCCGTGCCGCCGTGCTGGCCCTGGGCAGCCTGTTTGCCGCGCCGGCGGTCCGCCACCGCGCGATGGCGGCGGGCGAGCCTCCGAACGGCAGCTTTCCCTTCACTTTGGGAGTAGCAAGCGGCATGCCTCGGGCCGACTCGGTGGTGCTGTGGACGCGCCTGGCGCCACTTCCGCACGAAATCGAAGGCGGTCTGCCGGGCGTGCAGGTGGCGGTGCGCTGGGAGCTGGCCGAAGACGAGCGCTTTTCGCGCGGCCTGCGCACCGGCCAGGTGCTGACGCGCCCGGAGCACGCGCACAGCGTGCACGTGGACGTGGGCGGCCTGCCCAGCGGCGCGAGCTTCTTCTACCGCTTCATGACGCGCGACGCCGTCAGCCCCGTCGGCCGCACCCGCACCGCACCGGCGGCGGATGCCGACGTGCCACGCCTGCGCCTGGCGCTGGCCTCGTGCCAACACTATGAACAAGGCGCGTTCGCGGCCCACCGAGAGATCGCCGCACAAGACCTGGACTTCGTGCTGTTCGTCGGCGACTACATCTACGAGTCGAGCAACCCGCGCTACCGCCTGCGCGCGCACGAGGGCCCGGTGCCGACGACGCTGGACGGCTACCGCGCGCGCCACGCCACCTACAAGCTCGACCCCGACCTGCGCGCCGCCCATGCCGCCCACCCGTGGGTGCTGACCTGGGACGATCACGAGGTCGAGAACGACTACGCCGACGATCACAGCTCGAAAGAAGGCGTGGCACCGGACGTGTTCCTGCGCCGCCGTGCCGCCGCGTACAAGGCCTACTTCGAGCACCTGCCGGTGTCGCCGTCGATGGCGCCCGATGGCGCGTCGATGCGCATTCAAGAACGTTTCGTGTGGGGCCGGCTGGCCGAGCTGTGGACGCTGGACAACCGGCAATACCGCAGCGTGCAGGCCTGCGCCGGCACGGGCGGAATCGGCGGTCGCGTCGTGGCGCCGTGCGACGAGCTCGACGACCCCTCACGCAGCGTGTTCGGCATGGCGCAGGAGCGCTGGCTCGCGCAAGGCCTGACCGCCAGCACGCGGCGCTGGAAGCTGCTGGGCCAGGGCACGCAGCTCAGTGGCAGCAGCATCGACTCGCCGTTGGGTCGGCGCCTGTACTCCGATGGCTGGGACGGTTATCCGAAGGCGCGCGAACGCCTGCTGCACACCATCGCCGACGCTGGCGTGGCCAACGTGCTCAACCTGGGCGGCGACGTGCACCGCCACGTCGCAGCGCAGTTGCGCCTGCGCCCGAACGACCCCAACTCGCCGATCGTTGCGAGCGAGTTCGTCGCCAGCTCGATCACCACCCGCGGTTTGTCAGAGGCGGTGGTGGGGCTGATGCGCGCCGCCAACCCCGACATGGTGCATGCGCGCGGCGACGAGCGCGGCTACGCGCTGCTGGAGCTCATGCCGAAGAGCACGGTTTGCGACTTTCGCGCCACGCCGTTCCCGGCGCGCGGCGACGCGCGGCTGCACACGCAAGCGCGTTTCGCGGTCGAGAACGGGCATGCAGGCGTGGTGACCGGGTGACCGGCGCGCCGAGGGCACGAGCGGCCCGCCCCGGTTGACCCGTTACCAAATGTGCCGCCTTTGCGCTGCATATCGGCGCATCGACAGGCAAGCCTGAAGCCCACACTCGGGCGGTCTGTGCGGCGTCTGCAAGGGGTTGAGATGAACCTGGTCCCATCGTTTTCATGGTTCACCAGCCTGCGGTGGCAGCGGCTGCGCCCGGCTGCGGCGCCCGACTTTGCCGACATGGGCACCGCTTTCGGGCTCGATGCCAGCTTTGATACCGAAATGCCGAGCACGATGCCGGCCTTCTTCATGAGAAGCGGGCGCCACGTGGAAGGGGCGCCCGGTGACTCAGCGGACGAGAGGCGGACGTCTCACGACGATCCGCGCCCCGATCCGCGCATCGACAGACGCTCCCGCGTCTGAACCCGCCGTACCGCCATACCGCCGTCAATTACTTCGGCAGCACCACGGTGTCGATCACGTGGATCACGCCGTTGTCGGCCACGATGTCGGTGGCGGTGACCTTGGCGCCATCCACCATCACACCACCGGCGGTGGCGATGGTCAGCTCAGAGCCCTGAACGGTCTTGACCTTACCGGCCTTCACGTCCTTGGCCATCACGGTGCCGGGCACCACGTGGTAGGTCAGCACGGCGGTCAGCTTGGCCTTGTCGGCCAGCAGCTTGTCCAGGTCAGCCTTGGGGATCTTGGCGAACGCAGCGTCGGTCGGCGCGAACACTGTGAACGGGCCCTTGCCCTTGAGCGTGTCGACCAGGCCGGCGGCCGTCAGCGCGGCGGCCAGCGTGTTGAACGTGCCGGCGCCGACGGCGGTGTCGACGATGTCCTTGGCTTGCACTGACAGGGCGGCGAAGGACAGGGCGGTGATGGTGAGGATCTTTTTCATGGGTGGTTTCCTTGTGGGAACTGGGTTGTAGAACTGTGGAGAAGGGTTGAACAAATCAAGCCTCACGGCTTGGGCAAGAGAACTCGGTCGATCACGTGGATCACGCCGTTGACGGCTTGCACGTCGGTGGCCACCACGTTGGCGCCACGGTGGCGGGCATCCAGGATGTGCAGCGTGTTGCCCGACTTGTTCAGCGTGAACGTCTGGCCCTGAACGGTGGTGGGCTTGAGCCCGTCGGTCACGCCAGAGGCGAGCACCTTGGCGCCGAGCACGTGGTAGGTCAACACCTTGGTGAGCAGGGGCTTGTCGGCCAGCAACTGCGCCTTCGTCACGTGCAGTTCGTTCAGCAGCGCGGCGAAAGCAGCGTTGGTTGGCGCGAACACGGTGAACGGGCCGGCGCTGCTCAAGGTGGCTTGCAGGTCGGCGGCCACCACGGCTTCGACCAGGATGCTGAAGTCGGGGATGCCGGCGGCGATCTCGACGATGTTCTTCGTCTGCGGCAGAATCACCTTGTCGATCACGTGGATCACGCCGTTGCTGGCGGCCACGTCGGTCGCAACGATGTTGGCCTTGCGGCCTTGCGCGTCGGTGATGCTGGGCCCGCCCGCCAGGCCGAGCGTGAACACCTGGCCCTGCACCGTGCCGGCTTGCGCACCTTCTTTGATGTCAGCGGCCAGCACCTTGCCCGCGAGCACGTGGTAGGTGAGCACGGCGGTGAGCAGCGGCTTGTTGGCCAGCAGCGCCTCCTTGCTCACGCCCAGCTCGCCCAGCAGCGCAGCAAACGCGGCGTTGTTCGGCGCGAAGACGGTGAAGGGGCCGGGGCCGCTCAGCGTGTCGGCCAGGCCGGCGGCGACCACGGCTTCGACCAGGATGCTGAAGTCGGGCAGGCTCTGCGCGACCTGCACGATGTTCGGCGTGCTGGCCGGCGGCGCCACGGCGGCCTTGGGCAGGATCACTTTGTCGATCACGTGAATCACGCCATTGGCCGCCTGCACATTGGTGGCCACGATGTTGGCCTTGCGGCCGCGCGCGTCGGTGATCGACGGCCCGCCGGCCAGGCCCAACGTGAATGCCTGGCCCTGCACGGTGGCGGGCTGGGCACCTTCGGTGATGTCGGACGCGAGCACGCGGCCTGGCACCACGTGGTAGGTGAGCACCGAAGTCAGCAGCGGCTTGTCGGCCAACAGTTGTTCGGCGGTCACGCCCAGCTCGGCCAGCAGCGATGCGAAAGCGGCGTTGGTGGGTGCGAACACGGTGAAGGGGCCGGGGCCGCTCAAGGTGTCCACCAGGCCGGCGGCCACCACCGCATCGACGAGGATGCTGAAGTCGCCGATGCCTTGCGCGATCTGCACGATGTTCTTGCTTTGCGGCAAGATCACCTTGTCGATCACGTGCACCACGCCGTTGCGGGCGAACAGGTTGGTGAAGATCACGTTGGCCTGGCGGTCTTGCGCGTCAGTAATGCGCACGTCTGGCCCGGCGCGGCGCTGCACGTCGAAGCTGATGGCCTGGCCTTGCACAGTCACCGGGGTGGCGTCGTCAGCAATCTTGCGGGCCGGGAGCTTCTGCGGCAGCACGTGATACGTCAGCACCTCGGTCAGCAGCGGCTTGTTGGCCAGCAACTGGTCGGCCGTGAGGTTCAGCTCGGCGAGCAGCGCGGCAAAGGCAGCGTCGGTCGGTGCGAACAGCGTGAACGGCTCCTTCGTCTTGAGCGCGCCTTCCAGGCCGGCGGCGCGGATGGCCTTGAAGAGGATGCTGAACTGCGGCAGGTGCTTGACGTAGTCGTGCGCCGACGGCCGCCACAGCGGCTTGTGGGTCACGAACAGCACGCCGTTGCGCGCCTTGATGTCGGCCTTGCTTATGCCGCTGCCGTTCACGGTGACCTCGGCAGCGCCGGTCTCGGTGCTTACCTCGACGTCGATCACGCTGCCCGACACGGCCGTCTCGCTGCCGGTCCGCATGTCGCTGGCCAGCATGCGCTTGGCCACCAGGTGCGACTCGACGAAGCTTTGAAGCTCCGCCTTGTTCTCGGGCCGCTTCAACTCTTCGATCTCGGCGCTCATCTCTGCCATGGCGTCGTTGCTCGGCGCGATCAGCGTGAGCTGCTCGTCGGCGGCCAGCCGCTCAGTCGTGCCGGCCCTTTGCGCCAGCGCCATGAATTCCGAAACGCTGGGCTCGCTGCTGGCCGTTGCGGCCAGCGATGTTTGTGTCGAAGCTGTCGGCGTGCTGTCCGAGCCTCCGCCGCAAGCGGCCAGAAAACTGGCGCTGGCGACTGCGGCCAGCAAGGGAAGCCAGGGTTTCATCATGTTCTCCTCCTTGAAGTCAGGTCAGGGTGGGTGGGGCGGGTTCAGGGCGCCGGCAGGATCACCTTGTCGATCACGTGAATCACGCCGTTGCTGGCGATCACGTCGGTGGCCACCAGGCCCGCGACCCGTGCGCGGGCGTCGGTGATGGCCAGGGTGGTGCCGACCGTGAAGGCCGTGCCCTGCACCGTCGTCACGCTGGCCGGCTTGGGCAGCGCCACCACGTCGGCCGCGCGCACATTGCCAGCCACCACGTGGTAGGTCAGGATGCCGGCGAGCGACGGGCTGGCCAGCAGTTGCGCCTTCGTCAGGCCGAGTTCGGTGAGCGCGGCGGTGAAGGCGTCATTGGTCGGAGCGAACACCGTGAACGGGCCGGTACCGCTGAGCGTGGTGGCCAGGTTGGCGGCAACCACCGCTTCCACCAGCACCGAGAACGTCGGGTTCAACTGCGCCATCTGCACCACGTTCAGCACGCCGGGCGGCACCAGCACCTTGTCGATGACGTGGATCACGCCGTTGCTGGCGGGCACGTTGGCGGTCACGACGGTGGCTTCGGTCAGCACCTCGTCGGTGATCTTCACACCGGCCGTGGTGTTCAGCGCCAGGGTCGTGGCCGCGCCTTCGAAGTTGTAGAGCGTCGCCTGCGTCGCGCCACCGGCCACCAGGTCAGCAGCCGTCTTGCGCGTGGGCAGCACGTGGTACTGCAGGATCTTGGCAAGGGTCGGGCCGTCCAGCGCCGTCACCATCGCCGAGGCGCTGGCAAAGCCCAGGGTCGTGGCCAACGAGGTGAACGCTGCGTCGGTTGGCGCAAACACCGTCAGGTTCGACGAGCTGCTGCTCAGCGCCGGCACCAGGCCGGCTTTGTCGGCGGCGGCCACCAGCGCGGTGAAGCCGCGGGTGGTCGCTTCTGCGGCCAGAGTTCCCGGCGGGGGGGTGTCGTCGTCGCTGCCGCCGCAAGCGGCAAGGATCGAAACGAACATCATCGCGGCGAGCCGCTTGAGCCAGACGGGCATGTCATTCTCCAGGTCGAAGTTGAAAAGAAGGCTTGGTGAGGGCGCCACTCGATGAACTTGTGAAGGAACTCACACTCCATCGGATTCAAAGAGCACGGCGCGAAATGTGAACTACTAAGTTCACATAGTCAACCGTACGGTCTTTATTGGTACCAGTCAGTTATTTCAAGACTGGACTGTCCAACTACTTCGGCGCGCGTCTACAATTTGCCCATGGCAAAGACTTCGTTTCGCGTCCAGGTGTTGCGTGCGCGGGAGGACGCGATCCTCGCGTCGGTGAACCGCCTGCTGGCCGAAAAAGGGTTCGACGTGATGACCGTGGACGAGGTCGCGGCCGATGTCGGCATCGCCAAAGCCAGCCTCTACAAGCACTTCACGTCCAAGGAAGAGCTGGCGGCGGCGGCGATGATCGGCGTGCTGGACCGCGCCCTGGCCTTTCTGGTGACGCTGGAAGCCAAAGACCGGGCCAACGACGCCAGCGCTGTCGAGCAGCTACGCGCGGTCGTGCGCTGGACCATGACGGTGCAACTTGCCGGCGAAATGCCGTCGCTGCCGGCGCAGAACTCGGCGCTGCGCTCGGCGCTGATGACCAACAAGGTCTACCTCGACCGGCTGATGGAGGTGAGTGACAAGCTCGGCGTGTGGATCACCGCAGCCCAGAAGGCCGGCAGCCTGAACCCCGCGCTGCCGCCCGAGGTGGTGCTTTACACGCTGTTCAGCCGCGCCTGCGACCCGGTGCTGGGCCTGCTCAAACTGGGCGGCAACTACGCCGACGAGCAGATCATCGACTTCCTGCTGTCAACCTGTTTCGACGGTTTGACTGGTCGCGTTGTATGACGACTGATAAGGTTGCCCGGCGCGGCCCGGCCGCCGTCCGCGCTATCGCCCCCGCCACCGTCCCCGCTACCAGAAACCCCAGTTCCCGGTGAACACCACCCACACGCCGAGCGCGCCGTTGGTCACCGCGTGCGCCACGATCGGCACCCACAGCTTGCCGGTGCGGATGTAGAGCCAGGCATACGCCAGCCCGGCCACGATGGCCGCCAGCCACAAGGTGTGCGCCAGCATGAAGACGAAGGTCGACAGCACCACAGCCTTCAGCCCCACGCGCTGCGGGTCCACCGTTTCGAACTGCGCGCGCTCGATCCAGCGCATCAGGAACGAGCGCCAGAACAGCTCCTCCATCACCGGCACCAGCAAGGTCGCGCCGACCCAGCGCACCGCCACAAGCGGCCACATTACGTTGCCTTGTTCGTCGACCGGCCGGAAGCCAGCGGTGGCTTCGCCCAGGCGCATCCACGGCGCGTCGAGCAGGGTCCACAGCCAGAAGACGAGCGCGCCCACGCCCACGGCCAGCGCCAGCTCGCGCCAGTTGGGCCAGCGCTGTGCGACGAGCTCGCCGTAGTCGCGCCAGCACCACGCCAGCAGCGCCGCGACCAGCACCACGCCCACGCCATAGAGCCAGCGCGGGTCCGTGCCCCAGGAGCCGTCGGCCGGCATGAAGCCGCGCAAGGCGATCAGCGCGATGAAAAGTGCAAACGGAAGCGTACGCACCAGGGCGGCGCGGCTGAAGGGAAGGGTCATCGTGGCAAGCCCGGAGAAATGGAAAACAGCCAATCGCGCCAGGACCGTCAGGCCGCGAGCAGCGCGCCCACCCGTTCACGCAGGCCGGCCGGTGACGCGCTGGCCGCGGCCACCGGCTCACCCGCCACCAGCCCGACGCGGCTGAAGAAGCCGCGCCGGAACGGCTTGCTCATCGCCGCACCGTCGCGGCGCGAGAAGAACGAGCCCCACAGGTTCTGCAAGGCCAGCGGCACCACAGGCACCGGGTTGGTTTCGAGCAGCTTCATCACACCGCCCTTGAACTCGCCGAGTTCGCCGTCGCGCGTGATCGCGCCCTCGGGGAAGATGCACAGCAGCTCGCCGTCGTCGAGCACCGCGCGCGCCTGGGCGAAGGCGCGCTCGTAGGTGGCGGGGTCGTCGCGCGCCGATGCAATCGGGATCGCCTTGGCCAGCTTGAACAGCCCGCCCAGCACCGGAATGGCGAAGATCTTGTGGTCCATGATGAAGCGGATCGGCCGCGGGCTGGCCGCCATCAGCAGCACCGCGTCGATGAAGCTGACGTGGTTGCACACCAGGATCGCCGCGCCCTGGGTCGGAATGTGCTCGTCGCCGCGCACCTTGAAGCGGTAGATCAGCCTTGTCGCCACCCAGGCGATGAAGCGCAGCAGGTATTCCGGCACCAGCATGAAGATGTAGAACGCCACCACCGCGTTCAGCAGGCCGGTGATCAGGAACACCTGCGGGATCGTGAAGTTCGCCTTCAGCAGCAGCCCCACGCCGATCGAGCTGACGATCATGAACAGCGCGTTCAGGATGTTGTTGGCCGCGATGATGCGCGCCCGGTGCGTGGGCGCCGAACGGAGCTGGATCAGCGCGTACATCGGCACGCTGTACAGCCCTGCGAACAGCGACAGCAGCGCCAGGTCGGCCATCACGCGCCAGTGAGCGGCCTGGGCGACGAACTGCGACAGGGTCAAGCCAGCGGCCGGTGGCAAGCCGCGCGAGGCGAAGTACAGGTCGATGGAAAACACGCTCATGCCTATCGCGCCGAGCGGCACCAGGCCGATCTCGACGTGCCGGCGGCTCAACACCTCGCACAACAGCGAGCCGATGCCGATGCCGATGGAAAACACCACCAGCAGCAGCGACGCGACCTGCTCGCTGCCGTGCAGCACGTCTTTGGCGAAGGACGGAAACTGCGACAGGAACACCGCGCCGAAGAACCACATCCACGAAATGCCCAGCAGCGAGCGGAACACGACGATGTTGCCGTGTGCCAGCTTGAGGTTGCGCCAGGTCTCGCTGAACGGGTTCCAGTTGATCTTCAGGTCGGGGTCGGTGGATGGCGAGGCCGGGATCAGCTGTGCGGCCACGCGGCCCACGATCGCCAGCCCCAGGCAGGCCCAGGCCACGTACTGCGCGCCGACTTGCGGAACAGCAATCAGCAGCCCGCCCGCCACGTTGCCGAGCAGGATGGCCACGAAGGTGCCCATCTCGACCATGCCGTTGCCGCCGGTCAGTTCACGCTCGTTCAGGTGCTGCGGCAGGTAGGCGAACTTGACCGGCCCGAACAGCGTGGAGTGCAGCCCCATCAGGAACACGCAGCCCAGCAGCAGCGGCACATCGGCCCGCACGAAACCCCAGCCGGCCAGCGCCATGATGGCGACCTCGAGCCACTTGACGAAGCGGATCAGCGCCGTCTTGTCGTACTTGTCGGCCAATTGCCCGCTGGTGGCCGAGAACAGCAGGAACGGCAGGATGAACAGCGCTCCGATCGCCAGGCCCGCCAGCGCCGGCGGCAACCAGCCGATCTGGAGCTGGTAGGTCACCATCACGGTGAGCGCGAACTTGAACAGGTTGTCGTTGCCGGCGCCCAGGAACTGGGTCCAGAAGAACGGCGCAAAACGGCGCTGGCGCAGCAGCTCGAACTGGTTCGGGTGGTCGGTGGCTTGCAAGAAGGGCTCCCTGGAACGGCACTCGGCGCGCTGCCGCAATGCGGCGTACTGTAGCCAGTTGACGGCTCCGGCAGCCGGCTTTGCCGTGGTGTCGCGCCGTGCTTTGTGCAGTACCGCGCAGCGATGCCACGCTGCAATTCAGCCCATCTCGGGGGCCGCCGCGCGGCGTCGCCTCTCGCGGCTGTTGGCCAGGTGGGTCCGCATGGCGGCGCGGGCGCCTTCGGCGTCCTGGTTGGCGATCGCGTCGAAGATGCTTTCGTGCTCGGCGTTCACGCGCCGCAGGTACTGGCGCAGGTCCTGGTCGGCGCTGGCTTCATGGCCCGGGTCAGGTGGTGCCAGGCGGGCGCGCGGAATGATCATCGTGCCCAGGGTGCCCATCAGGCTCGCGAAGTGCGGGTTCTGGGTGGCGCGTGAGATTTCGAGGTGGAACTGAAAGTCGGCGGTCACCGCGTCGCGACCGTCTTCGACGGCGTCGGAGAACGCGTTCAACGCCTCGCGCAAAGCGGCCAGGTTCTGTGCCGTTCGGCGCTGCGAGGCGATCGCCGCGGCTTCGGTTTCGAGCCCGATGCGCAACTCCAGCACCGCGATCACATCGCGCAAGGTGGCCAGTTGCTGCGGGTCGATACGGAACGCCGAAGCGTCGCCCAGGCCGACCGCAAAGGTGCCGATGCCGTGACGCGTTTCCACCAGACCGGCGGCCTGCAGCTTGGAAATGGCCTCGCGCACGACCGTGCGGCTCACGCCGAACTCGCCCATCAGCGCGGTCTCGGTGGGCAGCTTGTCGCCGGTAGCGAAGCGGCCATCGCGAATGCGGTCGCCCAGCGCGTCGACCAGTTCGAAGGCCAGCGTTCGGGGTCGGCGGCGGCCGATGGACGGGAGTGAATTCATTCGGCTGGGATCAGGGGATTCCCCAGGTCGCCGCTATTGACAGGCGGTCCGGGCTGGTTGAACATCCTGATGTTGTACGACAACTGATGACCCGTGGCAATAGGTACTAGACGGTACCGGACCGCAGCGGGCAGGCAAAAACTTCTTCGAGACCGATTCGCATGACCCGTCCGTCCCCTCCCGCCACCAAATTCGGCCGCCTGCTGCTCACCGGCGCGGCCGGCGGCCTGGGCCGCGAACTGCGCCCGCGCCTGAAGGACAGCTGCAAGGTCTTGCGCCTGAGCGACATGGCCCCCCTGACCCCGGCCGGCGACGGCGAGGAGGTGGTGCAGGTCGCGCTGCAGGACGCCGCCGCGATGCACGCGCTGCTGCAGGGCGTTGATGCGGTGGTGCACCTGGGTGGGGTCTCGGTCGAGGGGCCGTTCGAGCCGATCCTGCAGGCCAACATCGTCGGCGTGTTCAACCTGTACGAAGGCGCGCGCCTGCACGGCGTCAAGCGCATCGTCTTCGCCAGCTCGAACCACGTGACCGGCTTCTACCGGCAGGACGAAGTCATCGACGCCGACGCGCCCATGCGCCCGGACGGCTACTACGGCCTGAGCAAGGCTTATGGCGAAAACCTGTCGCGCTTCTACTACGACCGTTACGGCATCGAGACCGTGTGCCTGCGCATCGGCTCGTCGTTCCCGATCGCCAAAGACCGCCGCATGCTGGCCACCTGGTTGAGCTACGACGACCTGGAGCGCCTGGTGCTGGCCAGCCTGACGGCACCGGTGGTCGGCCACACGGTGATCTTCGGGATGTCCGACAACACCACGCGCTGGTGGGACAACACCCGCGCCGCCCACATCGGCTACCGGCCGCAGGACAGCTCGGAGCAGTTCCGCGCCGCCGCCGAAGCCCAGCCCCCGGTCGACCCGAAAGACCCTGACGTGCGTTACCAGGGTGGTGGTTTCGTCACCAAGGGACCATTCTGATCGCCCCCTCCCGCAACCCCTCCCCACGAGACAAGAGGATTTTCATGAAGCACTTCCCCCGTTCGACCCCCCGCCTGGCGCTGTCACTGCTGGCCGGTTTGCTGGCGGCCATTGGCCTGTCGGCCCACGCGGTCGAGTTCCGCTCTGCCGACGTTCACAACAGCGACGAATACCCGACGGTGGCCGCCGTCAAGCACATGAGCGACCTGCTCGACAAGCGCAGCAACGGCAAGTACAAGATCAAGGTCTTCAACAAGGGCGCGCTGGGCTCCGAGAAAGAGACGCTCGACCAGGTCAAGATCGGCGCGCTGGAGTTGAACCGCATCAACATCAGCACCGTGAACTCGATCTGCCCGAAGTCGCTGGTGCCGACGATGCCCTTCCTGTTCGACTCGATCGCCCACATGCGCAAGACGCTGGACGGCCCGATCGGCGAAGAAATCCTGAAGGGCTGCGAACACGAAGGCCTGGTCGGCCTGGCGTTCTACGACAGCGGCGCGCGTTCCATCTACGCCAAGAAGCCGGTCCGCACCGTCGCCGACACCAAGGGCATGAAGATCCGCGTGCAGCAGTCCGACCTGTGGGTCGCACTGGTCGGCGCGATGGGCGCCAACGCCACGCCGATGCCCACCGGTGAAGTCGTCACCGCGCTGAAGACGGGTCTGATCGATGCCGCCGAAAACAACATCCCGTCCTACGACGGCTTCAAGCACTACGAGGCGGTGAAGGTCTACTCGCGCACCGAACACTCGATGGCGCCGGAGCTGCTGGTCATGTCCAAGAAGGTGTTCGACGGCCTGCCCAAGGCCGAGCAGGACATGTTCCGCGCCGCGGCCAAAGAGTCGGTGACGTTCCAGCGCCAGAAGTGGGACGAGCAGGAAGCCAAGTCGCTCGACATCGTCGTCAAGGCCGGCTCGCAGATCGTGACCGACGTGGACAAGGCTTCGTTCCGCGCCGTGATGGGCCCGGTGTACGCCAAGTTCATCAACACGCCCGACCTGCAGCGCCTGGTCAAGGCCGTGCAAGACAACAAGTAAGTCGCTTCACCGCCCGCGCGCCGGTCGGTGCGCGGGCTCTTTGCATCCTTTCGAGTTTCCCCTCGGTCCGAGTGAGTCTGCCCGTGAATCCAACCCTTGTCTCGGATCGACCTCCATCCAAGCACGCCTACACGCGCCTGTGCGCGATGCTGTCGCTGATCTGCCTGGTGCTGGCGGTGGTGATGCTGATCGCCATCGTCATCTGTGTGCAGTACCAGGTGATCGGCCGCTACATCTTCAACGACACGCCGACCTGGGCCGAGGGCCTGGCGCTGCAACTGGTGCTGTACGTCACCGCGCTGGGCGTGGCGGTGGGCGTGCGCGACGCCGGCCACATCGGCATGGAGTCGATGATCGGGCTGCTGCCCGAGTCGTGGCGCCTCAAGCTGGAGATCCTGATCCACGCCTTCGTCGCGCTGTTCGGCGGCATCATGGCCTGGAGCGGCTGGGGCTGGACGCTGATGAAATGGTCGGACCCCAAGCCGATGCTGCACGTGCCCGTCGGCATGGACTACCTCGCGCTGGTCGTGGCCGGCGTATTGATCGTGATGTTTTCAATTGAACATGTGATTGCGCTGCTGCGTGACGAGGAAGTGGTGCCGGCATGGAACTGACTGTCTTGGGCGTCGCCTTCACGGTGCTGCTGCTGCTGGGTGTGCCGGTGGCGTTTTCGATCGGGCTCGCCTCGATCGCCACCGTTCTCTACTCCGGCTTTCCCATCGCCGTGGTGTTCCAGAAAATGGTCGGCGGCATGCAGGTGTTCAGCTTCCTGGCCATCCCCTTCTTCGTCTTTGCCGGCGAACTGATGCTCTACGGCGGCATCGCCGAGCGCATCGTGCGCTTCGCCAACAGCCTGGTAGGCCACGTGCGCGGCGGCCTGGGCATGAGCAACGTCGTCGGCTGCACGCTGTTCGGCGGGGTCGCCGGCTCGGCCCTGGCCGACGTCACGGCGATGGGCTCGGTGATGATCCCGCTGATGAAGAAGGAAGGTTATGACGCCGACTACGCTGTCAACGTGACAACCCATGCGGCCCTGGTCGGCGTGCTGATGCCGACCTCGCACAACCTGATCATCTTCACCCTGGCCACGACGGGCATCGCTTCGGTCAGCGTCTTCGGCCTGATCCTGGGCTGCCTGATCCCGGCCCTGCTGCTGACGGTGTGCAACCTGGCCGCGGCGTACTACGTGGCGGTCAAGCGCGGTTACCCGACGCGCGGTGCGTTCAAGGGCTGGGGCGAGGTGCTGCGCGCTTTCATTGCCGCACTGCCGGGGCTGATGATCGTCGTGATCATCCTGGTCGGCATCCTGTCGGGCGTCTTCACCGCCACCGAGTCGGCCGCGACGGCGGTGCTCTGGGCCCTGATCGTTACCGGCCTGGTCTACCGCTCGCTGAGCTGGAAGGACTTTCTCACCGCCTGCGCCAAGGCCTGCAAGACGACAGGCGTGGTGTTGCTGCTGATCGGCATCTCGTCGGCTTTCGGCTACTTCATGGCGCTGTACGAGGTGCCGCAGAAGACCGGCGAGCTGATGCAGTCGGTGTCGAGCAGCCCGTGGGTGATCTTCTTCCTGATCAACCTGCTGCTGTTCGTGCTCGGCACCTTCCTCGACATGGCGGCCACGATCCTGGTCTGCACGCCCATCTTCCTGCCGATCGCAATGCACTTCGGCATGGACCCGATCCAGTTCGGCGTGCTGATGCTGATCAACTGCGCGCTCGGCCTCAACACGCCGCCGGTGGGGGTGACGCAGTTCGTCGGCTGCGCGATCGGGGGCATCTCGGTCGGCCAGGTGATGAAATCGATCCTGCCGTTCTACAGCGCTCTGCTCGCGTGCCTGATGCTGGTAACTTACGTGCCGGCGATCTCGCTGTGGCTACCATCGCTCTTCAAGTGACCTTCTTCAAATGAGCTTGTTCAAGTGATCACCGTCGTCTACGTCTCCAACGCCGACAGCGGCGACATCTCGGTGCTGTGCATGGACGCCGCCAGCGGCGCGCTCACGCCGCTGCGCAGCGCCCCGGTCGGCGGTGCCGCCGGGCCGCTGGCGATCAGCCCCGACAAGCGCTTTCTCTACGTGGCCCGGCGCACCGAGCCGACCGCCGTGCTGGCCTTTGCGATCGATGCCGGCAGCGGCGAACTGGCGCCGCTGGCACCGCCTGCTGAAGCCGCGCTGCCGGCCAGCATGGCCTACCTGGCTATCGACGGCACTGGCCGCTGGCTGTTCAGTGCGTCGTATGGCGGGCACCAGCTCGTCGTCAGCCCGGTCGCCGCGAACGGCATGCCGCAGCCGGCGCAGCAGGTGCTGCCCACCGAGCCGAACGCGCACGCGGTGATCGCTGCCCCGTCGAACCGCTTTGTGCTGGCCACCAGCCTGGGCGGCGACATCGTGATGCAGCTGCGCTTCGACGCTGCGAACGGAACCCTGAGCCCGAACGAGCCCCCCGTGGTTCGGGTGCGCAAGGGCGCCGGCCCGCGCCACCTGGTTTTTCACCCGAGCGGCCGATTCGTCTACCTGCTGAACGAGCTCGACGCGTCGATCGACGTGTTCGACTTCGACACCGAACAAGGCCTGCTCGCGCCGCTGCAGACCATCACCAGCCTGCCACCCGGCATGTCGGGCGCGCCGTGGGCGGCCGACATCCACGTCACGCCGGACGGGCGTTTCCTGTACAGCAGCGAGCGGCGGTCGAACACGCTCGCGGCGTTCCGCATCGACCCGGCGAGCGGGCAACTGGCGCTGATCGGCCATGTGCCGACCGAAACGCAGCCGCGCGGTTTTCGCATCGACCCGCGCGGGCAATTCTTGCTCGCGGTCGGGCAGGCGACGCACCATTTGTCAACCTGTGCGATCGACCCTGCCACCGGCGCGCTGAGCTCACTGGCCCGCTACAGCGTCGGCCAGAACCCACACTGGGTCGAGATCATCGACCTGCCTTGAGCTGAGCGTTCAAGGCCGCATGCGCATGCGCATGTGCATTCGCATGCGCCTGCGTTTCGCGCTCCAGAGCCTCGGCCACGCTGCCCAGCGCGGCGCCATGCAGCAAGGCCTTGGTGGTGGCCAGCGCGTGCGCGTCGGTCGCGGCCAGTTGGGCCGCCACCTGCAGTGCGGTGCTCAGCGCCTGATCGTCGTCGGTCACACCCGCCACCAGGCCCCAGTGTTCAGCGTCTTCGGCACCGAAAGGCCGGCCCAGCATCAACAGCGCCTTGGCGCGCTGCAGCCCCACGGCGGCCGGCAACAAGCTGGTGATGGCGCCGGTGCCCAGCAGGCCGAGACGCACTTCGGGCAGCATGAAGCGCGTCGAGCGCGCGGCGACCACGATGTCGGCATTCAGCATCAGCTCCAGCCCGGCGCCGACGACCCAGCCCTGCACGCAGGCGACCACCGGTTTGGCGCTGCCCATCAATGTGGCGGCGAGCGCCTGCAGCACGGCCACGAACTCCGCGCTGCCCGGGTCGTCCTTGTCCTTGCCGGCGCAGAACGAGGTGCCGGCGCCGCTGATCAGCAGCACGCGCACTTCGGCGTCAGCCAGGCCCGCGGTGACGGCGCCGAGCAGTTGTTCGCTCATCGCCAAGCTCAGCGCATTCAGCTTGGCCGCTCTGTTCAGGCGCAACTCCAGCACCGCGCCGTGGCGCTGGGCTTCGATCAGTTCGGCGGCCATCAGCGCTGCGCCTTGTCCTTCTGGTTCTGCGCTTCGATGCGCTCGCGCGCGGCCAACCAGTCGGCGTCGCTCCAGTCGCGCAGCTCGTAGAAGTTGCCGCCGGTGGCGAGCGAGTTGCCGCCGTCCATCATGATGCTCTGGCCGGTGAGCCAGTCGCACTGGCCTGGCGCCATCAGGAAGCAGGCCAGGCGCTGCAACTCGCTCATCTGCCCAGGCCGCGCCATCGGGTTGCTCTTGCGACTGCGCTCGCCGGGTTGTTCGCCCGGGTTCAGGCGCTTGCTCATGCCCTCGGTCGGGATCTCGCCCGGCCCCACCGCGTTCAGGCGGATGCCATGGCGTGCCCACTCGACCGCGAGCGACTTGGTCATCACCTCGATGCCCGCCTTGCTCATGGCCGACGGCACGACGTACGGGCTGCCGTTGTCGACCCAGGTGACGATGATGCTCATGACGTTGCGGAACGGCGAACCCGCCTTCCAGCGCCCGTCTTTCGCCTCGGCGACCCAGCGTTTTCCCACCGCCTGGGTCACGTAGAAGCTGCCGTGGAACACGATGCCGGCGACCGCATCGAAGGCGCGCGACGACAAACTTTCAGTCGGCGCCACGAAGTTGCCCGCCGCGTTGTTGACCAGCCCGGTCAGCCCGCCGCTGGCCCACAGCGCCTCGACCATCTCGTCGACACTTTGTGCGATGCGGATGTCGACGCCGAAGGTGTCAATGCGGCGTTCGGGGAAGCTCGCGCGCCACTGCGCCGCCGTCTCTTCGAGCACCGACTGGCGCCGCCCGCAGATCGCGATGTCGGCGCCGAGCGCCAGAAAACTCTCGGCCATCGCCTTGCCGAGGCCGGTGCCGCCGCCGGTGACGAGGATGCGCTGGCCGGTCATCAGGGTGGGCTGGAACATGGTGATGTCTCCTCGAAAGATGGGGCCGCTTGCGGGCCTCGGGCCCTGCAGCGATGATGGCTCATTCTCATACCTCGTACCTCGTACCACGGCCCTCGGGCCACAGCCGCAGTGAACCTCACCTTTCAATTCCATGACTCGGAGGTTCGCCAGGTCCAGGCTGCTGGGGCCGCCTCGGCTGACCTCGACGTGGTGTTCTCGGCCGCCGCAGTGCGCTCCCCCGACCGCCAGAACGGCGCCGACGGTTACGTGCTGAACCTGGAGATGCGCCTGACCCGGGCCACCTGGATTGGCACACTGGCCGACGGCGTCGGGCGCCTGTCTGCCGGCGCTCTGTGCATCGACGGCGTGCCGCTCTCGCCGGTGCCGCTGCCGATGGCGCGCGACGGTCGGGTCGAGCTCACGCTGAACTTCACCAACGGCGCGGTGCTGTCGATCGCAGCGGTCGCGATCGAGTTCCGGTTCGCTGGTGACGTGCGCTTTGTCGAGTCGTTCGCCTGCTGAATCAGGCCGGCGTTGCCCAGTAGCGTGCGCCTGAGCCAGCGTGTGAGAAAGCGTCGGCGCGGCCATCTCCCTAGCTTTGCGGTTGAACTCGCCGCGATCGGCGCGCAAACTGCGTCCTCCTCGTTGCGCCTCGCGCAACTCAACACAGGAGCAGACCATGGCACGAGTCGGCATCGAATGGATCAACGACTTCCCCTCGCCGTGTACGCAGAACACGCTGTCGTACTGCGACGAAACTTCCATCGGTTTTCAAGACGGCATGGCTTCGCGCGGCCATGTGCGCGCTTTCAACTGGGGCAACGGCAACGCCTTCGAGCTCGACTTTCGCGACCCGGTGAATGGCGGCGACGACAGCAACTGGGCCGACAACGTCGACTTCGTTCACTTCTCATCGCACGGTGGCACCGACGACAACGTGTTCACCGGCTGCTTCGGCCGGCGCGTCGACAAGTGCCGCTGGCGATCCGACGAAGCGCGCTTCGGCAACAAGGAACTCGAGTACCTGTGCCTGGACGCCTGCAACAGCCTGGACCTGACGGGCAACGTCATCGCCACCTGGCAGGGCACGTTTCACGGCCTGCGCATGATCTTCGGCTTTACCGACCTGTGCTCCGACTCGTGGTGGACGGCAGGGCGCGGCAACGGCTTCGGCCGCCGCGCCGGCAACAGCGAACGGCTCACCAACGCGTGGCTCGACGAGTGTTATTCGTTCTGGTGCGACGACAACCCGGTGGCGATGGCCGCCGGCCGCAACCAGGCCGACGCGCTGAACCGGCGCGACAACGAACGCCTGGGCGGCGGCTTCGGCGACATCCCGAACAACCAGGTCGGGTGGTTTGCCTGGCGCTGGCGTTCCTGATCGCGCTCGCACTGACGACAAGGAGAAACACCATGGCACTCACTTTCCAGACCAAGCTGCCGCGCGACATTCCCGCCAAGGCACGCGTGTACACCTTGCCGGCACCCAAGGTGTCGGCCACCAGTCTCAAGTCGATCGCGCGCGGCCTCGGGCTGGGCGCCGCCGACTTCGACCTGCTCACCTCGAGCGACCGCATGGGTTATGCCGCAGGGCGCTGGCAGATCGAGGTGCAGCGCGCGTCGGGCGCGCTGCAGGCGGTCGACGTGGACCGTTACGGCATCGACACCGGCAAACCCTTCGAGCTGAGCGACCGGCGCGCGCAAGGCCTGGCCGCCAAGTTTCTGGCGCAGAGCAAACTGGTGCCAATGGCGTCGGCCCGGGCGCTGAAGGTCACGCACCTGCGCGGCGCCGATGGCGACGTGAAGGGTGAAACACTCACCGAGCGCCTGCTGGATGCCGGCGTGGTCTATGGCCGGGTGGTCGATGGCCTGCCCGTCACCGGCCCGGGCGGGCTGGCGATGGTGCACATCGACCCCGCCGGCGCGGTGGTGGGCGTGCGCAGCACCTGGCGCGCGCTCGGCAAGTCGGCCGGCACGGTCAAGATCAAGCCGATCGACTGGGCCATCGAAGGCTTGGAGAAAGAGACCGATGGGCTGATCGGCAAGGTGTCGGTGCTGAAGGCGCAGTTCGGCTACTTCGAGCTTGGTGCGCTCGACCGGCAGACGGTGCTGGAGCCGGCCTACGCTTTTGTGTACGTGGTGCACAACGAAGGCATCAACAGCAAGCATGTGCACGTGGTGCATGCCGGTGACAAGGCCTACGGCAAGTTGCTGGGCCGGCGCCGCTTTCCGGCCACGGCGCAGAAGACGCGGCGCGGATAGGCCCACGGTTGGCCCCTGAACGCTTCTTGCGAATCACGGAGGTTTTCAATGATCGCCAGGCTCACTTCATTGACGGCCGTGGCCGCTGCGGCATCGGCGCTGTTCTCCGGGTGCCAGCCCAAGACCGAAGCAACGCCTCCGGCGGCGCAAACGCAGGCGCCGCAGGCACCCGCATCCGCGGTTGTTGCGGCGCCGGCACCTGCCCCGGCGCCACCCGCGCCGCCCGCGCCGCCCGCGCCGCCGCAGATCGTCGAGATCTCGCCGGCCGAGGTGCAGGCGATGATGGAGAAGCGCATCACGCGCGCATTCGTGCCGGGCGAGGTGGTGGTGAAGATGAAACCCAGCGCCCGCGCCCGCACGATGGCCACGGCCGACATGGCGCGCATGCAGATCCAGCCGGCCGAGCAGCTCACCTCGGGCGGCGAGCAGATCTTCCGCGTGGCACCGACCGCGGCGGCAGCGATGGCGCCGCAGGCCATGCGCGACCGCACGCTCGCGCTGGTGAAGCAGCTCGCCGCGCGGCCCGACGTGCAGTACGCGCAGCCGAACTACATCTTCCAGATTGCCGCGGTGCCCAACGACCCGGCCTTCGTGCAGCAATGGCACTACTTCAACAACGGCAGCGGCGCCAACCTGGCGCCCGGCGGCATCAACCTGCCGCAGGTGTGGGACACCAACAAGGGCTCCGACACGGTGGTGGTGGCCGTCATCGACACCGGCATCCTCGGCAATCACCCGGACATCGTCGGCTCGCCCAACTTGGTGCCGGGCTACGACATGATCAGCGATGCGTTCATCGCCAACGACGGCGGTGGGCGTGACAACGATCCCACCGACCCCGGTGACGCGATCGCCGCCAACGAATGCGGCAACGGCAACCCGGCGCAAGGCAACAGTTGGCACGGCACGCATGTGTCGGGCACGGTCGGCGTGGGCAACACCAACAACGGCGTCGGCGTGGCGGGTGTCAACTGGAACGTCAAGCTGCAGATGGTGCGCGTGTTGGGCAAGTGCGGCGGCACCATGGTCGATATCAACGACGCGATCCGCTGGGCCGCCGGCCTGCCGGTGCCGGGCGTGCCGAACAATCCCACGCCGGCCAGGGTGATCAACATGAGCCTGGGCGGCGGCTCGCCGTGCTCGGCGTCGCCGGCCACGCAGTCGGCCATCAACGACGCCTTGGCGCGCGGCACGGCCGTGGTCGTGGCCGCGGGCAACGAGGCGTCGAACGCGGCCAACTTCCTGCCGGCCAGCTGCAACGGCGTGATCACCGTGGCGGCGAGCGATTTCCGCGGCCGGCTCGTCACGCGCTACTCCAACTTCGGTGCGCGCGTGGACCTGCTCGCCCCCGGTGGCGACACCGCGCGCGACGACAACGGCGACGGCCAGAACGACGGCGTGCTGTCGATGATCCAGGGTGGATACGCCCGCTACAACGGCACCTCGATGGCCAGCCCGCACGTGGCCGGCGTGGCCGCGCTGGTGCTGGCCAACCAGCCCAGCTTGACGCCAGCGCAACTGCTGGCGCGGCTGAAGAGCACTGCCCTGCCGCGCACCAGCACCGAGTGCCCACAGCCGTGCGGCGCGGGCCTGGTGAATGCGCTGGCCGCGGTGGGAGGCGTCGCACCGCCGCCTCCGCCACCGCCACCGCCACCACCGCCGCCGCCGCCACCACCACCACCACCACCACCACCGCCACCGCCACCACCACCACCACCACCACCACCACCGCCGCCGCCGCCGCCGCCGCCGCCACCGCCGCCGCCGCCGCCGCCACCGCCACCGGTCGCGCTGGTCGAACTCGTGCCGTCGGCTGCGACGGTGAAGATCGGCGAAAGCATCGGCCTGGTCGCCACCTTGCGGCTGGACGGCACACCGACCGGCGGCAAGACGGTGCAGTTCAGCTCCAGCAACCCGGCTGTGGCGACCGTGCTGCCGCCGTCGGGCAGCACCGCCGGCAGCGGCACCCTGGCTGCCACGGTCACCGGCGTGGCGCAGGGCAACGTCAACATCACGGCCAGTGCCGAGGGCGCTCAGTCCAGCACCAGCATCTCGGTGCCAGCGCGCAGCGATGTGCTGCCGCTGAGGGCCGCGCTGCTGCTGTCGGGCCTGGCCGGCGCGGCGCTGTGGTGGTGGCGGCGCCGCGCGCTCCCGGCTTAGGGGCGGCCGTGCACGGCGAACTTGCCACGGGTCCGCCGCACACGGCGGCGGCGAGGGCGGCGGGCGTGGCGGGCGCGAGCGGCCCGGCGTGGCGCGTGGCCGTGCTGGTGGCGCTGTTCGTGCTGCTGCACAGCTTGCTTGAACAGCCGGCGCTCGACGCACCCCTGTTCGCGCTGAACGCCGCCACCGCCGATGCGGCAATCGCCTGGCTTGCGCTGGCCGGCGTGAACTTGTGGCGTGACGGCACACTGCTGCTGCACGCCCATGGCTTTGCGACCGAAGTGCACCAGGTCTGCACCGCACTGCTGCCCGCCGCCTTGCTCGCGGTGGGCATCACGATGCACCCGCGCGGCAGCGCAGGCCACAAGCTTTTCGGAATTCTGTTGGGTACCTTGGTGGTGGTGCTCGTCAACCAGTGCCGGCTGGTCGGCGTGGTCTGGGTCGGCGTGCAGGCACCGGCGCTGTTCGGCCTGGTGCACGGCTGGCTGGCTCCGGCCGCGCTGCTGGGCTTGACCTTGGGGTACGCGTGGGCATGGGCGCGGGTCGTGCGCTCGGCGCTGTCACCATCGCGTTCATCGGTTCTCCGTTGAAGGTCGATCATGGATGTTTCGCTGCGCGCGGGGCTGCCCTCCAGACAGGTGCCGGGACTGGCGCTGGCGGCGCTGCTGGTGTTGGCGGCGCACGCCCCGGCACCGGCGTTCTCGTCGCCACCGCGTGCGACCGCGCCCATCGTGTCCGGTGACTTGATCGTCAAGTTCCGCGACACCAGCGCCGACGGCGTGTTGCTCGCCGCGGTGCTTGGCGGCACACAAACGGTCGAAGCGGGCGCGCCACTGGCCGCACGGCTGTCGGACGTGCTCGGCGTGCCGCTCAAACTGGTGCAGGTGACCTCGGGACGCGAGGCCTTGCTGGCGATCGACCGCGACGCTCTGCAGCGTTCGCTGGCGCAGCGCGCGGCGCGTGAGGTGGGCGTGGTGCGTGCGCTGGCCGCGCCCGTCGCACCGGCCGCGCCCGGCCTGCCTGCGGACCAGCTGACGGTACGGGTCGAGCTCACGCCGCAGGCTGCCCCGCAGGCGCTGGCGGCCCGGCTCGCGTCGGGCAGCTTGTTGCGCCCCCGGCTGCATGGCGAATCGAACGGTACTGCGCTGCTGAGCTACGACATGGCGGGCCTGACCCAGGCGCTGCTGGAGCGCCTGAAGCAGCAGGCCGACGTCGAATACGCGCAGGCCAATCGCCTCTTGAAACCAGCCCGGGCCGACAAACCACGTGTTGAATAGTCAGTGACGATCGCTGGCCGGGCGCCCGGGACCGGCTGGTTTTGACGCCGTGATTCGCATTCCGTGACAATGCGCCAATGAGTTCCCGACCCATCGATCTTTCACCGTTGCGCAAGGCGCTGGCAATGCTGAACGAGGCGTTGACGTTCTGGGATGCGCAGCCGGACGCAACGCCGCTCAAGCCTCATTTGCACTCTGCGGTGATCCAGTCCTTCGAGTTCACGTATGAGCTTTCCGTGCGCCTGCTCCGAAGGGTGCTGGTCGAACGTGCAGAGTCTGCAGATCGGGTCGCCGACATCTCGTTCAACGATCTGTTGAGAAGTGCCGCCGATGCCGGACTTGTGCCCGACCCGGCGCGCTGGCGGGAATGGCGCGAAATGCGCAATGCCACCAGCCATGCCTACAACGAAGTGAAGGCGCAGGCTGTTGCGGTGCGATCTGCAGCGTTTTCGGTGGACGCGTCGGCGCTGCTCGACAGGCTGGAGGCGAGCCTTGCAACCTGATGTGGCGCCTGCCCTCAAGACGGTGGCGCTGTCGCCGGCCCAGTCAAGCATCGTCCGCGCCATCATCGAGCGCGTGATCCCGGGGGCCCGGGTGCAGGTGTTCGGCTCACGTGCGACGGGACGTTCGCGGCCGTTCTCGGACCTCGATTTGCTGGTGCTCCAGCCTGCGTGCCTCAGCTGGTCGCAGCGGGCCGATTTGCGCGACCTCTTCGAAGCCAGCGAACTGCCGTTTCGGGTCGACGTGGTCGAGGCCGACGCGCTCTCTCAGGGCATGGTCGAGCGGATCGTCGGCGAATGCGTTCCGCTCAGTGAGCTCTGATATGAAGCGAGCGCTGCCGTGGCGTGACGCGTCGCACGAGCGCTACTGCACGAACCCCATCGCCGATCGCTTGCCGCCGGCTTGCGGTAAATCGCGCACCTCGATGTGCTCGCGCCGGTCGAGCTTGGCGTTGCCGAAGGCGGTCATCCAGGCGCGGCGCATTTCGCGCGGGGCCATTTCGCTCAGGCGGTCGAGCACGTCGCTGCGCGGCTCGGCCTCGAAGCGCTGGCCCCAGCCGTGGTCGGCGCGGATGCCGCGGTACAGCTTGGCGGCGATGTGGCGGGCTGCCGTGCGGTCCGGCGCCAGCACCTCGTAGACGTTCATGCGGTTGAGGATGGGCTCGGGGATGCCGCGCGGATCGTTCGCGGTCGCGACCCAGATCACCTGGCTGGCGTCGATCGCCACTTCGGCGAACTCGTCGGTGAAGCTCTGCGCGGTGTCG
>JANMYQ010000134.1:0-2986 GCA_031382215.1 Methylibium sp.
TTTGAGCTTGTCGGCGACCTCGGGCAACTTGAAGACGCGCTGCAGCTCGGCGTTGAGCTTCATCACCACGTCCCTGGGCGTGCCGGCAGGCGCGAACACCGCGAACCAGGTGGTGGCTTCGAAGCCGGGCACGGTCTCGGCCACGGTGGGCACATCGGGCGCGGCGGCCGAGCGCTTGGCGGTGGTCTGCGCCAGCGCGCGGATCTTGCCTTCCTTGGCCATCGGCAGCGCCGAGGGCATGTTGTCGAACATGAGCTGGATCGAGCCGCCCACCAGGTCGGGGATCGCGAACTGCCGCCCCTTGTACGGCACATGCGTCATGGTCGTGCCGGTGAGCGACTTGAACAGTTCACCCGATACATGCACCGAGGTGCCGATGCCCGGCGAGCCGAAGCTTAAGCGGTCTGGGTTGGCCTTCATGTAGGCGATCAGCTCGGCCACGTTCTTGACCGGCAGCGCGTTGGTCACCACCAGCAGGTTGGGCGCCGATGCGACGTGGCCCACGGGTACGAAGTCGCGCACCATGTCGTAGGGCATCTTGCTGTACAGCGCGCCGTTGATCGAGTGCGTGCCCACGGTGCCCATCACCAGCGTGTGGCCGTCGGGCGCCGACTTGGCCACGTCGGCGGCGCCGATGTTGCCGCCGGCGCCGGGCTTGTTGTCGACCACCACCGGCTGGCCGAGCTGCGACTTGTCGGAAAACAGGCGCGCCAGGATGTCGGGTGCGCCGCCGGGCGGAAACGTCACCACCATGCGGATCGGCTTGGTCGGGAAGCCCTGGGCGACTGCGGCCCAGGCACTGGCAACGAGCACGGCCCCGAGCAGGAACGACTTGCGCTTCATCTTGTCTCCGAAAGGGGGACGCTGCCGTCAAGTGCAGCCGAGTGTTACGGGGCAGGATACGGGAAGCGCCACGGCGGCGAGACCGGGTTTTCGCCAGCCCGCGCAAGGGTCGGAACCCGAGCCCAAGCGAGGGTTTCACAGGCGCGGTACAAGCGCGGTACAAGCGCGGTACATAAGCGCGCTACAAGCGCGGACGTGCACCAAGTCGCCGCAGCATCAGGAGCCCGCGCCATGTCCCCTTCCTTGCCCAAGCCCAGCATCGACTTCGACCCCGAGCTGTGGTGCCTGTTCGACCAGTACGTGCACGGCGACATCGACCGCCGCGGCTTCCTCGACCGCGCGGCGCTTTTCGCGGCCGCCAGCGGCACCACCGCCGCGGCCTTGCTGGCCGCGCTGAGCCCCGACTTTGCGCGCGCGCAGAAGGTGCTGCCGGGCGATGCACGGCTGAAGACCGAGTCGGTGCTGATCGACTCACCCGCCGGCTACGGCAAGGTGCGCGCCTACGTGGCGCGGCCGGCGCAGGCCGCGGGGCCCTTGCCGGTGGTGCTGGTGGTGCACGAGAACCGGGGCCTCAACCCGCACATCGAGGACATCGCGCGCCGCCTGGCGCTGGACAACTTCATCGCCGTGGCGCCCGATGCGCTGCACCCGCTGGGCGGCTACCCGGGCGACGAGGACAAGGCGCGCGATTTGTTCGCCCAGTTCGACCAGGCCAAGACGCGCGAAGACTTCGTGGCTGCGGCCAACTGGGCGCGCGACGTCGCCGGCGGCAACGGCAAGCTCGGTGCGGTGGGCTTTTGCTACGGCGGCGACATGGTCAATCTGCTGGCCGCGCGCGTGCCCGAACTGCTCGCCGGCGCACCGTTTTACGGCGCGCCGGCGCCGGCCGACGCGGTGGACCGCATCAAGGCCGAACTGGTGCTGGTTTTCGCCGACAACGACGAACGCGTCAACGCCGCCTGGCCGGCCTACGAAGCATCACTGAAGGCCGCAGGCGCGAAGTTCGAGGCCTTCAAGTACCCGGGCACGCAGCACGGCTTCAACAACGACACCACGCCGCGCTACGACGCCGCGGCGGCGGCGCAGGCTTGGGGGCGGACGATGGCGCTGTTCAACCGCACGCTGCGGTAGGGACTTCGCACTTTTCAGGAGCCGCTTGACGTCGCGAGATGAGGGGCACGCCTGGGGCGCGGTGACGCCGCTGGAACCGGCGTGCTGAACCTCGGCTGGCCACGGATGTCGGATGCCTGGGCTCCTGCCGCCTTGCTTGCGAGGAGGGACGGCTGAACGCCGCATACCGGACCGCGCACGTCGGTGGCTGGCCGACGCTTATCGACCCGCTGCTGTCCTTTGCTGGGCTCACGTAAGCGCCAGCAATGCGACCGGAGCGGTCGTTCTTCGCGGGACATCGGCGGGCGGTAGTCGGTCTCAGCCGAATGCCGCACCAACTGTTCCAGCTTTGGCCCTCGCCACTGTCCGGGCTGCGAAGTCCTGGCCAACGCCCCTATCGGTCTACTCGACAATCAGCTGCGCCTGCAACAAGATCTCCCGCGGAATGGTCAATTGCAGTATCTGTGCGGTCTTTCGGTTGATGGCGAGGCCGACGAGGGTCGATTGCTCAATCGGAAGTTCACTGGGCCGCGCACCCTTGAAGATCCTGTCCACATAGGTCGCCATCTTGCGAATCGCTTCCAGAGTGTCGACCCCGTAGCTCATCAAGCCCCCAGCCTCGACGCCACCAGCGAATGGAAACATCGACGGGAGCCTGAATCTCATCGCCAGCTCCGCGATCCGCTTCCGTTGCGCCGAGAGATAGGCGTCCGCGCTGATCGAGACTGCCTGGGTGCGTTGCCGAACAATGGCCTCAAAGGCGGGCTCCAGTTCTTCTTGACTGCTTGCGCTGACGATTTGCGGGCGCAGACCGAGCTGTTCGGCTGCGGCCCGTGTTCGCGGAACCTGAGTCTCGTAGTACGGGTTGGTGGAATTCATGAGGACCGCGACACTGGTCAGGCTTGGCACCATTTGCTTGAGCAATTGAAGCCGTTTTGGAACCAGATCAGCCGCGAAGTTGGCTAGGCCAGTCATGTTGTGCCCGGGATGGGACAAGCTGTCCGCGAAGCCGGCCCGCACGGGATCAGCCACA
>JANMYQ010000144.1:0-2894 GCA_031382215.1 Methylibium sp.
GTCGGGCGCTTCGAGTGGCCACGCGACCAGGCTGCATCGGCACCGCTGGCGCTGACGCAGGCCCAGTTCGACGCCCTGGTCGTGGGCCTGCCCTGGCGGCGCCTGCCCGAGATGAGCGTGATCACGCGGGCCTGAGCATCGTAGCGATGAGCCGCGCGCGGGGAGTGGCCGCACGTTGACAGGACATCTGCTAATGGCGTGATGCAGCGGCTATCGGCATCATGCAACGCATGCTCGGCATACGCGATCTCAAGCCCCAGGACCTGCACGGCCTGACGCCTGAGACCGTCACCGCACTGGCTGCGCAGATGCTCGAACACATCGCAAGCCTTGCCCGCCAGCTCGACCTCAAGGACCAGCAGATCCAGCGCCAGACCCGCGACATTGCCTGGCGCGATGCGAAGCTGGAGAAGGTCAACTTCGAGCTCGCGCGATTGAAGCGCTGGAAGTTCGGTGCCAAGTCCGAAGCCATGACGGCCGAGCAGCGCCGGCTGTTCGAGGACACGCTGGCCGAGGACGAGGCCAGCCTGCGGGCGCAGCTGGCCGCCCTGCAGGCCGGCTTGCCCGAGACCCCGAAGGTGCCCAAGGCGCCACGCGCCAAGCCGCGCCGCCAGCCACTGCCCGAGCACCTGGAGCGCGTGGAGCACCGCCACGAGCCCGAGGACACCGCCTGCCCCACGCCCGAGTGCGGCCAGCCGATGGTGCGCGTGGGCCAGGACGTCAGCGAGAAGCTCGACATCATCCCGGCGAAGTTCTTCGTGCACCGCCACATCTATGGCAAGTGGGCCTGCCGGTGCTGCCAGACGCTTGTGCAGCAGCCGGCCGAGCCTGACGTGGTGGACGGCGGCATCCCGGCCAGCGGGCTGGTGGCCCACACGCTGATCAGCCGCTTCTGCGATCACCTGCCGTACTACCGGCAAGAGGACATCAACGCCCGCTCGGGCGTGCACACCCCGCGCTCGACGCTGTCTTCGTGGGGCGGCGCCGGGGGTGCGTCGCTGGAGCCGCTGTACGACGCGCACAAGGGCTTCATCCTCAGCGCGCCGGTGCTGCACGTTGACGAGACCACAGTGCCGCTGCTGGACCCGGGCAAGGGCAAAACCAAGACGGCCTACATCTGGGCCTACGCTCGCAGCGAACTCGACCCGCACCCGGGCGTCATCTACGAGTTCTGCACCGGACGCGGCGCGCAGTTCCCGCTGGCCTTCCTGGGCGGCCAGGGGCCGCCGTATGCCCAGCCGGCCTGGCAGGGCACGCTGGTGACTGACCAATACGCGGGCTACGACCCGGTGCTCGATGCGCGGGTCTTCCCCGGCCGAACCGCTGCCGGATGTGTTGCGCATTCGAGGAGAAAGTTCGAGGAGCTGACCAAGCCCGGCGCCGGTGCGAGTCCCGTGGCGTTGGAAGCCATGCAGCGCCTGGCCCGCATCTACCACGTCGAACGTCACTTCGCGGGGATGGCGCCCGAGGCGCGCCTGGATGGACGCCAGAGGCTGAGCCGCCCGTTGTGGGACGAACTCCAGGTGTGGCTAAGGCTCGAGCGCTCGCGGGTGGCCGACGGCAGCCGTATCGCGCAGGCCATTGACTACAGCCTGAACCACTGGGCGGCGCTGACGCGCCACCTGCGAGACGGCGCAGTGCCGATCGACAACAACCTCATCGAGCGGCAGATCAAGCCCTGGAAGCTCGGCGCGAAGAACTGGTTGTTCGTCGGCAGCGAACTGGCCGGCCAGCGCGCTGCGGTGGTCATGAGCCTGGTGCAGTCGGCCAAGCTCAACGGGCTGGACCCCTGGGCCTACCTGCGCGATGTGCTCGCGCGCATCCACAGCCATCCCAGCCACCGCATCGACGAGCTGTTGCCGCATCGCTGGCAGCCGACCTAACTCCGGTTCGCGGGCTTGCGCTACTGCCAGCCTGACTCGGTCGCATTCGGTGACCGCAGAGCACGCCGGCCGGCATCCTGGTCGTGTATGCCGACATCGTCAAGGTGGCGCCGCCGGACGCTCACGTCCCTCCGGCAAGTCTGCATGAATTGAATTGATTGGCGTGGCGGCGAGGGTTGCGAGGGCGTTGGTGGAGCGAATTCGCGGTTCACCCCCCTTACGTTCCGGCGCTGCCGCAGGTACCGTATGGCCGATGCAACAAGCACTGCGCTACCGCCACCGGGTGATCACCGACGAGGATCTGGTCTTCATTCGCAGGCTCATTGCCGAGCATCCGCAGTCGAGTCGGCGCAAGCTGTCGGAGCAGCTTTGTCAGGGGTGGAGCTGGGTGCAGGCCAACGGCGCGCTGCGTTCGATGGTGTGCCGCGGTCTGATGCTGATGCTGCACCGCCAGGGCCTGATCGAGTTGCCGGCGGTGCGTCAAGTCTCGCGCAATCCGCTGGTCGAGCGCAGCGCGCCGGTGGCGATCAGTTTGGATGACACATCGCTGCGGTCGAACTTGGTCTTGGGGACCACCAATTCCTTGGACACATGCGAGCTTGCGCCATCGACCACCATGACGATGAACTCCCGGCGATGCTTCTTGCTGACTTGAGCGAGGAAGGCAGTCATGTTCACGGTGTTCATCTGCCGAGTGATCATCGTGTCGAGTTGGCCCTCAATGGGGCTGACAGCACCATAGACGTACACGAACTCGCGCTCGTATCCATTGCACACGACGGGCCGAGAGGGACTGGGTGCCCAGCAGCGGCGTATCCGGACCATGCGCCCAAAACGTGCCTCGTCCTGGAACATCAAGCGCACTCGGCGCCCGCACACGTCCTGCGGCTTCAGCAGCGCTGCCAGTGCTTGGGGGAGTTTTTTTTCCATTCCTCCTGCACAAGGGGGTCGCTCTTGGGATGTCGGGTGTCCGGGGCCACCTTGCGCCAACCGTGGCGCGCCAACATGCGA
>JANMYQ010000189.1:0-4699 GCA_031382215.1 Methylibium sp.
CCTACCGCGCCCACCACTCCACGCCCTACCTCACGCGCGATTTTTTTGCGCGCATGGCCAGCACGATGGCCGAACACTGGCTGATGTTCGTCGCCTGGCGTGGCGGCGAGCGCGTTGCGGTGTCGCTGATCGCGATCGACCCGGAACGCAAGACCGCCTTCGGCCGCTACTGGGGCGCCACCGAACACGTGAACTGCCTGCACTTCGAGGCCTGCTACTACCAGCCGCTGGCCTGGTGCATGGCGCACGGCTATCAACGCTTCGAAGGCGGCGCGCAGGGCGAACACAAGATGGCGCGCGGGCTGCTGCCGGTGCAGACCTGGTCGGCCCACTGGCTCGCGCACCCGCAATTTGCGCAAGCCGTGGGCGACTTCCTGGCACGCGAAGGTGCGGGCGTGGAAAACTACATCAGCGAACTGAACGACCGGCTGCCATTCAAGAGCGCTGGCGGGCTTGACCCGTCTATTGACCCGTCTATTGACCCATCATTCAAGGCTTGAAGTCGCCCGCAAACGCCGCCACAAAGTCACCCGGCTGGACGTACTTGCGCAGCGCCGCATTGACCTGAGTGACGCTGAGTTTCTCCAGCGCCGCATCGACCTTTGCCGACACCTCGAAAGTGCGCCCCAGGTAGAGGTTGTTCGCCAGCGCCGACGCGACCCGTGCGTCTTGCGCCCGTGACAGTTTGCGGAAGCTCAGCAAGCCGCGCTTGCCCTCTTCCAGCTCGGTCGCGCCGAAGCCGTCCTTCAGCGCGCGGGCCAGCTCTTCCTGAAACGCGGCCTCGACCTTGGCGCGGTTCTGCGGCGCGAAGATCGCGCTGGCCTGCCAGTCGGAGTTGGGCTCGAACTGGCTCCACGACACGCTGCTGCGCACGTCGTACGACAGGCCCTCGGTTTCGCGGATGCGCTTCCACAAGCGCGAGCTGCCGCCCCCGCCGAGCAGGTGGTTGGCCATCATCAGCGCCGGGTAGTCGGCATCGCTGTCGGTCAAGGGCACGCTCTGACGCACCAGCATCGTGGCGTTCTGCTTGTCGGGCGTGGCCAGCAGCAGGCGCTGCGGCTTCACGCTCACCAGCGGTTGCGGCAGGCGCTTGAACGGTTCACCGCCGGTCCAGTCGCCCAGCGCGGCCTGCACTGCGGCGCGCACCTGCTCGGCGTCCATGTCACCCACCGCCGCGAACTCGGCCTTGGCCGCGCCGTAGAAGCGGGCATGGAAGGCGCGCAGCTTCTCGACGCCGAGGCCGTTGGTGTCTTCCACCATCTCGTCGAAGCTGCGCGCGTAGCGCGGGTCGCCGCGCGGGTACGGGTTGCCCAGGCGCGCCAATGCGTTGTCGGCGATCGCCTCAGGCTCCTTGCGCTGCTGCTCGATGGCGGCGAGCGTCTGGCGCTTCAGTTCGTCGAGCGAATCGGGCGCCAGCAGAGGTTTGCGCAGCAGCTCGCCCACCAGCGCGATCGCTGCAGGCAGGTGTTCCCTGCGCGAACTCAAGCCCACGCTGACTCGGCCGGCGCCGCCGCTCACGCTCAACTCGGTCTTCAACTGGTCGAGCCGGTCCTGCACCTGCTGGCGGCTCAAGCTGGCCGTGCCCTTGTCCAGCAGCGCGGCCACCGCATCGGCCACCTCGCCCTGGCCGAACAGGCTCTTCTCGTCGCCGAAGTGCAAGGTCAGCACCGCCTGCACGGCGGCGCCACGCGAGCCCTTGGGCAACAACGCGAGCTTCACGCCACCCACGTCGAAGCGGCGCGTGCGGGCGTCGATGTTGGCCGGCGTGGAATCGAAGATCTCGACCTTGCCGGCCGCGGCCTGCGGCTTGAACTCTTTCAGGCTCTGCGCCACGTCCACCTTGGCCGGCGCGGGTGCGCGCTGCGGCTTGTCGGTGGGCAGGTAGGTGCCCAGGGTGCGGTTGCTCGCCAGCAGGCGTTGTTCGGCGACGCGCTGCACATCGGCCAGTGCCACATCGCGCACCCGATCGCGCAACAGGAAGAACAGGCGCCAATCGCCCATCGCGATCGACTCCGACAGCGAGATGCCCACCGTCTCGGGGTTGCTGAAGGCCTGCTCCCAGCCCTTGAGCCACTTGGACTTGGCACGCGCCAATTCTTCGGCCGTGACCGGCTCGCGCGCAAGAGACTCCAGCGTGGCGAACATC
Source organism: Methylibium sp. (assembly GCA_031382215.1). Lineage (GTDB taxonomy): Bacteria > Pseudomonadota > Gammaproteobacteria > Burkholderiales > Burkholderiaceae_C > LGRD01. Next base: position 2,147 of record JANMYQ010000189.1, read on the forward strand.
TCCGCGCGGGCCGGCTCGGGGTCCTGCCCCGGCGCAAGCTGCACGCCGAACATCGCGAAGCCCGGCTCGGCCAGGCCCTGCGAAAAAGCGAAGGTCTCGGCCGCAAGCTGCTTCTCGGTCAGGCGCTTGTGCAAACGACCCGACGGCGTGTCGCCCAGCACCAGGCCGAGCACTTCGACCGCCGCGTAGTCGGGGTGCGAACCGGGCGGCACGTGGTACGCCGCGTACATCAGCGGCACGCCGCCGGTGCGGCGCAGGGTCACGCTGCGCTCGCCGTCCTGCACCGGTTCGAGCGTGTAGAAGCTGCGTGGCTTGCGTGCGGGCCGCTTGATCTTGCCGAAGGCGTCGGCCACCCAGCCCAGCGTGCGCGCTTCGTCGAACTTGCCGGACACGATCAAGGTGGCGTTGTCCGGCTGGTAGTACTCGCGGTAGAAAGCCTGCAGGCGCGGGATGTCGACGTTCTCGACGTCAGCGCGCGCACCAATCGTCGACTTGCCGTAGTTGTGCCACTGGTACATCGCGGCCAGCGTCTTCTCGAGCAGCACGCGGCTGGGGTTGTTCTCGCCACTTTCCATTTCGTTGCGCACCACCGTCATCTCGGTGTCCAGGTCCTTGCGAGCGATGAAGCTGTTGATCATCGCGTCGGCCTGCCAGCCCAGGTACCAGCGCAGATTGGCGTCATTGGCCGAAAAACTGGCGGTGTAGTTGGTGCGGTCGAACCAGGTGCTGCCATTGGCGGCCAGGCCACGCTTCTCGAACTCGGCCCACGCCTTCGGGTGTTTGGCCGACCCCTTGAACAGCATGTGCTCCAGCAGATGCGCCATGCCGGTTTCGCCGTAGTTCTCGTGGCGCGAACCAATGCGGTAGGTCAGGTTCACCGTGGTGGTGGGCTTGGAATCGTCGGGCACCAGCAGCACTTGCAGGCCGTTGTCGAGGCGGTACTCGTCAATGCCTTCGACCGAGGCGACCCGGGTCAGGCCCGGCACCCCGGTCTTCACCTGGGCTTGGGCGGTACCCAGTCCCAGCGTCAGCAGAACGGCAGCAAGGGAGGCTGTAAAGGAGGCCGAAAAGGAGGCAGCAATAAAGCGGATGCGCATGAAGGGCCCACGGTGGACAGGACCGCCGCAGTTTAGAGGCCGGGCTGCGCGGAGCCCGCCATGCGGCTATTGCGCTTTTTTCGCCTCTTTCGCCTTGGCGTAGGCGGCCATGCCCGAGGTGATCTCGTTCTTGGCGGTCTCCGGGCCTTCCCAGCCCTTGACCTTGACCCACTTGCCCTCTTCGAGGTCTTTGTAGTGCTCGAAGAAGTGCTGGATCGCCTTCAGGCGCATCTGGTTGATGTCTTCCGGCTTGTGCCAGTGTGAATAGATCGGCAGCACCTTGTCGATCGGCACGGCCAGCAGCTTGGCGTCGCCACCGGCTTCGTCGTCCATCATCAGCACGCCGATCGGCCGGCAGGTCACCACCACACCGGGGGTCAGCGCATAGGGCGTGATCACCAGCACATCGACCGGGTCGCCGTCGTCGGCCAGGGTCATCGGCACGTAGCCGTAGTTGCACGGGTAGTGCATCGCCGTCGTCATGAACCGGTCGACGAAGATCGCGCCGGTCTCCTTGTCGACCTCGTACTTGATCGGGTCGGCATTCATCGGGATCTCGATGATCACGTTGAATTGCTCTGGTGCCTTGGCACCGGGCGTGACTTTGTCCAGGCTCATGGTGTTGTCTCGTTCACACGGGGATAACCCGAATTCTACGGGCCAGTCTTGTGATTCCCTGACAGGGCAGACGCAAGCTGCCTTGCAGGAACGCACCGTGGGGGTCGGATTGCCTTGCACGCGGCCATCCCTTAGCATCGGAGGCTGTCACGCGCGCTGCAAATCCAGGCGGGGCGTGAACCCAGAGAGAACTCCAAGCGCCCTACAAGCGCCGCAACAAGCGCCGGCACCGCTGCACTGAACAGAGCACCCATCGAGCACCCACCGAGCGGGGGCCCGGCCATTCGAACCCTGTCCACCGATTTCCCAAAAACAAGGAGACCACCTTGATCTCGACTTCCATGGCGCTCTATTTCGCGCTGGCTTGCGGCCTGGCCGCAGTTGTTTACGGCTTCGTGCAGCGAAGCTGGATCCTGAGCCAGGACGCGGGCAACCCCCGCATGCAAGAAATCGCCGGGGCCATCCAGCAGGGCGCGGCGGCCTACTTGGCGCGCCAGTACAAGACCATCGCGATCGTCGGCGTGGTGCTGGCCATCCTGATCGGCATCTTCCTCGACGGCACCAGCGCGGTCGGCTTCGTGCTCGGCGCCGTGCTCTCGGGCGCGTGTGGCTTCATCGGCATGAACGTGTCGGTCAAGGCCAACGTGCGCACCGCACAGGCCGCCACCAAGGGCATCGCACCGGCGCTCGACGTGGCCTTCAAGGGCGGCGCGATCACCGGCATGCTGGTGGTGGGCCTGGGCCTGCTGGGCGTGACGATCTTCTTCATGTTCCTCACCGGCAACGGCAACATGACGCCGGACAAGAGCCTGTCCTCGCTGCTCAAGCCGCTGCTGGG
>JANMYQ010000197.1:0-17856 GCA_031382215.1 Methylibium sp.
TGGCCTTCTGGCAAAAGTCCGGGGGCGCGATCGGGGATGATGCTTCGCTCGACGATGTGCTTCGATTCAACGAGGGCCTGGACCAGGCGCTGGCAGAGTCCGTGGAGCGGTATTCCAGCGAGGTCGGGGCCTCCCGAGACATGTTCCTCGCCGTGCTGGGGCACGACCTGCGCGGCCCGCTGACCGGCATCGACATGTCGACCCTGCTGCTCACGAAGCCGGGCTTGTCCGAGGCGGCCCGGCAGCAGGGTGCGCAACGGATCAAGCGTGCGTCTCGGGAAATGAACCGCCTGATCACCGACCTGCTCGAATACACGCGCACCCGCCTGGGCGCCGGCATGCCGGTCGAACGGTCGGCCTGCGACCTGGGCCCGGTGTGCGAGGCATCTCTCGAAGACGTTCGTGCCGGCAACCCCGAGCAGCAGTTTGTGCAGCGGATATCCGGCGACCTGAACCTGCAGGGCGACGCTGCCCGCATGCAGCAGGCCTTGTCGAATCTGTTGAGCAATGCGGTTCAACATGGCAATCGGAGTTCACCGGTCACGCTCACGGCTGACGGTGAGGCGGATGCCATCGTATTGAAGGTCAGCAATGCAGGCGTTCCGATTCCGGCGCACGCTCTGCAGGCCATCTTCGAGCCCCTGGTTCAGGCGCCGAACGCCAGCTCCGAAGCGCACGAGCGCTCCAAGACCAGTCTCGGATTGGGCCTGTTCATCGTGCGCGAAATCGTGCTCGCCCATGGTGGCTCGATCTCGGTGGAGTCCTCGATCACAGCCGGTACGGTGTTCACGATCCGATTACCGCGTGCGGCGGTGGTGGCGGCGGGGACAGATCAACCCGCTTGAAAGCCGACGTCGTGCTGCTTGGCAGCGCGGCGCCATCTCATCGGTATCGGGTCAGATGTGCAGCCACGCCAGAGCGCCCAAGCCGATGCCCAGCACGCTCAAGCCCACCACGCCATAGGCAAAGCGCTTGCTCTTGGTCAGCAGCGCAATGGCGGCCATCGCGATGGCGATCTGAAGCGCCGTGGTGGCCTGCGCCCAGCGGTGGTGCTGGTGCAGTTGTTCGTCGCTCTTCTTGTCCCAGTCCTTCGATTCGGCCTCGAACTTTTCGGCGACCGTCTTGATGTCCTTCTTTTCAGCGTTGTAGCGCTTCACCTCTTCGAGGTAGAAAGCCTTGCGCGCTTCGGGGGCGAGCTCGACGGCCAACTCGGCCAGATTCTGCTTGCCGCTCTTGGCCTGGTAGAAATTCCACTGGTTCGAGGCTTCGGTCTTCTTGATCGCGGCGTCGTTCTTGTACAGGCCGGCATTGGCCTGGGTCGCGCCACCCATGTAGGCGAAGAGGGCGCCGACGGTGGCGATCACCGCCGTCATCACCGCCAGCTTGCCGGCAAAGCCCTCCGGCTCGTGTTGCGCGGCGTGTTCGAGTTCGTGGTCGTGCGGACCGTGCACGTGAAATCCGGCTCCAGACATGTCATTCTTCTTTCAGTTTGTTGTACGTGGAAAATTGGTAGCGCTGGCCCTGCGGGGTGGTCAGGGGGGGCAGATCTTCGCCAGCCTTGCGCTCGAAAGCGGCACGGTCCCAGGGCGGGAAGAAGACGTCGCCTTCGAATTCGGCATCGATTTCGGTCAGCAGCAGTTCGTCGGCGTGGGGCAGGGCCAGTGCGAAGATTTCTGCACCGCCGATCACGAAGACCTTCGGCGCGCCCGCCACCAGTGCCAGCGCGGCTTCGAACGATGCAGCACCTTCGGCACCCGCCGCCTGCCATTGCGGATTGCGCGTGATCACAATGCTGCGCCGCCCAGGCAGCGGGCGGCCGATCGAATCCCAGGTCTTGCGGCCCATCAGCAGCGGGGCGCCCATCGTGAGGCGCTTGAAACGGGGCAGGTCGTCGGGCAGGTGCACGAGCAGCGCGTTGTTCTTGCCGATGGCGCCATTGCGGGCAACGGCGGCGATCACGCTCAGGATGGGGCGGGTCATGGCCGGATTGTCGCAGTGCCGCAGGGCGGCCCGGTTGCGACCCGCCGCGACCGCTACGACAGCGAAGCCGCCGCCTGGCCGTTGGCCATGTGCTCGCGCATCAGCTCCCGCGCGCAGGCGGCGACGTGTGCCTTCAACGCGGCCATCAAGGCGCGGTGTTCGGCCAGCGAGGCTTCGAGCCGACCCTGCTTGAACAGGGAGTGATGGCGGTTGAGCTTCATGACCTTGCGCAGGTCTACCACCATCTGCACGCGCCAGCGGTTGTCGGCCAGCTCCAGCAGAGCCATGTGGAAGGCTTCGTTGGCGGCGAAGAAGCGGTCGCGGTCGGCGGCGCTCCCTTCGAGTGCCAGGTGCAGCGCTTCGAGCCCGGCGATCTGCGCGGCCGTGGCGGTTTGCGCCACCACGCCAGCGGCGTCGCTTTCGAGCAAGGCGAGCAGGTGGAACACATCGGCGAGGTCGCGCTCGGAAACTTCGGTGACGTAGGCGCCGCGGCGCAGCTTCATGGTCACCAGGCCTTCGGTGGCCAGCACCTTCAGCGCCTCGCGCAGCGGCGTGCGGCTGATGCCGAATTCAGCCGACAGCGCCTGTTCGTCGATCCAGCTGCCGGCTCCCAGGCTGTGGTTCAGGATCCGCACGCGCAGCTTCTCGGCCACCTGTTCGTAGAGAGCCATCTGCGGCAACCGGCGCGCCGCTGGCGCGGCCAGGCGCCGGGCGGGGGCCGGCCTGGCGCGGCGTGGGAGAGGAGGTGATGCCATGGATGAGCGTTGTGAAGGAAGATGCAAGGTGCCTGAAAGGTTCGCAGCGTACGCTATAATTCAATTTTGAATTATGGTGCGGTTGGGGTTCATAGTCCAGCCGCACGGCAGCCCGACCGTCACCGCAGAGGCCCCATGTCGAACGACCCGCTCCTGAACTCCGACGCCATCGCCGCCTGGCACAAGGCCGCAGCTAAGTCGGCGCCGGGCGGCAAGGTAGAGGCGCTGAACTGGGTCACGCCAGAAGGCATCACGGTCAAGCCGCTGTACACGGCGGCCGATCTGGAGGGCTTGGCGCACGCCGATACGCTGCCCGGCTTCGCACCGTATGTGCGCGGCCCGCAGGCCACCATGTACGCGGTGCGGCCGTGGACGATCCGCCAGTACGCGGGCTTTTCCACCGCCGAAGCATCGAACGCGTTCTATCGCAAGGCGCTGGCGGCCGGCGGACAGGGTGTCAGCGTGGCGTTCGACCTGGCCACCCACCGCGGTTATGACAGCGACCACCCGCGCGTCACCGGCGACGTCGGCAAGGCAGGCGTGGCGATCGACAGCGTGGAAGACATGAAGATCCTGTTCGATGCGATTCCGCTCGACAAGGTCTCGGTGTCGATGACGATGAACGGCGCCGTGCTGCCGGTGCTGGCCGGCTACATCGTCGCGGCCGAAGAGCAGGGCGTGGCGCAGGACAAGCTCAGCGGGACGATCCAGAACGACATCCTGAAGGAGTTCATGGTCCGCAACACCTACATCTACCCGCCCGAGCCGAGCATGCGGGTGATCGGCGACATCATCGAGTACACGGCGCAGAACATGCCGAAGTTCAACTCGATCAGCATCTCCGGCTACCACATGCAGGAGGCTGGCGCGAACCAGGCGCTGGAGCTGGCCTTCACCTTGGCCGACGGGCGCGAGTACGTGAAGACCGCGCTGGCTAAGGGCCTGGACGTGGACGACTTCGCAGGCCGGCTGAGCTTCTTCTGGGCCATCGGCATGAACTTCTATCTCGAAGTGGCCAAGATGCGCGCGGCACGGCTGCTGTGGTGGAAGATCATGAAGGGCTTCGACGCGAAGAACCCGAAGAGCCTGATGCTGCGCACCCACTGCCAGACCTCGGGCTGGAGCCTGGCCGAGCAGGACCCGTACAACAACGTGGTGCGCACCACCATCGAGGCCATGGCGGCGGTGTTCGGCGGCACGCAGAGCTTGCACACCAATGCGCTCGACGAAGCGATCGCGCTGCCCACCGAGTTCAGCGCGCGCATCGCGCGCAACACGCAATTGATCATCCAGGAAGAGACGCACATCACCAGCGTGGTCGACCCCTGGGCCGGCAGCTACATGATGGAAAAGCTCACGCAGGACATGGCCGACAAGGCCTGGGCGATCCTGGAAGAGGTCGACGCGCTGGGCGGGATGATCCGTTGCGTGGACAGCGGTTGGGCCAAGCTCAAGATCGAAGCCAGCGCGGCCGAGAAGCAGGCGCGCATCGACTCGGGTAAAGACGTGATCGTCGGCGTCAACAAGTACAGACGAGCCAGCGAAGACGCCATCGAGACGCTCGACATCGACAACGTGATGGTGCGCGACAACCAGGTGAAGCGGCTGCAGCAGGTTCGCGCGGCGCGCGACACGGGCGCCGTGCAAGCGGCGTTGGCTGCACTGACGGCGTGTGCCGAAACAGGTGAGGGCAACCTGCTCGACCTGACCGTGAAGGCCGTGCGCCTGCGCGCTACGGTGGGCGAGGTCAGCGACGCGCTCGAAAAGGTCTGGGGGCGCCACCGCGCCGATACGCAAAAGGTGACCGGTGTGTATGCAGCAGCCTACGACTCCGCCGAAGGGTGGGACCAGCTCAAACAAGAGATCGCGGCTTTCGGCGAGGCCCAGGGCCGCCGCCCGCGCGTGATGATCGCCAAGCTCGGCCAGGACGGCCACGACCGCGGTGCCAAGGTGGTGGCCACCGCCTTCGCCGACCTCGGCTTCGACGTCGACATCGGCCCGCTGTTCCAGACCGCCGAAGAGTGCGCGCGCCAGGCGATCGAGAACGACGTGCACGCCGTCGGCGTGAGCACGCTCGCGGCCGGCCACAAGACGCTGGTGCCGGCGATCATCCAGTCGCTGAAGGACCAGGGGGCGGACGACATCATCGTCTTCGTCGGCGGCGTGATCCCGCGCCAGGACTACGAGTTTCTGTACGAGGCGGGTGTAAAGGGAATCTACGGGCCGGGCACGCCGATACCGGCGAGTGCGAAGGATGTCCTGGAGCAGATTCGGAGGGCGATCGCCTGAGCATCAGGCTGGATTTTGTGATACCGTAATACGGTGTGCAACCTTTTCCGGAGTTCCCCAATGGCTGTATCCGTCCGCATGGATCCACTGCTTGAAATCGAACTGCAGCAAGCCGCCGATCGGCAAGGCATCAGCAAGTCGCAGTTCATCATCGCGGCGGTGGAGCGCGCACTTGGACGCAAGAACCCGTACGAGCTGATGCAGGCACTGCAGGCCGAAGAGCCGCGCGCCAAGTACAAGGTGGCCCAACAACCCTACGACCCCGTGGCCTCAAAGGCTGCTCTGCGCAAGAAGCTGAAAGCGAAGCACGATGCCGGCAGCGCTGGTTGACGCCGGCCCGCTGGTCGCCATCTTCGGCGCCAACCAGCCGCGTGCGGCGCACTACCGCGCGTTGCTGAAGCGGGCCGGGGACGAGTTGTGGTCGCTCGCCACCACCTGGCCCTGCGTCACCGAGGCCAGCCACCTGCTCGACGTGCCGCAGCGCTACACCCTGCTGCGCTGGGTCGCGGCGGGCGGTATCGCAGTGTTCCCGTTCAAGCAGGAAGACCTGGAAGACATGGTCGCGCTGATGCAGCGCTACACCGAGTCGCCACGCACGGAGATGGACTTCGCCGATGCCTCGCTGCTTTGGCTCGCTGCCGACAGCGGCGTCACGGCCGTGATGACGATGGACCTGCGCGACTTTTCGCGCTACCGCCTTCCCGACGGACGGTCGTTCGAAATCCTCTGATGAACGCCGCCGACGAGGCCCTGCGCGCCGCGCTGCTGGGCGCCGAACCAGATGCCAGGCGCCGCGCGCTGGCCAAGGCCATCACGCTGCTCGAATCAACCCGTGCCGACCACCGCCTGCGCGCCGACGCGCTGCTCAACGCGCTGTTGCCGCACACCGGCCGGGCGATGCGGTTGGGCATCTCCGGCGTCCCGGGCGTCGGAAAGTCGACCTTCATCGAGGCGCTCGGGCTGGCGCTGATCGCCAAGGGCCACCAGGTGGCGGTGCTGGCGGTGGACCCGTCGAGCAGCGTCTCGGGCGGCTCGATCCTGGGTGACAAGACGCGCATGGAGATGCTGTCGGTGAACCCGATGGCGTTCATCCGCCCGAGCCCGGCGTCGGGAACATTGGGTGGCGTGGCCGAGAAGACACGCGAGGCGATGCTGGTGTTCGAGGCCGCCGGCTTCGACGTGGTGATCGTCGAGACGGTCGGCGTCGGCCAGAGCGAAACCGCCGTCGCCGGCATGACCGACATGTTCGTGCTGCTGCAGTTGCCCAACGCCGGCGACGACCTGCAGGCGATCAAGAAGGGCGTGATGGAGCTGGCCGACCTGGTGGTCATCAACAAGGCCGACATCGACCCCGACGCTGCGTTGCGCGCCGAAGCGCAGATCACCAGCGCGCTGCGCGTGTTCAGCTTTCACGGCAACCCTGAGCATGGCGATGACCGCTGGCACACCCGAGTGATGCGCCTGAGCGCCTTGAACAGCCTGAAAGACGGGCAGGGCATCGAAGCCTTCTGGGCGCTTGTGCAGCAGTTCCACGCCCAGCGTCGCGCCAGCGGCGAATTCGACGCGCGGCGCAAGGCGCAGGCACTGGCCTGGATGTGGGACATCGTGCATGCGCGGCTGCAGGCCGACTTTCGCGATGCCGCGGCGGTGCGCAGCGCCTTGCCCGGAACCTTGCAGGACGTGGCCGAGGCGCGCGTCGCGCCGTCGGTCGCGGCACGCGCGTTGCTGGACCTGTTCGAGACCACCCCTCGACGCTAGAAAAGACTGATTCCCGGAGAGTTTTTCACATGCACGACATCATTCAACAGCTCGAAGCCAAGCGCGCCAAGGCGCGCCTGGGCGGCGGCGAAAAGCGCATCGCCGCACAGCACGGCAAGGGCAAGCTGACCGCGCGCGAGCGGCTGGAGCTGCTGCTCGACGACGGCAGTTTCGAAGAGTGGGACATGTTCGTCGAGCACCGCTGCGCCGACTTCGGCATGGCCGACAACAAGGTCCCCGGCGACGGTGTGGTGACCGGCTACGGCACTATCAACGGCCGCCTGGTGTTCGTGTTCAGCCAGGACTTCACGGTCTTCGGCGGCGCGCTGTCGGAGGCGCATGCCGAGAAGATCTGCAAGGTGATGGACCAGGCGATGAAGGTCGGCGCGCCGGTCATCGGCATCAACGACTCGGGCGGCGCGCGCATCCAGGAGGGCGTGGCCTCGCTGGGTGGTTATGCCGAGGTGTTCCAGCGCAACGTGATGGCCTCGGGCGTGGTGCCGCAGATCAGCCTGATCATGGGCCCGTGCGCCGGCGGCGCGGTGTACAGCCCGGCCATGACCGACTTCATCTTCATGGTGAAGGACAGCAGCTACATGTTCGTCACCGGCCCCGAGGTGGTGAAGACGGTGACGCACGAAGAAGTGACGGCCGAGGCGCTGGGCGGCGCGACCACGCACACGCACAAGAGCGGCGTGGCCGACATGGCCTTCGACAACGACGTCGACGCACTGCTGATGCTGCGCCGCTTCTTCAACTACCTGCCCGGCAACAACCGCACGGCGCCGCCGCTGCGCCGATCCAGCGACCCGGCCGATCGCGTCGACCTGTCGCTCGACACGCTGGTGCCCGACAACACGAACAAGCCCTACGACATCAAGGAGCTGATCCTGAAGACCGTCGATGACGGCGACTTCTTCGAGTTGCAGCCCGACTATGCGAAGAACATCGTCATCGGCTTCGCGCGCATGGACGGGCAGACGGTGGGCATCGTTGCCAACCAGCCGCTCGTGCTGGCGGGCTGCCTGGACATCAAGAGCAGCATCAAGGCGGCGCGCTTCGTGCGCTTCTGCGACGCGTTCGGCATCGCCGTTCTGACCTTCGTCGATGTGCCCGGCTTCATGCCCGGCACGTCTCAAGAGTACGGCGGCATCATCAAGCACGGCGCCAAGCTGCTGTTCGCGTATGCCGAGTGCACCGTGCCCAAAGTGACGGTGATCACGCGCAAGGCCTATGGCGGCGCGTACGACGTGATGTCGTCCAAGCATCTGCGCGGCGACGTGAACTTTGCCTGGCCGAACGCCGAGATCGCGGTGATGGGTGCCAAGGGCGCGGTCGAGATCATCTTCCGCGAAGAGAAGGGCGACCCGGCCAAGCTGGCCGCCCGCGAAGCCGAATACAGAGCCAAGTTCGCCAACCCGTTTGTGGCCGGCGCGCGCGGCTACATCGACGACGTGATCCAGCCGCACGAAACGCGCAAGCGCATCTGCCGGTCGCTCGCGATGCTGGCGCACAAAAAGGTCGACGATCCGTGGCGCAAACATTCCAACATCCCTCTCTGAACCCGGCACATCACATGTTCCAGAAGATTCTGATCGCCAATCGGGGCGAGATTGCTTGCCGCGTCATCAAGACCGCGCGCCGCATGGGCATCCAGACCGTGGCGGTCTACTCCGAGGCCGACCGCGACGCGCTGCACGTGGAGCTGGCCGACGAGTCCGTCTTCATCGGCCCCGCGCCCAGCCGCGAGTCGTATCTGGTGATGGACAAGATCATCGCGGCCTGCCAACAGACCGGCGCGCAGGCAGTGCACCCGGGTTACGGCTTCCTGTCCGAAAACGCCGAGTTCTCACGCCGGGTCGAAGAAGCGGGCATCGTTTTCATCGGCCCCAAGCACCCGTCCATTTCGGCGATGGGCGACAAGATCGCGTCGAAGAAGCTGGCGGGCGCAGCCAAGGTCAACACCATCCCCGGCGTCAATTCGGCCATCGACACCGCCGAGCATGCGGTAGCGATCGCCCAGGGCATCGGCTACCCGGTGATGATCAAGGCCAGTGCCGGCGGCGGCGGCAAGGGCCTGCGCGTGGCCTTCTCCGACGCCGAGGCGTTCGACGGTTTCACGTCGTGCCGCAACGAAGCACGCAACAGCTTCGGCGACGACCGGGTGTTCATCGAGAAGTTCGTCGAGGAGCCGCGCCACATCGAGATCCAGGTGCTCGGCGACGCGCACGGCCACTGCGTCTACCTGTGGGAGCGCGAATGTTCGATCCAGCGCCGCCACCAGAAGGTGATCGAAGAGGCGCCGAGCCCGTTCCTCGACGACGCCACGCGCAAGGCGATGGGCGAGCAGGCGGTGGCGCTGGCCAAGGCGGTGAACTACCAGTCGGCCGGCACGGTGGAATTCGTCGTCGGCAAGGACAAGAGCTTCTACTTTCTGGAGATGAACACGCGGCTGCAGGTGGAGCACCCGGTCACTGAATGCATCACCGGGCTCGATCTGGTGGAGCAGATGATTCGCGTCGCGGCGGGCGAGAAGCTGGCTTTCACTCAGGAGCAGATTCCGCGGCGCGGCTGGGCCATGGAGTGCCGCATCAATGCCGATGATCCGTTCCGCAACTTCCTGCCGTCCACAGGGCGGCTGGTCAAGTACCAGCCGCCGGCGCAGACGATGTTTGCGGGGGCGCCGATGCCGGCCGAGGGTGGCGAAGGGCCTCGCGGCGCCGCCGTTGGCGGCGTTCGGGTGGACACCGGCGTTTACGAGGGCGGCGAGATCCCGATGTACTACGACTCGATGATCGGCAAGCTGATCGTGCACGGGACGGACCGGCTCGATGCGATCAGGAAGATGCGCGAGGCCTTGAACGCGTTCGTGATCCGCGGCATCGCCAGCAACATTCCGTTCCAGGCCGCGTTGCTGGCGCACCCGCGCTTCGTCGCCGGCGACTTCAACACCGGCTTCATCGCAGAGCAGTATCCCAAGGGCTTCTCGGCGGCGGCAGTGGCACACGAACAGCCCGAGTTCCTGCTGGTGCTGGCAGCGGCAGTGCACCGTCGCATTCGTGGCCGCGCCGCAGGCATCAGCGGGCAATTGGCGGGGCACGAGGTCGAGGTCGGCGAAGACTTCGTCGTGGTGCTGGGCGAAGCCGGTGGCCAGCACCGGCACACGGCAGTGAAAGTGCAGGGCCAAGGGCCGCGCTTCGAGGTGTCGGTCGATGGCGCACTGCATGCCATCGTGCTGGGCAGCCCGCTGCGCGACATCGCGGTGCACGGCGAATTTGCCGGCGCGCCGTTCTGCGCGCAGATCGAACGCATCGGCCTGGACTACCGGATCGCGCACAACGGTTCGCAGGTCGAGGTACGGGTGTTGTCGCCGCGCGCCGCCGAACTGAGCGCGTTGATGCCGTTCAAGGCGCCGCCCGACTTGTCGAAGTTCCTGCTCTCGCCGATGCCGGGGCTGCTGGCCGATGTGGCGGTGCAGGTTGGCCAGGCGGTGCGCGCGGGCGAGAAGCTGGCGGTGATCGAGGCGATGAAGATGGAGAACATCCTCGTCGCCGCGCAAGACGGTGTGGTCGCCGAGGTGGCGGTCCGCAAGGGCGAAAGTCTGGCGGTCGATCAGGTCATCATCCGTTTCGAGTGAGGTCGAACATGAGCACGGACACGAAGCCCCAGCGACCCTTCAAGGTGCTGGGCATCCAGCAAGTGGCCATCGGCGGCCTCAGCAAGGCGCGCCTGCGCAGCTTGTGGGTCGATCAGCTGGGGCTCGAAGTCACCGGCAACTTCCGTTCGGAACGCGAGAACGTCGACGAGGACATCTGCTCGATGGGCCGCGACGAGTTCAAGGTCGAGATCGATCTGATGGAGCCGATCGACCCGAACGCCAAGCCGGCCGTGCACACCACGCCGCTGAACCACATCGGCCTGTGGATCGACGACCTGCCGGCTGCCGTGCTGTGGCTCACCGCGAACGGCGTTCGGTTCGCGCCGGGTGGCATCCGCAAGGGCGCCGCGGGGCACGACATCTGCTTCATGCATCCCAAGGGCAACGAGCAGTTTCCGATCGGCGGGGAGGGTGTGTTGATCGAGCTGGTACAGGCGCCGCCGGAAGTCGTCAGCGCCCTGGGCTGAGCACGGGCTCGGCGCGCAGGCGTTCAGCGGCGAAGTCGATGAACGCGCGCAGCTTGGCGGGCACCCTGCGCCCGGCGGTGTGCACCAGGTGGACCGGAAACGGCTCGGGCTCGAACTCGGCGAGCACGATCTGCAGGCGGCCGGCGCGAACGTCGGCTTCGACCTGGTAGCGCATCGCGCGGGCCAGTCCGTGGCCACGCACCGCGGCGTCGATGGCAACGTCGCCGGCATTGGTGTCCAGGCGGATGCGTGGTTGTACGGCCGGCTGCGAACCGCCGAAGGTCCAGGGGGCCGACAGGCCGCTGGCCTGCGAGAAGCCGATGGCATCGTGCGCGGTCAGCTCGGCCGGCCGTTGCGGCACGCCGCGCTCGGCCAGGTAGGCGGGCGAGGCCACAACGACGCGCCGCATCGAACCGACGCGCAGGGCGGTCAGGCCTGAATCGGGCAGGTGGGCAATGCGCACCGCCACGTCGAAACCTTCGTCCATCAGGTGGACGATGCGGTCGACGAACACACCGCGGATCGTGACCTGGGGGTTCAAGGCCAGAAAGTCGAGCGCGATCGGCGCGACATGCAAACGCCCGAACAGGGCCGACGCGGTGATCGCCAGCGCGCCTTGCGGCGCAGCGTGGGCGCCGCCGGCCGACGCTTCGGCCTCGGCCAGGTCGGCCAGCACGCGCCGGCAGTCGCCGAGAAAGCGCTCGCCGACGTCGGTGAGCCGAACGCTGCGCGTGCTGCGCTGCAAGAGCTGCGCGCCTAGGCGCTGCTCGAGCGCGGCGATGGCGCGCGTCACCGCCGGGGCCGAGAGCTGCAGGCGGCGCGCGGCCGGGGCGAAGCCATTTTCATCCGCCACGGCAACGAAGACTTTCAGCGAATCGAGATGGTCCATCGGCAACGCATGGGCAAGGGGCGAAGGGAGCGCGGTGGCGTCATTTCAGTATTCCACGGTCTGCAAGAGTCCAGTGTCGGCGGCGGCCGTTTCGCAAGGGGTGGGCGCCGCGTAAGCTGCGGACTTCTCAAGCCACGGCCACACCAACCATGTCCTCCACCGCACGCACCGATTCTCCCCCGCGCCCGATCCGCCTTCACCGTCACCCGCTGTCGGGCCACGCGCACCGCGTCGAGCTGTTCCTGTCTTTGCTCGGGCTGCCATTCGAGAAGGTCAACGTCGACTTCGCGACCGCCGAGCACAAGAGCCCGGCCTTCCTGGCGCTGAACCCGTTCGGCCAATTGCCCGTGATCGAAGACGGCGAGCTGGTGCTGGCCGACAGCAACGCGATCCTCGTGTACCTGGCGCTGAAGCATGACGCGGACGGCCGCTGGCTGCCGCGCGATCCACTCGGCGCGGCGCGCGTGCAGCGTTGGCTCAGCGTGGCCGCCGGCCCGCTGGCTTACGGGCCGGCGGCGGCGCGTGTGGCGATGTTGTTTGGCCGCCCGGCAGATCAGGCGCCACGCGACGCCGCGGCTCGCCTGTTCGCGCTGATGGACCAGCAACTCGCGTCGCAGCCCTTCCTGGCCGCCGCCCATCCGACGATCGCCGACATCGCGCTGTACGCCTACACCGCGCACGCACCCGAAGGCGGTGTGAGCCTGGCGAAGTACGAACACCTGCGCCACTGGCTGGCGCGCATCGAGGCCTTGCCGCGCTTCGTCGGCCTGGTGCGCAGCGCGGCGCCTGAGGCCACGGCCTGAGGGGTGGGCAATGACAAGCCACACCACGCCGTTCCACGCTGGCGAGATTGCGATGCAGCAGGCCGCCGGCGCGTACGAGCGCCTGCGCGACGTGGGCCCGCGCGTGATCCGCGACCACATGCCGCCGCAGCATCGGGAGTTCTTCGAGCAGTTGCCGATGTTGCTGATCGGCAGCGTCGATGCGCAGCAGCAGCCCTGGGCATCGGTGCTGGCCGGGCTGCCCGGGTTCATCGAGACGTCGGATGAGCGCCACCTGCGCGTCGACGCACTGCCGCATGTCGGCGATCCGTTGCTCGCGCAACTGGCAGTGGGAGCGTCGCTCGGCCTGCTCGGCATCGAGCCGCAGACGCGGCGCCGCAACCGCATGAACGGCACAGTGGTGGCCGTGGATGAGCGCGGCTTCGAGCTGCGCGTGGATCAGAGTTTCGGCAACTGCCCGCAGTACATCCAGGCGCGCACGCCGCGCTGGGCGGGCGAGGGCGGCACCCAGCTTGCCGCTCGCGCCGAGGGTGCGCAGCTGTCGGCTGCCGCGGCCGCATGGGTCGCCGCCGCCGACACCTTGTTCGTGGCCAGCGCCGCACCTGGAGAAGGGGCCGACGTGTCGCACCGCGGCGGCAAGCCAGGCTTCGTGCGCGTCGAAGCCGGCGCCGCCGGCACGGTGTTGACCCTGCCCGACTTTCGCGGCAACTTCTTCTTCAACACGCTCGGCAACATCGCCGCCAGCGGCCGTGCGGGGCTGCTGTTCATCGATCACGACACCGGCGACGCTCTGCAGCTGACCGGCAGCGCTGGCGTCATCGCGAACGGGCCGGAGGTCGCGGCTTTTGTCGGCGCGCAGCGCTTGCTGCGCATCGAGATCGAGGCCGGCTGGTGGACGCAGAACGCCTTGCCGCTGCGCTGGTCGGCGCCACAACCGGCGCCCCAGCTCGAGGCCACGGGCCATTGGTAAGGCAGGCGCTACAGTTGCGCGCATGAACTCTCTTGATGCGCCATGACCGTTCGCGAAATCCTGAAGATGGGCGACCCGCGCCTGCTGCGCGTCGCCCAGCCGGTACGCGCCTTCGACACGCCGGAGCTGCGGGCGCTGATCGCCGACTTGTTCGAGACCATGCACGCCGTCGAAGGCGCCGGCCTCGCCGCACCGCAGATCGGCGTCGACCTGGCGCTGGTGATCTTCGGATTCAGCAAGAACCAGCGTTACCCGGAGGCGCCGCCGGTCCCTGAAACCGTGCTGATCAACCCGACCATCACGCCGCTGGACCCCTCGGAAGAGGAAGGCTGGGAGGGCTGCCTGTCGGTGCCTGGCCTGCGCGGCGTGGTGCCGCGCTGGGCCCGCATCCGCTACACCGGCTTCGACCCGCAGGGCCGCTTGATCGAGCGCGAGGCCGACGGTTTTCATGCCCGCGTGGTGCAGCACGAATGCGACCATCTGGTCGGCAAGCTGTACCCGATGCGAGTGCGCGACTTCAGCCGCTTCGGTTACACCAGCGTGCTGTTCCCCGAGCTGGATGCGAGCGCCGACGATTGAGGCGCTGTTGCGACCAGGCGTCACAGGCGGCACCCGCGAACCCGTGCGTGCGCAGATGTTTCAGATTTGTAAAGCACGGCCTGCGCAAGGGCCTTGCGTCGGCGTTGGCCGGGCGCTGGGCGTTCAATCGATTACCGCGCCTGGGGCGCCGCCGTGTCGGCACTGCACCAGCGAACACACTCCGAGGTCAGCACCATGAAGTTCGCGAACCCGTTCTTCCAGCGCATTGTTCAACTCGCCACGGCCCTGCTGATGGGCGCGGCCGCCGTGCCCACGGCGCTGGCCCAGGCTGAAGCCGATCCGCCCGGTCGCGTGGGCCGCCTGGCCGACATGACCGGCAAGGTGTGGCTGTACTCGCAAGAGTCAGGCGACTGGGTCGAAGCCACCCGCAACATGCCGCTGACCGCCGGCGACCGCCTTTCCACAGATGGCGGCGCACGCGCCGAGGTGCGCATCGGCTCCACTGCCTTGCGGCTGGACTCGGGCAGCGAGCTTGAAGTGCTGCGCCTGGATGATGAGCGCATGTCGCTACAGCTGCACAACGGCAGCCTCGCGGCGCGTCTGCGCAACCGCGAGGCGGCCAACGAGTTCGACCTGAAGACGGCCGAAGGCCAGTTCACCGTGCAGCGCGCCGGCCGCTATCGCTTCGACCGCACCGACGGCACCAGCCACCTCACCGTCTACAACGGCCAGTCGCTCTACGAAGGCCCGCGCAGCGCGCTCACCGTCAACAGCGGCCAGCACGCCGAGTTCTGGATCGACGCGGCCGACACCGCGCAGTACAGCATCACTGAACCCCAGCAAGATGCGTTTGCCGCCTGGAACAACGAGCGCGACCGCAGCGACGATCGCAGCGTGTCGACCCGCTACGTGTCTCCCGAAATGACCGGCGTGGAA
The DNA here is from genome assembly GCA_031382215.1 of Methylibium sp. Classification (GTDB taxonomy): domain Bacteria; phylum Pseudomonadota; class Gammaproteobacteria; order Burkholderiales; family Burkholderiaceae_C; genus LGRD01. The sequence continues at coordinate 15,025 of JANMYQ010000197.1, forward strand.
GACCTGGACCGCCACGGCCGCTGGGAGCAGAGCCCCGAATACGGCCCGCTGTGGATCCCGCGCAGCGTGGCGCCGGGTTGGGCGCCGTACAGCAGCGGCCACTGGGCCTGGGTGCGCCCGTGGGGCTGGACCTGGGTCGACGATGCCGCCTGGGGTTTTGCGCCGTTCCATTACGGCCGCTGGGTTTGGCACCGCAGCGTCTGGAGCTGGGCTCCCGGCACCTACGTGGCGCGCCCCGTCTACGCGCCGGCGCTGGTGGCCTGGGTCGGCGGCCCGAGCCTGAGCGTGTCGCTGTCGATCGGTGGCGGCTTTGCCGGCCCGGCCGTAGGCTGGTTCCCGCTCGGGCCGCGCGAGGTTTATGTGCCCGGATATCGCCACAGCCCGCGCTATGTGCGCGAGGTCAACGTCACGCACGTCACCAACATCACGAACGTCATCAACGTGCCGATCGGCCAGCGCGATTTCAGCAACCGCAAGTTCCCGCACGCCGTGACCGTGGTGCCCACCAGCGTGATGACCGGCCGCCAGGCCGTTGGCCCTGCTTCGGCGCAGTTGCGTGACGCCCCGGCAGTGCGCGAGTTCGTGCGCGAGCAGCGTCGGCATGGCGCCTTGCAGGACGCACCGGTGGCCGCGCCGGTGGTGATTGCGCGTGGCGTCGATCGGCGCCCCGGCCCGCCGCCCGGTGTCGCAGGAGATGGCCGCCGCGAGCCGGCACCCGCCGAGCGCGTGGGCCGGCCCGGCCAGCGCGGGGACGGTGATCGCGCCCGCGACAGTGACGGCGGGCGCGCTCGCGACGGCGATCCCACCCGCGACCGCGACCGCGATCGTTCCTTCGGCCCCGGCGCACGCCAGCCGGTACCGGCCAACACCGCCCCCGTGAACACGCCGCCTGCCGTGGTGGCGCGTCCCCCTGCGACCGCAGCCCCTTCGACCGTGCCGTCCCCCAGCGTGACGGCACCGCCGCCGGTGCGCCAGGTCGTGCCGCCGCGTCCGGTGCGGGGTGATACGCCCGACGCCGTCGCCGCCCAACCTCGGCCCGCGCCGGCTCCGCAGGTTCGCACCGGGCCTGGCCCGGCGGCGGTTCCTGATCCCCGTGTCCGGGGCAACCCGCCGGTCGTGGCCCCTCAGCCACCGACGGTTCGTGCTGCGCCGGCCGAGCGCGCCGCGCCGGTCGAACGCGCGATGCCCGACAGGCGCCAGCAGGCCGAGCCGCCCGCCGCACCTCGGGCTGTGCCCGCCGACCGGCCAGAGCGTGCGCGTGCTCAGGCCGAGGAACGCCAGGAGCGCCAGGACCGTGACGATCGCAGGCCGCAACGCGAGCGTTCGAACGCGAACTGAAGCCGGCCGCCCGCGCCTTCGAGGGCCCGCCGCTCAGCGCCGCTTCGGCGCCGCGCTGGGCTGAAGCCAGGGTTTGATCACCGGCCAGGCGTTGTCCAGGATCAATGGGTGGGCCGCCTCCAGCGGGTGGATGCGGTCGGCCTGAAACAGGGCGGTCGGGTCGGGCGCGTCGGCCACGCCTTTCAGCAGGAACGGCACCAGCGCCGCACCCTCGGCCTTGGCCACGGCGGCAAACTGGCTGGCGAATTCGTCGCTGTACTTGCGCCCGTAGTTGGGCGGCACTTGCATGCCGGCAATCAGCACCGCCGCGCCGGCCGCCTTGGCGTCGCGCGCCATCTGCACCAGGTTGGCGCGCGTCATGTCCATCGGCAGGCCACGCAACGCGTCGTTGCCACCCAGTTCGATGATCACATGGGTGGGCTTGTGGTCGCGCAACAAGGCGGCCAGCCGGGAGCGGCCGCCCGAGGTGGTGTCGCCGCTGATGCTGGCGTTGACCACCCTGGCAGCCATCTTTTCCTGCACCAGGCGCTGCTCCAGCAAGGCCACCCAGCCGGTGCCGCGCTTCAGGCCGTACTCGGCAGACAAGCTGTCGCCGACCACGAGCAACACGCGGGCCGAAGCTGCAGGCACAGGCGCTTGCGCAAACGCCAGGTCGGCCCCAGATCCGAGCAGGGCGAGTGCGGCCAGCGCGGTACAGTGCGCCAGCCATTTCCGCCGAGGCACGCGCTGCCGGGCCCCCCGCAAATCAACCCGAACCATAGCCTCATCCATGTCTGAACCCATCATTGCCGTCGAGCGCATCACCAAGCAGGTGAAGGACTCCACCGGTACCTTGACCATTCTCCACGAGATCGATTTCCAGTTGCCGGCGCGGCAATCGGTGGCCATCGTCGGCGCGTCCGGTTCGGGCAAGAGCACCTTGTTGTCCATCATCGCCGGGCTAGATACGCCGACCACCGGCCGCGTCAGGCTGGCCGGCGCCGATCTGTTCGAGATGGACGAAGACGAGCGCGCCGCGGTGCGTGCCGCCAAGGTGGGGTTCGTATTCCAGAGTTTCCAGTTGCTGGGCACCCTGACCGCGCTGGAAAACGTGATGCTGCCGCTCGAACTGCAGGGCCGCAGCGACGCTCGCGCACTCGCCACCGAGATGCTCAAGCGCGTCGGCCTGGGCGAGCGGCTGCGCCACTACCCCAAGGTGCTGTCGGGCGGCGAGCAGCAGCGCGTGGCCCTGGCGCGGGCCTTCGTCGTGCAGCCGGCCGTGCTGCTGGCCGACGAGCCCACCGGCAGCCTCGACTTCGCCACGGGTGAGACCGTGATGGCGCTGATGTTCGAACTGAACTGCGAAGCCGGCACCACGCTGGTGCTGGTGACCCACGACAAGGCCATCGCCGCGCGCTGCGACCGCCAACTGCACATCGAGGCCGGGCGCCTGCTGCCCTGAGTCGCGGCGCGCCGTGCGCCTACAAGCCTTGGCGTTGCAGCGGCGCGTTCAAG
>JANMYQ010000275.1:0-20857 GCA_031382215.1 Methylibium sp.
GATGGTGTCGTTGCCCGCACCGCCCTGGGCGCTACCGTAGATCACGTTGTCTCGCGCGTCGCCGACGACGTCATAGCCGTGGAATTCCTCGAAGTTCGGCAGGTTCGCGGCGACGAGATAGGTCCCGTAAACAACGTCCCACCCGCCGTTCGGAGCCTCGACAACAATGTCCCCCTCGTCGATGAAGTAGCTATCGTTCCCGTCCATTCCAACAAGCGTATCTCCGGCTCCGAACTGGGCATAAGTACCATTCCCTAGCTGAACTACGGCGACGTTCTGTGAATCCAGCACGTTGTCGGCCCCGTTGCCGGTTCCTCTGATCGGGACGTAGTTCGCGTAGCCATCGGCAAGATAGAGATCATCGAGCCCCGTCGCCAACGTGTAGTTGACTGAGGTCACTACCAGGTTCCTGGCGCCCACTGCCCTCGACGCATCCAAGGTGACGTCACCCACGTTGTCGACGACATAGATGTTGGACTGCGGCCCGCCGATCATGGTGTCGGGCCCTGCGCCCCCATCAATCAAGACCGGGCCACTTTCCTTGCTCGCATCAATGACGTTGCTCAATCCGTTTCCAAAAGCCAGAAGCCAGTTCGAATAGGCATTGCCCGACGAGTTGAGAAGGACAAGGTTCTCCACCTCATCATTCAAGGCAAATCCCGCAGAGATGGCGCCCCCATGAAGAAGCGATGGCGTGTCGGACGGTGTGCGGATCGTGGGGAGACCGGCACGCCACACGGTGTCTGTTCCGCCACCCGCCACTTCAACAATGACGTCGCTCGAATCGCCCAGCAGATAGGTGTCATTGCCCGCGCCACCTTCGAGCCAGTCAACACCGGAGGCTCCATCGAGGAAGTCGTTCCCCGAGCCGCCATACAGCGAGTCGTTGCCGTTTGCGCCCAGCAAGGAATCGTTGTCGGCTTCTCCGAACAACACGTCGTCCCCCACAGCCCCGTCGATCCGGTCTGAGCCGGCACCACCATAGATCGTGTCCGCAGCTGACGTGCCGGTCATCTCATCGGAGCCCGTCGAGCCCATCGCGACGAGGTTGTTCAGTGAACTTCGAGTCCAGACCGTACCGTCGGCGAAAACGATTTGCTGCACTGGGCTGGGCGAATTGATCAGCCGCTCCGAAGCAAAGAACTGCCTCACCGTGATGACATCGCTGGTGCCCGCAATGGTCAGCACCAGGTCGTTAACGACGCGGGAGCGGCCCACTTCCGAGACGGCCACACCCACCTTGAACCTGAGCAAACTTAACCGCCCGTCGGCTTTGTCCCACGCTGCAACGATGGTGTCCTGGCCATCACCTTTGCCGAAGAGGTACTCGTTGTTGCCGGTGCCCCCGTCAAGGACATCATTGCCGGCACCGCCATCCAGTTGATCTACGCCGCCTTGACCTAAGAGAGTGTCATCGCCCGCGCCGCCTGTCAGGATGTCTGACCACCCATAGCCGGTTATGGAGTCGTTTCCGGCTGTGGCAGCGAGGACCATGTCTTTGACGGTGCCGGTGTACCAGGTCGTTCCATCGATGAACCTGATGCTGCCCACGGCCTGAACGCCGTTGCCATCTTGTTCGAAATAGCTCCGCACCCGCATGCTGTCGCTCGTACCCGTGGCAGCAATGAGCAAGTCCACTCCTTCGCGCTTCAGCATCACGTTGGAAGTCGTCAGGCCGGCGCCGAGTCGTATCTGGTCCTCGTTCTCGGACACCCCGTCGTTGTCCGAGTTGAAAATTGTGTCCTGGCCCGATCCCAGGTTGAACAGGTACACGTCAGCGCCATCATTGCCCGACAGGGCATCGTTTCCCTGCCCACCGTCGAGCGTGTCGTTGCCAGCGCCGCCCACCAGTTCATCGCTGCCGGCCCCACCCGAAAGCGAGTCGGCGCCAGCCGCGCCGTACAACGTGTCATTGCCGGCTGCGCCCGACAGTGTGTCGTTTCCGGCGCGCGCAAGCTCGACGGATGGCAACGGGAACAACGGCGCAGGCGCTGCGCCCACGAGCGCCACAGCGTCTGCTCCCAAGACAGTCAGGCCCGACTCCAACTGCGCAACTACCAGCGGAGTGAGCAACTTCGAGGCTCCCAGCGACCGGACAAAGTCTGCAATCAGCGCAAGGCCGGCGGGCCTGTTGGCCGTCGTGCTGGCCACGAGCGACGCCACCGCCGCATTCACGTTGGCCGCAAAGGTCGACGTGTTTTCGTCCCAGGTCACGCTGATCGAGTCGTACAGGCCCTTCAGATGCGTCTTGGCCATCAGCCTCGAGTACATCAGCTCGAACATCTGCTGGCTCACCCCGTGGATGTCTGCCGCCGCCGCCGGCCCCGGAGTGGATGATCCCGCCGCAGGGCCGGCCGCCTGCACAAACGGCGTACCGCTGAACGCTTCGACCATGTACAGCCAGCGCGCATCCTGCACGGCGGAACCGCGGCTGTCGGCGGTGTGGCCGTCGGCCCCGGTCCAGCGCCAAAGGATGTCTCGCATCAGGCCTGCAGCCTGCGAGGTGCCGGCCTGCTGAAACTGCAGCACCAGGTTCTTCAGCACGGGGTCTCGTGCCATGGCCTGGTGCAGCGAGGAGACAGAGCCCATGCCCTCAATGTTCGGCAGCGCCAACACGTCGTCCGGAACGAGCACCGTTTGCAACGCAACGCTATTGCTCCGGTCCGAAACGAACCAGACGTCCTCAAGGCCATGCAACCAGCCACTTTGATCAACGTAGTTCCCAAGTTGCCTGCGTTCGTTGCCCCAGGCGTCCACCACGGTGCTGGTGCCGTAAGCAAGATTGATCTGGTCGGGCGTAAAGCTGTACCCGTCCAGATCAAACAGCTCGAAGGTGTCTACCTGCCCGTTCGAGTTCCCATCTACCCAGACTTGCAAGCCGTCATACGTCGAGTCCGCCGCGGTGATCATGCGGTCGCCGTTTCGATCCAGGTCGGCCAACGCCTCAAAGCCGTTGACCGCCTTCGCCCCGCTGGCGAGCAAGGTTTCCGAGCCGAAGAGTTCCCTTCCCGAGGTGATCTTTCCGTCACCGTTCAAGTCTCGAACGAGCAGCGCGTCCTGCTTTCCGACCCACCCTGTCAGCTCGGCAAAGCCGTCGTTGTTCATGTCGAAGTGCACGCCCGCCGGCAAGCCCAACGTCTTGACGCCATCGAGATTGATGTCGAGCACGAGCGGGGAGGCTATCGTGGGTTTCGGCTTGGCGGGTGAGCTGCTGAAGAGAGCGATCCCCAGATCACCCTGGCTCCAGTTCTTGACGGCGATCGTTCCCTGAATGCCGGTGCGGCCGATGTACAGCGTGGAGCCGTACTGCGTGTAGTGGCTGTAGCCAGTCGGATCCACATACCGATTGGGCGATCCCGACACCGCCGTGCCACCGCGCAACTCCATGCCTTCGATCAGGAGCTTGCCTTTGCCGTCGCTGTCGATGACGGTGTCGTTGCCGAAGGTGCAGCAGAAGAAATATTCGTCGAAGCCAGCGCCACCGACGAGGGTGTCGTTGTCACTTGGGGCATGGTCGCCCGACTGCCACGTACCAGCGCCACCGGCCAAGAAGTCGTTGTCGGCATCCCCTTGAAGACTATCGTTGCCGGTGCCGCCCATGAGCCGATCCTCGCCCACTCCTCCGATCAACGTGTCATTGCCGGCACCGCCCAGAACAGTGTCTCGGTCAGTTACCGGATCCGCACCTTCACCCCCAATCAGGTAGTCGGCGCCAAAACCACCTTCGAGATAGTCATTGCCACCGTGTCCATTCAGCGTGTCGTTGCCAGCACCACCGTAAAGTGCGTCAGCTCGGCCAAAGCCGGCGAGTTGGTCGTTGCCTGCGGCACCAAAAAGCACCTGCGCGCGCAGGTTCACATGGTCTGCAACTCCGACTAGAAGCCGCACACCCAAGGTGCCGTCGTCCTTGCGGTTTTCGTAGTTGATCGACTCGATGATGGTGCGGCCAGAGACGCCACCAGTCACGGCATCCAGGCCACGGCTCACGCTGAGCCAGTCGGTCATGGCGGCGCGGTCCTGCACCCAGCGGCTCGTGACACCGCCCCCGTCCCCGTTGCCAAGCCTGTCGATCGCATACTTCGCCGCGATGTCAGCCGAGGCTGGCGGAAAACTGACTATCGAGAGTGCGCCCAGTGCAGCCCGGGCGTTCACGTCGCTCATTGCCTTGCTGGCGAGCGCCGCAGATCCCATGGGAAGGAACTCAACCGCGAGTGCCTGAAGTTGCGCAGGACTCAGTTGGCCGAAAAAGGCCTTCGCATTGGCGTCAAAGTTGCTGTCGGTCGTCGCGCCGATCACAGCCTTGCCCTGGATCGAGCCCAACACCATGTCCAGAAAGCGGTTGAGCCCGGTCTCAGCGATACGTCGAATTGCAATGCCGACCGCGCCACCCGTGGCGCCGTTCGATACGGTTTCTTCGAAAGCCTTCACGAGGTCCGAAAAGGAACCGGCACTGGTGACATAGGCCCACGCGGTCGACTCAGCACGCCAACGTCGACCCCCTTTTGCCAAGCGCTTTCAGTTAGATAGGTGGTTCGCGCCTCTTGGAGCCCTCGCGCATAAGACATCGCTGCATACAGCACGTCGCGCAGATCATTTAGCGTATCAACGGCGCCGGCCGTCCCTGTGCTGGCCAGGCGGCCGGTCTGGTCACTCCCCAGCAGGCTGAAGAGTAGGGCGCCGGACCAGGCAGAGTTCTGCTGATCGGCAGCAGCAGTGTCGGTCTTGTCGATGTCAAAGAGCACGCTTCCGACGGCCGTAGCGTCCGCAAATGCGATGCGTGTGATGTCGGGGACTTGGCCGGCTGGCCATTGCGGGTTTTCGCCGAGCAAGTCTTTGAGGAGATTCGAAGCAACGGCATTGGACGCCACCTGCATCTGTGCCGCGTCGAGCACCGTGCCGTATCGGAGCTGGTACTGCGACTCGGTGTATGCGCGGATCAAGGCGGACATCGCGCCTCGCCCCGCATTGGCTTCGGTCGCACCGCGTAGCCACAGCACAGTCTGGTCGGAGCTCTGCGCGCCCTTTGATTGCATCGTGTTCGCCAACCAGTTGTAAATTTCCCAGTACCCGATCTGCCCGCCAATGGCTTGGACGCGCATCGCGGTGAGCGTCGCGAGTTCGGTGCCGTTCAGAATGATTGCCATTGGTCATGTCTTTCTGAGGAGTTGGAGTATGCGAGTCGCTTCATGAAAAATCTCGAGCCAGTCAGGGCCGTGCTTGGCATGGAATCGCATGTCGCCTGCGATCCCCGGTCTCCAAATGAACCCTGTGGTGCAAAAGTCAGCCTTGACATCGTGCTCACTGCACCACAGCACTGGTGAGTTGCCGTCATAACTCTTGAGGTCAGTCGCTACGTACCAGACACCAGGCAGACCGCCTTGCGCTTTCACACGCCACCGTTCGAGGCCGGGTCGCAGTTGCTCTTTGCCAACGAGACGCCCCTCGGCCGCTGCCGCCCGCAGGCTCTCGTACTGACTTGGGCGCTGCAAAATGCCATCGTGCCGGCGCAGGAAGATTTCAATCGAGAAGTCATACCCCTTTCCTGCCACTGCCAACGCTTGGGCCTCAGGTGGACGTTTCATGTTTCGGGACAGTGGCTCGTGATTCCACCATTCGAAAGCGGCGCCGTTAATACCGCTGCTGAAGTATTCGCTTGGCCCAATGAACCACTGCCCGTTGAGTTTGAGCGCCACTTCCGTGCGCACGTCGCGCTTGGGCTCCACATCGCCGGGGCAGAACTTGTCCAGGCACTCAAGGCGCTTCTGTTCCGCCAGCTTCGCCTTCTGCTGCTCAGAGGGGCCGCATGCCGAAAGCAGCATCAAGGCCAAGACGAACAAGATCGATTGACGCACCTTCATCAGGCTCCCTTTGTCCAGGTCGGATTCGTGCAGAAATCCGATGCCGCCACAATCAGCCAGCAAGTTGAACCGCCCGCGTACCACGATGTCAATCGCCACCCCTCCCGTTTTTGTCATGATCGATGTCCCGATTTCATTGGGAGTGTCACGATCTGCCCGCCGCTATCACGATTCCTCTCCGGGTGTCACGATTTCGATGCTCGCGCGTTGCAGCGCCATCGCCTTGGCAACCGCCTCGTGGCGTCGCGCAACTCCCAGCTTTTGATACAGCGCCGAAAGCTGATTGCGCACAGTCGCCGGGCTGCGGTAGCGCAATGCGGCAATCTGCTCGGTCGAATGCCCGGCCGACAGGAGCTGAAGGAGCTCGCGTTCACGGGCATTGAGCTCCACCGGGCTCGCCGTCAGCAGACTTGAATCGTCGCCAAAGGGGGCGGCGCGGACGTGGCCGATGGCGCGGTCATACCCCGCCAGTCCGGCCCGCAACCCGTACCGCTGCACGTCCGCCCGCGCGCGTTTGCGCATCGGTATCTGCCCCTTGCGTGCGCCCAGCATCTCCAGCACCGCAACCGCCACCGCCCGATCGTCAAAGAACCCCACCAACCGCCCGTTCTCCCCATCCCGAATCACCTCCCTGACCGGCGCGGTGTTCGACGCAACGATCGGCGCCCCGCATCCCATCGCCTCCAGCAGCGACCAGCTCAGCACAAACGGGTAGCTCAGGTACACATGCGCAGCCGAAACCTGCAGCACATTCAGGTACTGCGCATACGGCACACGCCCCAGAAAGTGCGTGCGCTCCGGGTCCAGCTTCACCTGGCTCAGCATGTGCTCGCGCCAGTTCGCCGCGCCCTTGGGCCGCGTGCCGTAGCTCACCTCGTCGCCGCCCACGATCAGCACGTGGCAATGCGGGTGGGCCGCTTGAATGCGCTCCAGCGCGCGCATGAAGATGTGGAACCCGCGGTACGGCTCCAGGTTGCGCGCCACGTAGGTGATGACGGGCATGGCGGCGTCGCCCGCCTTCAGCACCACGCCACTGGGTGTGACAACGCGGGCGTTGGGGTCGGGCGTCAGCAACGCGGTGTTGATGCCTTCATGCTGCACGCTGATCTTGGGTTGGAAGACGTCCGGGTGCCGGCTGCGCTGCCAATGCGTCGGGCTGATGGCGGCGTCGCAGTTCGTCAGGTTCAACGTGTGCAGCGCGTTCCAGGTGCGGATGCGCGCGCGGTCGTCAAAGCTGAGCGGGAATTCGGGGTCGAAGCCCAGATCGGCGCCTTCTGCGCTGTAGTACCACTCGCACAGGTGCACGAGCCTTGTGTTCGGGTACACGTCTTTGGCGTACAGCGTTTCGCCCCAGCCGGGGTGGGCCACGATCACGTCGGGGGTAAAGCCGCTTTGGCGCAGTTGCAGCATGGCGCGCGCAGTGGCCTGGCCGTGCAAGGTGGCAGCTTCCATCTGGCGCAGGTAGGGGTGCTGGCTGGGCTGCACCACGCGGGCCAGCTTGTAGCGGTGCAGTTTGTCGAAGCCAGGCAGGCCGGGCGCGGTGTCGCGGCCGAGGGCGCGCAGGTCCCAGCCGGGGCGTTGGGCCCAGGTTCTGGCCAAGTGGCCGAACTGACCGGGGAAGTTCTGGTGGATGACGAGGATGCGCATGTCACCGCTCCCCCAAACTCTCACTCACCGCCGTCTGCACCGGCCCGAGCAGATAGTCGATCACCCTGCGCTTGCCCGTCTTGATCTCCGCCGTCAAGTTCATCCCCGGGCTCAGCTTGATCCGCTTGCCGTCGATGGCGATGCTGCTTTGCGCCAGGGTCAAGGTGGCGGGGAAGATGGCGCCGCGCTTTTCGTCGTTCACGGCGTCGGCGGTCACATGCTTCACGGTGGCCTCCACGGTGCCGTAGCGGGTGAACGGGAAGGTCTCGAGCTTGATGGCCGAGGCCTGGCCGGCGCTGACGAAGCCGATGTCCTTGTTGTCGATCACCACCTCGGCAGTCACGTGCGCGTCTTTGGGCACGATGACCATCAGCACCTGCGCGGGGGTCACCACGCCGCCGGCGGTGTGCACGGCCACTTGTTGCACGGTGCCGGCCACCGGCGCGGTGAGCTGGGTCAGGCGCGAGCGTTGTTCGGTCTTGTTGCGCTCTTGCGTGAGTTGCTGGCGCTTGAGGGTGGCCTGGGCGTGGCGGTCGCTCAGGGCGCGCCGGGTTTCGGCCAGGTAGGCGCTGCGGTTGTTTTGTGTTTCGACCAGCGCGGCCTGGGCTTCGGCCAGGCGGGCGCGTTGGGTGGCCAGGTCGCGTTCCTGTTCTATGCGTTCGCGGGTGCGGTCCTGGCCGGAGTGGCTGGACATGAAGCCTTGTTCGGCCAGGCCCTTGACGTCGGCTTCGCGTTGTTGGGCGATGGGGAGGGTGGCTTCGAGCTTGGCGATGGATTGGCCAACGGTGGCCAGTTCGGCCTGCCGGCGGGATTGTTCGGCGGCGAGTTTGGAGAGTCTGGCGGTGATGTCTTGGTATTCGGATTGCAGTTGGGGGGTTGTGGGGTGAAGGGGCGCTTTGCCCGATCGCAAGGAATTCATGAGTTCCGCGGCACGCCGCTCCTCGGACACCGCTGCATTCATCTGCTCCTGCACGCTAGCGCCATCGGCGCTGGCGTTGGTGGCGTCCAGCTCCACCAGCACCTGGCCTTGTTCGACTGCGTCGCCGTCGTTCACCAGCACGCGCTTGACGATGCCGGCTTCCAGGGGCTGCAGGGTCTTGGTGCGCTCGCTGACGACGATGCGGCCTGGGGCCACGGCAACAATGTCGATCTGGCCGAAGATGGCCCAGGCGAGGGCCGTCACGAACAACAGGCACAGCGTTATGGCCACGCGGCGTGGTGCGGGGTGAGCGGGCGTGTTCTGCAGGCTGAGTGCGGCGGGCAAGAAGGCGGCTTCGTCGGCCAGCAACTTGGGGCCGGCCAGTTCGCGGCGGGCGGACCAGGCGGCGCACAGGACGGTGCTATAGCGGGACAGCAGTTCCACCACCGGGTGGCGAGGGAGTTGCGCGTTGGATGGTGTGTTCATTTGCGTTGGCCCTCACCCCTGCCCTCTCCCAAGGGGAGAGGGAGCAATACCGGACTGCATCGACCACAGGTGGGCGTAGAGCCCGCCGGGCTTTTGAAGCAATTCGTCGTGTGAACCCTCTTCCACGATCCGCCCCTTGTCCATCACGATGATCCGGTGCGCCTGCCGGACGCTGCTCAAGCGGTGGGCGATGACGATCACGGTGCGGCCTTGGCAAATGGCGCCCATGTTTCGCTGCAGCACCGCTTCGCTTTCGTAGTCGAGTGCACTCGTTGCTTCATCGAAGATCAGCACGCGCGGGTGGGTGAACAGCGCTCGAGCAATTGCCACGCGCTGCTTCTGCCCACCGCTCAAACCCGTGCCCTGTTCGCCGACCATCGCGTTGTAGCCCTCGGGCAGTTCGCTGATGAACTCGTGCGCGCCGGCCAGCCGGGCGGCGTGCATCACGGCTTCGAGCGGGGCGGCGGGGTCGGTGATGGCAATGTTCTCGCGCACGCTTCGGTTGAACAGCAGGTTCTCTTGCAGCACCACGCCCACTTGCCGGCGCAGTTGCGCGGCGTCGATGAGCGCGATGTCGATGCCGTCGACCATCACCCGGCCCTGTTCGGGGCTGTACAGGCGCTGCACCAGCTTGGTCAAGGTGCTCTTGCCCGAGCCGCTGCGGCCGACGATGCCGATCACTTCGCCGGCCCGAATGTCGATGCTCAGCTCGTGCAGCACCGGCGGCGCTTCGGGCCGGTAGCGGAAGGTCACCGCGTCGAACTGGATGCGGCCTTGCAGCGGCGGCAGTTGTGCGCCGGCCGCTGCCGGCACTTCGGTGCGCGTGTTCAGAATGTCGCCGAGCCACGCCATCGAGATGCCGGTCTGCTGGAAGCTGGTCCACATCTGCGCCATGCGCATGATGGGCTGGGCCACACGTTGGGCGAACATGTTGAAGGCAACGAACTGGCCGACCGACAACTGCTGCTCCATCACCAGCCGCGCGCCGTACCACAGCGTGGCGGCGCCAACGAGCTTGCCGATCAGGTTGATGCCCTCGTGCCCATAACTTGCCAGGGTCTGCGTCTTGAAGCTGGCCGACACGTAAGCGGCCAACTGGTCGTCCCAGCGTTTGGCCAGCATGGGCTCCAGTGCGCTGGCCTTGACGGTCTGGATGCCGGTCACGGTTTCCACCAGCAGCGCCTGGTTCTCGGCGCCGCGCGCGAACTTCTCGTTCAGGCGCGCGCGCAGCAGCGGCATCAGCGCCAGACTCAGCAGCACGTACAGCGGCAGGCTCACCAGCACGATCAAGGTGAGTGGCACGCTGTAGGCAAACATCACCGCGATGAAGATCACCGAGAACAGCAGGTCGAGCACCAAGGTGAGCGAGTTGCCGGTGAGGAAGCTGCGGATGTTCTCGAGCTCGCGCACGCGCGCCACCGAATCGCCCACGCGCCTGGCCTGGAAGTAGGCCAGCGGCAGGTTCAACAGGTGGCGGAACAGGCGCGCGCCGAGTTCCACGTCGATGCGGCTGGTGGTGTGGCTGAAAACGTAGGTGCGCAGCGCGGTGAGCACGCTCTCGAACACCACCACCACCAGCAGGCCAAGCACCAGCACGTCGAGCGTGGTCAGGCCGCGGTGCACCAGCACCTTGTCCATCACCACCTGGAAGAACAGCGGGCTCACCAGCGCGAAGAGTTGCAGAAACAGGCTGACCACCAGCACTTCGCCGAGCAGCGCGCGGTACTTGACGAGGCTGGGGATGAACCAGCTGAAGTCGAACCGGGCCAGTTCGCCGGCCACGCTGGCGCGGCTGGTGATCAATATCAGCTCGCCGGTCCAGCGTGAGGCAAATACATCGAGCGGTTCGATGATGGGGCGCGCGCCGTCGGCGGCTTCATCGGAGCCCTGGTACAGCACCCGCTGGCCGTCGCACTGGGCCAGCACGACGACGCGGCTTGCCTCAGACGCGCCCTCCGGGCCCGACAGCAGCGCCAGCGCAGGCAACGGCGACAGCGCCAGGCGATCGATCGTGCTGCGAATGCGCCTGGCCTTCAGGCCGAGCTGGCGTGCGGCCAGAAGCAGGTCATCGATGCCGGGTGTGTGGCTTGCGGGCCAGCCGAGCTGGTGCGCCAGTTGCGCCGGATCGGCGGCAACGTGGTGCAGCCGGGCGATCAGGCACAGCGCCGCGAGCGGGTTGCCTGTGCTGATTGGCGTTCGACCGGATGCCGATGTCATCCCTGCGCTCTGAAGTCCCTGGTTCAGGGCACTCTAGGGGGCGCAGGGGCGTTGGCGTCAGATGGCGGAACCCTCGTCGAGGGGTGCGCGCCGAAGAAACTCGAAGCTTCCGTGCTTCGAGCTTCGATCTGTTGCGGGTGGCTGACGAGACCCGGTCACATTGCCAGCCGGGCTTCGTGGCCCGGTCAGGCCTTGTCGCGCAGTTCCCGCCGCAAGATCTTGCCCACCGGCGTCTTCGGCAGCTCGGTGCGGAACTCCACCGTCTTCGGCCGCTTGTAGCCGGTGAGTTGCGCTTCGCAGTATTTGCGCACGTCGGCTTCAGTCACCTTGGGGTCGCTGCGCACGATCACGAGCTTCACGGCTTCGCCGGCCTTGGCGTCGGGCACGCCCACCGCAGCGCATTCGAGGATGCCGGGCATCTGCGTGACCACGTCTTCCACCTCGTTCGGGTAGACGTTGAAGCCGCTCACCAGAATCATGTCTTTCTTGCGATCGACGATCTTGAAGTAGCCACGCTCATCGACCACGCCGATGTCGCCGGTGCGGAAAAAGCCGTCGGCCGTCATCACCTTGGCGGTTTCATCGGGCCGCTGCCAGTAGCCGGCCATCACCTGCGGGCCCCTGATGGCTATTTCGCCGGGCGTGCCGAGCGGCACTTCCTTGCCGTCGTCGTCGAGCAGGGTGAGCTCGGTGTTCGGCATCGGCAGGCCGATGTTGCCGCTGTAGGCGGTACTGTCCACCGGGTTGCAGGTGGCCGACGGGCTGGTCTCGCTCAGGCCATAACCTTCGACGATCGGGCAGCCGGTTTTCTCGAGCCACAGCTTGGCGGTGGCGCTTTGCACCGCCATGCCGCCGCCCACCGAGATCACGAGCCCACTCCAGTCCACCGTGTTGAACTCGGGGTGGTGCGCCATTGCGTTGAACAGCGTGTTCACGGCCGGGAAGCTGTGGAACTTCTGGCCCTTCAGTTCCTTGAACACACTGGGCAGGTCGCGCGGGTTGGCAATGAGAATGTTGCAGCCGCCCATGCGCATGGCCAGCATCATGTTCGTGTTGAAGCCGAAGATGTGATAGATCGGCAGCGCGCAGATGGTCACCACCTGCTCGCCGGCCGGCACTTTTTTCAGCGCCGGCTGGTACCAGGCTTCGGCCTGCAGGATGTTGGCCACCAGGTTGCGGTGCAGCAGCACCGCGCCCTTGCTCACGCCGGTGGTGCCGCCGGTGTACTGCAGCACCGCAATGTCGTCGGGCCCGACCGACGCGGGCTTGTAGGCCTTGCCGCGGCCTTGCGCCACCGCGTCGTTGAACTGCACGGCACCAGGCAGGTTGTACGCCGGCACCATCTTCTTCACGTTGCGCACCACGTAGTTGACGATCTGCTTCTTCGGGAAGCCGAGCATGTCGCCCAGCGCCGTGAGCACGATCTTCTGGGTGGGCACCGCCGCCAGCACCTGCTGCAAGGTGGTCGCAAAGTTCTCGACCATGATGATCAGCTTGGCGCCCGAGTCTTTCAGCTGGTGCTCCAGCTCGCGCGGCGTGTACAGCGGGTTCACGTTCACCACCACGTAGCCGGCGCGCAGCACGGCCGCCACCGCCACCGGGTACTGCGGCACGTTGGGCAACATGATGGCAATGCGGTCGCCCTGGTTCAGGCCCTGCGCCTGCAGGTAGGCGGCGAGCGCACGCGAGGCGTCGTCAACCTGCGCAAAGCTGATGACCTTGCCCATGAAGCGGTAGGCCGGCAGGCTGGCGTTCTTCTTGAACGCTTCTTCCAGCAGGGTCACCAGCGACGGGTACTGCTCGACGTCGATTTGCGCCGGTACACCTTGCGGATATTGCTTGAGCCAGGTCTTTTCCATGCGGTGCTCCAGGGTCAGAGCGGGATTCTGGGCTACTCCCGCCCCGCCATGCATCAGGGGATTCGATAGCGAGCCACCCGGCCCGGCCCGTAGGTGTTTCCCCACAATTGACTGGCACCACTGCGGCCCCTTACGCTGCGCCAAATTGGTCAGGCCACTTGACCTGAAGACGCACCCCTCCCATGCCGCTGCAGACCATCGAACCGCGCCGCCTGTACCGCCAGATCGCGGACCAGCTGCGCGTGCTCATCGAGCGGTCGGAGTTTGCGGTGGGCACGCGCCTGCCGCCCGAGCGCGACCTGGCCACCCAGCTCGGCGTGTCGCGCCCTTCCGTGCGCGAGGCGCTGATTGCGCTCGAGGTCGAAGGCCTGGTCGAAGTGCGCATGGGCTCGGGCGTGTACGTGCGCAACGCCGACGGCCAGGCCACGCGCAAGGTCAGCGCCGAGGGGCCGCTCGAGATCATCCGCGCGCGCCAGTTGATCGAAGCCGAACTCGCCGCGCACGCTGCGCGCCACATGAAGAAGGCGCAGGTCTCCGGCCTGCGCGAGGCGGTGCGCCTGATGGAAGAAGAAGCCGGCGCCGGACACACGCCCACGCAAGGCGACCGGCTGTTCCACACGCGCATTGCCGAGGCGTCCAACAATTCGGTGCTGCTGCGGGTGGTGAGCGAGTTGTTCGACGAGCGCCGCAACCCGCTGTTCGAACAACTCGGCAGCCACTTCGAGACCGCGACCAGCTGGGCTGCGGCCATCGCCGAACACGGCAAGGTGATCGACGCCATCGCCGCCCGCTCGGGGCCGGCCGCGCGCGACGCGATGGCGCAGCACCTGAGCAACTCGCACGACCGCTTCACCGCCAACTGGCCCACCACCGCCGGGCCCGCCGCAAGCGCGGATGCAGCGCCCCATGCGGCGCCCCACGCGGTGCCCCAGGCAGCCCCCCAGGCAGCCCCCCAAGCGGCGCCGCGGGCCGCGGCACGCAAGCCGGCGGCGCGTGGGCTGGCCCCCCAAGACCTTCGCCTGACGAGCCCTTCTCAACCCGAGGCGCGCACCGCGCGCCGTCAACCCCAAGGAGACAGACGATGAACGTTGTGATCAAAGGCCTGCTGGCCGCCGTCGCCCTGGCCGCCGCGGGCGGCGTGTTTGCGCAGACCAAGCTCAAATGGGCGCATGTGTACGAGACCTCGGAGCCGTACCACAAGTGGTCGGTCTGGGCCGCTGACGAGATCAAGAAGCGTTCGGCAGGCAAGTACGAGATCCAGGTCTTCCCGGCCTCCAGCCTGGGCAAGGAGACCGACATCAACCAGGGCATGCAGCTCGGCACGGTGGACATGATCATCAGCGGCCCGTCGTTCGCGGCGCGCAGCTACCCGCGCCTGGGGGTGGCGTACTACCCGTTCATCTTCCGCGACGGCGACCACCTGATCGCGTACTCCAAGAGCGCGGTATTCCAGGAGATGGTCGACGGCTTTCGCGACAAGACCGGCATCCAGATCACCGCCTACACCTACTACGGCGCGCGCCACACCACCGCGAACCGCGACTTCAAGGACTGCGCCGGCATGAAGGGCCTGAAGATCCGCGTACCCGACGTGCCGGCCTACACCGCCACGCCGCGCGCCTGCGGCGCCAACCCGACGCCGATCGCGTTTGCCGAGGTCTACCTGGCGCTGCAGAGCGGCACGGTCGATGCGCAAGAGAACCCGCTG
Source organism: Methylibium sp. (assembly GCA_031382215.1). GTDB lineage: Bacteria > Pseudomonadota > Gammaproteobacteria > Burkholderiales > Burkholderiaceae_C > LGRD01. The sequence continues at coordinate 14,695 of JANMYQ010000275.1, forward strand.
ACCACGATCGAGGCGAAGAAGTTCTACGAAGTGCAGAAGCACATCATGCTGACCGGCCACATCGTCGATGGCCTGACCACGCAGATCGCGCCGCACGTGTGGACCAAGCTCAGCGACGCCGAGAAAACGATGTTCACCGACGTCACGCGCGAAGCCGCCGCCAAGGCCACCGACGACATCAAGAAGCGCGAAGCCGAACTGGTGAGCGAGTTCAAGGGCAAGGGCATCAACATCGTGCAGGTCGATCGCAAGAGCTTCCAGGACGCGGTGCTGAAGAACGTGACCCTGGAGTCGCTCGGCTTCACGCGCGCCGACTTCGATCGCATTCAGGCCGTCAAGTGACCATCGACATCGACGCCCTGCCCAAGGTGATGGGCGACGACGGCGAGTTCCATGCCGTCGACGAAGTGGTGGACCTGTCGGGCACCACCCCCGAAGCCTGGGCGGCGTTGGTGTTCTTCTGGTTGCTGGCGGCGACGGTCTTCTACCAGTTCGTCACCCGCTACGTGTTGAACGACTCGGCAGCCTGGACGGAAGAGATCGCACGCTATCTGCTGATCTGCGTGGTGTTCGTCGGCGCGGCCATCGGCGTGGCGAAGAACAACCACATCCAGGTCGACCTGCTGTACCGCTGGCTGCCGGCGCTGCCGGGGCGGGCCCTGGCACTGTCGGTCGATGTGTTGCGGATCGCCTTCTTTGCCGCGGCAACGCTGCTGACCGGGCAGATGATGCAAAAACTCGGCAGCTACAAGATGACGGTGATCGACCTGCCGATGAACATCGTCTACGGCATTTGCCTGCTCGGTTTTGCCGCGGCGTGCGCACGCTCCGTCTGGGTCATGCGAGTGCATTTGAAACGCGGCTACAGCGTGCTGGAACGCCCCGAAACCACGATGGACGACCGCTGAATGCTGAAGATCATCTTCCTGTTCCTGATGAGCGGCGGCATTCCCGTCGCCATCGCGATGGCCGGCTCGGCGCTGATCTACATCGCGATCACGCAGAGCTCCCCGCCGTTCGTCGTCATCCACCGCATGGTCAGCGGCATCGACAGCTTTCCGCTGCTGGCGGTGCCGTTCTTCATTCTTGCCGGCAACCTGATGAACAACGCCGGCATCACCAACCGCATTTACAACTTCGCGCTCGCGCTGGTGGGCTGGCTGCGCGGCGGGCTGGGGCATGTGAACGTGGTCGGCTCGGTGATCTTCGCCGGCATGAGCGGCACCGCCATTGCAGACGCGGCCGGCCTGGGCACGATCGAAATCAAGGCGATGAAGGACCACGGTTATTCGGCCGAGTTTTCGGTCGGCGTGACCGCGGCGTCGGCCACGCTGGGGCCGATCATCCCGCCCAGCCTGCCCTTCGTGATCTACGCGATGATGGCCAACGTGTCGGTCGGCGCGCTGTTCCTGTCGGGCATCCTGCCGGGCGTGCTGATGGCGCTGCTGATGATGGCCACCGTCACGTACTTCGCACACAAGAACGGCTGGGGTGGCGACGTGACGTTTTCCGGCTCGCGCTTCGGCAAGGCGATGCTGGAGCTGGCCGTGGTGATCGGCTGGCCGCTCGCCATCTGGGGCGCGGTGCGCATGGGTGCCCCGGCACAGCTGACCGTGCTTGCCGCCATCGTGCTGCTGTTCGTGGCCGACCGCATGTTCAAGTTCCAGGCGGTGCTGCCCATCATGACGCCGGTCCTGTTGATCGGCGGCATGACCACCGGCATCTTCACGCCCACCGAAGGCGCCATTGCGGCTTGCGTGTGGGCGCTGGTGCTGGGCCTGGTGTGGTACCGCACCTTGAGCCTGAAGATGTTCACCAAGGTCTGCCTCGACACGGTGGAAACCACCGCGACCGTGCTGTTCATCGTCGCCGCGGCGTCGATCTTCGGCTGGATGCTGACGGCCACCGGCGTCACTGCCGACATCGCCAAATGGGTGCTCGAATTCACGCAGAAGCCGTGGGTCTTTTTGCTGCTGGCGAACGCGCTGATGTTGTTTGTCGGCTGCTTCCTGGAGCCCACCGCGGCGATCACGATCCTGGTGCCGATCCTGCTGCCGATCGCGCGCCAGCTCGGCATCGACCCGGTTCACTTCGGGCTGGTGATGGTGCTGAACCTGATGATCGGCCTGCTGCACCCTCCCATGGGCATGGTGCTGTTCGTGCTGGCACGGGTGGCCAAGCTGAGCATCGAGCGCACCACCATGGCCATCCTGCCGTGGCTGGTGCCGCTGCTGCTCAGCCTGGTGATCATCACCTACGTGCCCGCGATTGCGCTGTGGCTGCCGCGGCTGATGGGCATGGGGGGCTGAGCCGGGGCGAGCCTGAGGCAGGCGACCCCCCGAGGTCAACATCGTGAAATCCCTGGGCGGGTGCGGGAGCCGGAAGTTCCTAGAATGCCGGCTTCGCCTGGCGCGACTGCGCCCTTTTTCCTTTCACGCTGGAGACCCCATGACCGTCCTTCCCCTCGTTCACCCCGGGTTCGCACGGCTCGGCGCCGCGGCCTTGCTCGCAGCCTCGTTCACTGCTGCGGCGCCCGCTCTGGCCTGGGAGCCGACAAAGCCGATCGAGTTCGTCGTGCCGGCCGGCACCGGCGGCGGCGCCGACCAGATGGCACGCTTCATCCAGGGCGTGGTTGCCAAGAACAACCTGATCAAGCAGCCGATGATCGTGACCAACAAGTCTGGCGGCGCCGGCGCCGTGGGCTTTCTCGACGTGAAGGGCGACAAGGGCAACCCGCACAAGATCGTCATCACGTTGTCGAACCTGTTCACCACGCCGCTGGCCACCGGGGTGCCGTTCAACTGGCGCGACCTGACGCCGGTCACGATGCTGGCGCTCGACGAGTTCGTGCTGTGGGTCAACGAAGAGTCGCCCCACAAGACCGCCAAAGACTACCTCGACGCGGTCAAGGCGCAGCCCGACAAGACCTTCAAGATGGGCGGCACCGGCTCCAAGCAGGAAGACCAGATCATCACCGTGCTGCTTGAAAAAGCGGCCGGCAAGAAGATGACCTATATCCCCTACAAGGGCGGCGGCGAGGTGGCGGTGCAACTGGTGGGCAAGCACGTCGATTCGACCGTGAACAACCCGATCGAGGCCGAGTCGCACTGGCGCGCCGGCAAGCTGCGCGCGCTGTGCGTGATGGACAAGGTCAAGATGCCCTACCCGGCCAAGCTGACGGCCACGCAGGCTTGGGCCGACGTGCCGACCTGCACTTCGGCCGGGCTGCCGGTGGACTACGTGATGCTGCGCGGCATCTTCATGGCGCCGGGCGTGACGCCGGACCAGGTGAAGTTCTACCTCGACCTGTTCGCCAAGGTGCGCGCGCTGCCCGAGTGGAAAGAGTTCATGAACAAGGGCGCGTTCAACCAGACCGCGCTGAGCGGCGATCCTTTCGTTGAATGGCTGGGCAAGAACGAGCAGGTGCACCGGGTGCTGATGAAGGAAGCCGGCTTCATCGCCAACTGACCCGGGAGCCCTTGATGAGCGAAGAATCCAACGGCGCGGAGCCGGGCGACAGCACCGCGGACGGCACCGCGCTGGGCACGCGCTGGCCTGAAGTGGGCGTGGCGCTGTTCCTGATGGCGATCGGCGCACTCGTCATCACCGACAGCCTGCGCGTGGGCATCGGCTGGGCCGACGACGGCCCGCGCTCGGGCTACTTCCCGTTCTACATCGGCGTGCTGCTGGTGATTGCCAGCGGCACGGTGCTGGTGAGTGCGCTGCTGCGCTGGCGCCAAGCCGACCCGGTGTTCGCCGAACGCGGCCAGCTGGCCAGCGTGATGGCGGTGGCCGTGCCGATGGTGCTCTACGTGGGCCTGGTCGCGCTGGTGGGCATCTACCTCGCGTCGGTGGCGCTGATCGGCTACTTCATGCGGCGCCACGGCAAGTTCGGCTGGGTCGCGACGGTGGTGGTCTCGGTCGGCGTGCCGCTGTTCTTCTTCATGGTGTTCGAGCGCTGGTTCCTGGTGCCGTTGCCGAAGGGGCCCATCGAGGGCTGGTTGGGGTTCTGATGACTGAAATCTCCAACCTCATGGGCGGGTTCAGCGTTGCGCTGACCTTGCCCAACATCGGCTTCATGCTGATCGGCATCATCCTGGGCGTGTTGATCGGCGTGCTGCCCGGGCTGGGCGGCGCCAACGGCATCGCGATCCTGCTGCCGCTCACGTTTTCGATGAACCCGACCTCGGCGATCATCATGTTGAGCTGCATCTACTGGGGCGCGCTGTTCGGCGGCGCCATCACGTCGATCCTGTTCAACATCCCGGGTGAACCTTGGTCAGTGGCGACCACCTTCGACGGCTACCCGATGGCGCAGAACGGCCGTGCCGCGCAGGCGCTGACGGCGGCCTTCACCGGCTCGTTCGTGGGCGCACTGTTCGCGGTGCTGCTGATCACCTTCCTGGCGCCGCTTCTGGCGCGCTTTGCGCTCAAGTTCGGGCCAGCCGAATTCTTTGCGGTGCAGTTGCTGACCTTCTGCAGTTTCATCGGCATGAGCAAGGAGCCACCCGCCAAGACCCTGGCCGCGATGATGCTGGGCTTTGCGCTCGCGGCGGTGGGCCTGGACACGGTGACCGGCACCTTGCGCATGACCTTCGGCGTGCCGGAGCTGCTCAAGGGTTTCGACTTCCTGATTGCGGTGATCGGCCTGTTCGGCATCGGCGAGATTCTGCTGACGATGGAAGAGGGCCTGGCCTTCAAGGGCAAGAGCGCCAAGATCAACCTGAAGGTGGTGATGGAGACCTGGCGCACGCTGCCGCGCTACTGGCTCACCTTCCTGCGCTCCACTGCGATCGGTTGCTGGATGGGCATCACGCCGGGTGGCGCGACGCCGGCCTCGTTCATGAGCTACGGCATGGCGCGGCGCCTGTCGAAAGACCCGCAGTCCTTTGGCAAAGGGCAGATCGAGGGCGTGGTGGCGCCCGAGACCGCGGCGCACGCGGCCGGCACGTCGGCGCTGCTGCCGATGCTGACCCTGGGCATCCCCGGCTCACCCACCGCTGCGGTGCTGCTGGGCGGCCTGCTGATCTGGGGCCTGCAGCCCGGACCGATGCTGTTCATCGAACAGAAGGACTTCGTCTGGGGGCTGATCGCGTCGATGTACCTGGGCAACATCGTCGGGCTGATCGTGGTGTTGACCACGGTGCCGTTCTGGGCCGCGATCCTGCGCATCCCGTTCTCGGTCATCGCGCCGGTGATCATCGTGATCTGCGCGATCGGCGCCTACACGGTGCACAGCTCGATGTTCGACGTCTGGCTGATGCTGGTGTTCGGCGTGCTCGGCTACCTGTTCAAGAAGCTCAAGTACCCGCTCGCGCCGCTGGTGCTGGCGCTGGTGCTGGGCGACATGGCCGAGTCGAGCTTCCGCCAGTCCATGCTGGTGTCGCAGGGCAGCCTGGGCGTCTTCTGGTCCAACCCGCTGGTGGGCAGCATCACGACGCTGGCACTGGTGTTGCTGCTGTGGCCGCTGGTCGGCCGGCTGGTGCAGCTGGCCCGGCCGAAGCACCCAAGAGCGCCTGCATGAAATTCCCCTTTTTCAAACTCTCAGGAAACATGCCATGAGCAAAGCACTGGACGGCGTCCGCATCCTCGACTTCACGCACGTGCAGTCGGGCCCCACCTGCACACAACTGCTGGCCTGGTTCGGGGCTGACGTCATCAAGGTCGAAAAGGCCGGCGAGGGCGACGCCACGCGCGGCCAGCTGCGCGACATTCCCGGCGTGGACAGCCTCTATTTCACGATGCTGAACCACAACAAGCGCTCGATCACCGTCAACACCAAGGACCCCAAAGGCAAGGAAGTGCTGGACCGGCTGATCAAGACCTGCGACGTGCTGGTGGAGAACTTCGCCCCCGGCGCGCTCGACCGCATGGGATTCACCTGGGAGCACATCCAGAAGCTCAACCCGCGCATGATCGTGGCGTCGGTCAAGGGCTTCGGGCCGGGCAAGTACGAAGACTGCAAGGTCTACGAGAACGTGGCGCAATGCGCAGGCGGCTCGGCCTCGACGACCGGCTTCGACGACGGCCCGCCGATGGTCACCGGCGCGCAGATCGGCGACAGCGGCACCGGGCTGCACCTGGCGCTGGGCATCGTGGCGGCGCTGTACCAGCGCAACACCACCGGCCGCGGCCAGAAGGTGCTGGCCGCCATGCAGGACGG